>NZ_JBGCCT010000008.1:0-300000 GCF_041260665.1 Catenulispora sp. GP43 | reverse complement strand
CGCGCTCGTCGACGCCCATCCGGCAGGTGCCGACCGGGTGGTACACCGTCGTCGCGCGGTTCGGCAGCTCGGCGGCCAGCGCCGCGCGGTTCGCGTGCGCCGATCCCGGCGCGCTCTCGCCGTGGACCCGGCCGGACAGCGAGCGGTGCGCCATCGCCTCGCGGACCAGCTCCATGCCGTCGAGCAGCAGCTTCGCGTCCGCCGGGTCGTGCAGGTACGCCGGGTCGATCAGCGGCGCGGCCGCCGGGTCGGCCGAGGCCAGGCGCAGCGTCCCGCGGCTCTTGGGGTAGATCAGCGTCGGCATCACCGTCAGCGTGCGGCGCGGGTCGGCCTTGTGCCGGACCGGCGCGTCCTGGTTCGGGCCCGGGTACGACCACGGCAGCACATGGATCTGCATGTCCGGCACGGTCTCGGCGGACGGGCTGCGCACGAACCCCACCGCCTCGAACACCGTGCGCCCCACCCACGTCCCGCCGCGCGTCATCTCCTTGACGAAGCCCCGCGCGAAGTACGGCGCCGTCCCCTTGTTCCGCGCCTCGGGCATCAGGAAGCACATCGGGACGAACAAGTGGTCGTGCAGGTTGTCGCCGACCGGCAGGTCCGCCACCACCTCGACGCCCACCGACCGCAGGTGCCCGGCCGGCCCGATCCCGGACAGCTGCAGCAGCTGCGCCGACCCGAACACCCCGGCGCACAGCACCACCTCGCGCGCGGCCCGCACCACCTGCCGCCCGCCGCCCTCGGCGACGACCTCGACCCCGACCGCCCGGCCCTGCTCCAGCACCACCCGAGCGACGGTCACCCCGGTGACGACGTGGAGCTGCGCCATGCCGTGGTCGTCCAGGTACCCGACCGACGAGCTGTACCGCAGCCCGCCGTGCGCGCTCTGCTGGACGATCCCGATGCCCTCCTGCGACTCGCCGTTGTAGTCGTCGAGCACCTTCACCCCGGCGGTGTCGGCGAACGCCTCCATGAAACCCAGCGTCGCGGTGGTGACATCGGTCTGCCGCCGCACCTTGATGGGCCCGGCGCCGCCGCGGAACTCGCTCTCGCCGTCCTCCCAGCTCTCCAGCTTCTTGAAGCTGGGCAGTACGTCCGCGTACGACCAGCCCTGACAACCCTGCGCGGCCCACGCGTCGTAGTTGGCGGCGTTCCCCCGCACGAACAGCATCCCGTTCACCGACCCGGAGCCGCCGAGCACCTTGCCCCGCGTCTGCGGGACCTTGCGCCCGAGGGCGTCGGCCTGCGGCACCGAGTAGTAGCCCCAGTCCAGCCGCGCCTTCAACTGGGGCACGCTGTGCACCGCGGCGATCAGCCCCGGTTTGCGGACCAGCGTGGTCCGGTCGGACCCGCCGGCCTCGATCAGCACCACCCGGGCGCCGCTCGCGGCCAGCCGCGCGGCCAGCACACAACCGGCGCTGCCGGCACCGACGACGACGTAGTCGGCCTCGCCGGGTATCGCAGGCTTCGAAGAACGCTGTCCCATACGGGCGGCACCCCCTCCCGCGGCGAGCGCCGCGTGATCACGGTAGGTCGCTGCACTGTAGGAGGGACTGCGTGATGGTACAAGAGTCATCTTCGCGGGGCCGGGGCCTCGGGGCACTCGTGGTAGTCACCGGGGGCGCCGACCACGTTCAGATGCGGCGGCTCGTCGTCTTCGAGCTCGAACACGAACGAGACGGCGGTGATGTCGGCGAGGATCGCGGTCTGGCCCGGAAGGGTCAGGGGCGGGTGGGGGCGCCAGCCGACTCCGGCCGCGTCCAGGGCCTCGGTGACCTCCTCCTGCGTGGGTCGCCCGGGGAACACCTGGCAGCCGACTCGATTCTCATCAGGAAGCTCGGTTTCCTCGCGCCATGTCTGAACGCAGATCAAGTTCACGCGCCGGCACCGACAGACCGACAGCTCGACGTCGCCGAACCCGAACAGGCGCGGCCACCCCCGATGCGGCCCGCCGGCCTCGTAGTACTCGCCGTGGATCCGCACCACGTCCTCGAACGACGCGCCCACCCGCATCTGTCCGAGCGAGGCCGTCTCCGCGAACCGCGCCAGGCACGCCACCAAACTCACCGCTCGAGCCTATCGACCCTGCCGACGCCACAAACCGCCGAGCGGCGTGCCCGCCAACCACTGGGGAGTGAACGGAGGCTGCGGGAATCCTCCCTGACGGACACGCCGCGCATATCACGCCCCATGGCGTGTACACCGATGGAACGCACGGCCGGTGCGAGGTGGTTCAACCGCACCATAGCAACCGACCGTGAACGCACCCTGATTCGGCGCTACTCGATCCGCGGCGAGCGCCGGCGCACGATCCGGCGCGCCGGCACCAGCACCGCCGCCGCGCCCGGGATGACCACCGCGGCCAGGATTCCGGCGCAGGCCAGGGGCGGGATCGAGAGCATCGGCAGGCCGGTGACGCCGGCGGCGAAGGCGATCAGCGTGAGGCCCGCGACCGCCGCGCCGGCCAGGATGCCGACGCCGAGGATGATCACCGTCTCCAGGCGCAGGGCCTGCAACAGCTGGTCGCGGGTCGCTCCGACCAGGCGCAGCAGTGTCAGTTCCCTGCGTCGGGACGCCGTGGCCACGCCCAGCGTGGTCACCACGCCGATCAGGATGAAGCCGGCGATCGCCACCACCGCCATCAGGCCCATCAGGCCGTCGCGGTGGGCCTGCTCACTCAGGGTGCTGCCATAGTCCGCGGCCGAGGCGGTGTGCAGCCCCGCGAACCGCGCCATCAGGGGGCTGAGATCGCCGGTGCCGTCGACGAGGATGTCGTCGTCCAGCGAGGTGGCGGCGTGCGCGGCCACCAGGTCCCGCGGCAGCAGCACGTCCCCGAAGCCGAGCCCCCGGTCGTACAGCGCCACCACCTTCAGCGACACCTGCGTGCCGTCGCCGAGCCAGAGCTGGCGCACGTCGCCGACCTTCGTGTCGTGCGCGACCATCGTGCTCAGCGCGACGGTACCGGGCTCGTTCAGCCCGGCCAGCGAGCCGGCGGTGACCGTCGGGTCCAGTGTCGCGGACGCTCCGCCCTCCAGTCCCTGCGCCGACAGCGACTGCAGCGACATGTCCAGGTTCCACACCAGCATCACCACCGTGGTCCGCTTCACCGCGGTCACGTCGGTCACCCCCGGCAGCGCCTTGGCGGCGTCGTATGCGGCGTGCGGGATGCCGGGGCCGGAGGAGGTCAGGACGCTGGTGGCGTGCAGGCCGTCGCGGGCCTGGGCGGAGGTGGCGTTGGCGGTGGTGGTCTGCGCGAACAGCTGCGTGCCGCCGAAGGACACCGCCAGCGCGACCGGCGTGATGACGGCGGCCATCCGCACCGCGGCGGCGCGCGCCGAGGTGGCGGCCAGGTCGCCGGTGATCGGCCACAGCCGGCGCAGCGGCGCGCCCAGCACCCGGACGCCGGCGCGCGCGATCCACGGCCCGAGCAGCGCCACCGCCCACATCAGCGAGATCACCAGCCCGGCCACCGAGGAGGCCGCCGTCTGGCCGCCGGCGGTGAAGGTCAGCACCAGCATCCCCGCGCCGAACACCAGGAACACCGCCCCGGTGATGACCCGCCAGCGCGGCAGCCGGGTCGGCTCCACGGCGCTCTCGCCGAGCGCCTGCACCGGCTTGATCTTCGACACCCGGCGGGAGGCGAGCCAGCCGGTGCCGACCGCGGCCAGCACGGTGAGCAGCGCCGAGCCGAACACCGGGATCGGGCTCAGGGCGAGTGCATAGCCGGCGGGCAGCACGCCCTGCGACGTCATCCAGGCATGCAGCAGTGCTCCGAGCCCGAGGGAGGCCACTGCCCCGAGCAGCGCCGAGGGCACCGCGATCTTGAGCATCTCGCGCACGATGACCCGCCGCACCTGCCGCGGTGTGGCGCCCACGGCCCGCATCACCGCCAGCTCCCGGGTCCGGTCGCGCACCGAGAGCTCCAGCAGCCCGGAGACGACCAGCAGCGCCACCAGCAGCCCGACGCCGCCGAGCGTGCCGGCCGAGCCCAGGTTGTCGTAGCGGCCGGCCTGGATCGCCGGGTTCTCCACGTCGCCGCGTGCCGCGCCGGTGGCCACGTCCAGGCCCGGGACGGCCGCGCGCAGCGCGGAGGCGGAGACGTGCGCGCCGGCGGCCGGCAGCACGACCAGCGCGTCGGCGCGGTCCGGGTGGCCGGACAGCGTCGCGGCCTGCTGCTGGGTGAAATACAGCGTCCCGGCCGGGCCGCCGGATGTGAGGCCGGAGACCAGGTAGTTCTGGGGCTCGCCCCCGAGTTGCAACCGGAGGTGGAGACCGGCGCTGATTCCCAAGCCGGCAGCCGTTTTCGCATCGAGGACCACGTCCTGCGCCGAGGCCGGTGCGTGTCCGGAGGCGAGCGTGGTCGGGGTCAGTTTCGCCGAGTCCCAGCCGTGGCCGGTCAGCGTGGTCCCGGAGACGGAAGCGGATGTCGCACTGGAGGTGGCACCAGATGTAGCACCGGCCCCGGACTCCGCCACCACCACCGGCAGGGAGAAGTCCGCGACCACGTCCCCGACGCCGGCCACCGCCTTCAGCGCCGCTCCATCCGCCACCGGCACCCGGTTCGGCTCGACCAGCGGCCGGCTCTCAGAGTTCTTGTTGTCTCCGCTGCCCTTGACATGCGTCACGCTCTGATGGCCGTGGACCACCGCGGCGGCAGAGGCGTAGCGCTCCAGCGTGCCGTGCGCGCGGACGCCGGACTCGATCAGCACCCCGAAGGCGCCGAGGATCATGGCCGCCACCGCCAGCGCGGTGGCGACCCCGAAGGCGATGCCCTTCTTCACAGCGTCTCCCAGCGGGTCAGGACCGCCGAGGCGGTCGGGCGCGGCAGTTCGTCGACGATCCGCCCCTCGGACAGGAACACGACGCTGTCGGCCCACGCCGCGGCGGCCGGGTCGTGCGTCACCAGCACCACGGTCTGCCCGGTGGCGTCCACGGCCTCGCGCAGCAGCCGCAGCACGTGCCCGGCGGTGCGCGGGTCCAGCGCGGCGGTGGGCTCGTCGGCGAAGACGATCTCCGGCCGGGTCACCAGCGCCCGCGCCACCGCGACCCGCTGCTGCTGCCCGCCGGACAGCTGCGAGGGCTTGGTGCCGAGGCGCTCGGCCATCCCGACCCGGTGCACGACCTCGGAGAACCAGCCGCGGTCCGCGCGCCGCCCGCCGAGCGACAACGGCAGCGTGATGTTGCGCTCAACGGTCATGGAGGGCACCAGGTTGTAGCCCTGGAACACGAACCCGACGCGGTCGCGCCGCAGCCGGGTCAGCTCGGTCTCCTTCAGGGCGCCCAGGTCGGTCTCGCCGAGCCGGACCGTGCCGGAGCTGGGCCGGTCCAGGCCTGAGGCGCAGTGCAGGAACGTGCTCTTGCCGGAGCCGGAGGCACCCATGATCGCGGTGAAGGTGCCGCGCCGGAAAGCCCAGGAGACGTTGTCCAGGGCGGTCACGCGGCCTCGGTCGTAGGACTTGGTCACGCGTTCCAGCGACACGGCGGTGCCGGTCGCGGCGAGGGTGTTCGGGGCGGTCATGGGGCTCCTGCGGTCGGTGGATCAGGACGCCTTCGACGCTAGTTTCCGATCACCGCCGGCCCCAGCAGCCCCGGTCCCCTCTTCATGGTGTAGCGCGCTACACCATCGGAGGTGGGGCACGCCCGGCCGACGCACTGCCACCTGGGCTCTAGAGTTGGGGACGATGAAGATCCGCGCCCGGTTCGCTCGAAGCCTGCGCGCGACCTGGTACCTGGTCGCGGGCCTGCGCACCGCCCTGCCCGCACTGCTGGGCGTGTGCCTGCTGCCGCTGGCGCTGCTGCTGGCGTTCGGGGTGCCGGGGCTGCCCTGGGTGGCCGGGCGGATCCGGGCCCTGACCAACGTCGAGCGCCGCCGGGCGGCCAAGGTGCTGGGGCACCCGATCCGGGAGCCGTCCACGCCGCTGCACAGCGACCCCTACCGGCAGTACTTCGCGCTGATGCGCTCGGCCTCGGTGTGGCGGGACATCGCGTGGATGGTGGTGCACGGCTTCCTCGGCCTGCTCGTCCCGGTGATCTCGGTCGAGCTGTGGATCGGGATCCCGTGGGACCTGGGGCTGCCGTTCTGGTGGTGGACGCTCAAACCGGGCACGCTCGGCGCCGGCGCGCAGATCTACACCTGGCCGCAGGCCATCGCCTACCCGCTGGGGATGGCGGTATTCCTGACCATCCTCCAACTGTGGCTGCAGCCCCAGCTGGCCCGCTTCCAGGGCTGGTACGCCGCGCGCCTGCTCGGCCCGACCCGCCGCACCGAGCTGGCGGCCCGTGTGGAGTCGCTGACCGAGACCCGTGCCCAGGCGCTGGAGGCGCACGGCGCCGAGCTGCGCCGCATCGAACGCGACCTGCACGATGGCACCCAGGCCCAGCTGGTCAGCGCGGCGCTGCGGCTGGGCCTGGCCGACCAGACCTTCGACGGCGACCCCGGCGGAGCCCGCAAGCTGATGCTCGACGCCCGCGCCGGCATCGAGGACGCCCTGGCCGAGCTGCGTGACGTGATCCGCGGCATCCACCCGCCGATCCTGAGCGACCGCGGCCTGGCCGGGGCGGTCCGCGCCCTGACCGCCGGCCGCCCGATGCCGGTGTCGGTGGAGATCCCGGACCCGGAGCGCCGCTGCCCGGCGGCGGTGGAGGCCGCGGCGTACTACGTGGTCGCCGAGGCCCTGACCAACGTCGCCAAGCACAGCGGTGCCGCACACGCCTGGGTGACGGTGCGGCATCATGGCCCATACCTGACCATCGCCATCAGGGACGACGGCCGCGGCGGCGCGGACCCGTCGGCCGGCAGCGGCCTGGCCGGCATCCGGCGCCGCGTGGCCGCCCTGGACGGCGTGACCCGCATCGGCGCCCGGGAAGACGGCACCGGGACGAACGTGGAAGTGGAGCTTCCGTGCGGATTGTGATCGCCGAGGACAACGTGCTGCTGCGCGAGGGCCTGCAACTGCTGCTGACCACGGTCGGCCACGAGGTGGTGGCGGTGGCCGGCAGCGGCCCGGAGGTGGTCCCCACGCTGCTGGAGCACCGCCCCGACGCCGCGGTCCTGGACGTCCGCCTGCCCCCGGGCTTCCGCGACGAGGGCCTACGCGCCGCGATCCAGGCCCGCAAACTCCTCCCCGGCCTGCCGATCCTGGTCCTGTCGCAGTACGTGGAGGAGACCTACGCCGCCGAACTCCTGGCCGACGGCGCCAGCGGCATCGGCTACCTGCTCAAGGACCGCGTGGCCCGCGTCTCGGAATTCCAGGAGGCCCTGGAGCGCGTCGCCGCCGGCGGCACCGCCCTGGACCCCGAGGTGGTCACCCAGCTCCTGACCCGCCGCGACCCGCTGAACGCCCTGACCCCGCGCGAACGCGAGGTGCTGGCGCTGATGGCGCAGGGGCTGGACAACCCGACCATCGCCACCACGCTGGTGATCACCGAGCGGAGCGTGAGCAAGCACATCGGGAACATCTTCGGCAAGCTCGGGCTGCCGCCGGACGAGGCCGGGGACCGGCGGGTGCGGGCGGTGCTGGCTTATTTGGAGGCGGGGGACTGAGGCGGCGCGGGCGTCCCTGCCACGAACCGGTCGCGGATCTCCGTGGCCTGCCGCGGGTGCTCAGCCAACCAGCGGCTGAAGTCGATTTCCCCTCACCCGATCCACCCGGCGTCCACCGACGGCCGACTGTCGTAGACCACGTACTCACGCTCGAAACCGACCATCTCGTACCCCGCGCCCCGCACCGCCGCGACCAGCCGCTCCAACTCCCCGACCGCCGCGTCCGCACCGACCCGGTAGCACCGCTGGGTCACGAACCGCTCCGCGCGTCCGTCCTCCCGCACCCGCCGCGCGTTCCGCGACAAGTGCGCACCGTGCGGCGTCACCAACTCGGCGAGCGCCGCCTCATCGACGCCCGGCGCCAGCAGCAGCTTGAGATGGTGCTCGAAGTACCGGTCCTCCGGCTGCTCCAAAGCCTCCGCAGCCGTCGCGGGCACCCCATCCCCGTACGGCGAGGACTCCACCTTCACCCGCGTCACCTCAAAACCCGCAGCACACAGCTCCCCCGCCATGCCCTCGGCCTCACCGAGCACCGCCTCCATCGCCCCGTCGGCCCGCACCGTGAGCATCGGCTGCGACACCGTCTCCCCACGCGCCAACACGATGTGCGTGAACTTCGCCCCGCGCTCCCCCGCCCACGCCGCGAGCCCGGCGGCATCGCCGGCACCGACCGTGATGTGGAACTCGAACTCGCCGCTCACGCCAGCCCCAGCGCGTCCACGAGCCGCCGCTTCCACTGCTCGAGCGAGCCCTCCACCTCCGGGTTCTCGGCGACGAACGACTCCCACCCGACCTCCCAACCCTCCACATCGCGGCGCCTCAACCCGGCCCGCGCCGAACCCCCGGCCCGGATCCCCTCCCGGAGGCCGGCGAGCTCGGCCAGCACCACCGCGTCGTACAAGTCCTTGCCCTGGCTGATGCCCTCCTTGGAGTCCTCCATCAGCCACATCAGCTTCCACACCAGCGACAGCTCCGGGCCGGCGCCCAGCACGACGCTGAACCCGCCGTCCAGCCGCGGTATCCGCGTCCACCGCGGCCGCGCCGGCATCGGCTCGTCCATCGCGAAGTCCATCTGCACCTTGCCGCAGACCTCCGACCCCTCGACCCGCCAGGGCACCGTCACCCGCGTCCCCCGCATCGCATAGTCCGCGTAGTCCGCATACGCCCAGCCGCCGGAGTCCTCGAACTGCTCCGCTTCCAGCACCACCCCGGCCCCCACCTGCGGGCTCTCCCGGATGCGCCGCTGCAAGTCCTCGAACGGCGCCGACTCCTCCCAGTCCCCGGTCCGGATCCAGTGCAGCCCCTCCGGCGCCACCCGCGGATGCTGCCCGCCGGCCTCGAACTCCTCGTCGGCCCACAGGTCGCCGGCCCCGGCACCGTCGGCGACCTCCGGCCACTGCTGGACGTGCGCGAGGTCGTCGACGTAGGGATACGGGTCCAGGTCGTCGACCGGCCAGCCGTCCTGCACGACGATGAAGTCCAGATCGCCGGGTTTGCGCGCCGCGGATCCGGCGTATGCCGTCATCAGCATGCTTCCCCGCAGGACCAGGTGGCCGCTCCACCGCGCGCCGGCGATCAGGCTCAGGACGTGGTCCAGGGCCAGGCGGTGGCAGGTGTCGCGGTCGCGGGGCGGGCCGGGGTCGTCCATGGGCGCCGATTATGGCGGAGGCGGCCGACAGGGTCCGTCCCCCGAACGGAGTAGTTGGGCCGCTCAAAAAGTTGGACTACTCGTTATCTTGAATTGTTCGTCTCTAGACCGATAGGTTGAAGCCATGACCGCATCGCACCCGCCGACCGCCGCGCAGGAGTTGCGCGGCGCCGGACTCCGGGTGACCGCGGCTCGCGTGGCCCTGCTCGAGACCGTGCGCGGCGGCGACCATCTGGACGCCGACGCCATCGCCTCCGGGGTGCGCGAGCGGGTCGGCCACGTCTCCCTGCAGGCCGTCTACGAGGCGCTGCACGCGCTGACCGCCGCCCGGCTGGTGCGGCGGATCGAGCCGGCCGGCAGCCCCGCGCGCTACGAGGGCCGGGTCGGTGACAACCACCACCACCTCGTGTGCCGGAGCTGCGGGACGGTGGTGGACGTGGACTGCGCCGTCGGCGCGGCCCCCTGCCTGGACCCGGTCGACGACCACGGCTTCACCATCGACGAGGCCGAGGTCGTCTATTGGGGCCTGTGCCCCGACTGCGCCGTCCCGGACGGCCCCCGGGGGTAGCTCGCGGGCCGGACCGGCAGCATCGCATCAGGTACATCACGACAGAGAACATCCGAACAGCGTGAACCGCCAGAAACCGGAAGGACTCCCCCAGATGTCTGAGAACCATGGCGACATCGACGTCGACATCGATCACGGCGCCCAGGCGAGTGTCGGCTGCCCCGTGCAGCACGGAAGGGCGGCGCACCCGACCGCCGGCGGCGGCAACCGGCAGTGGTGGCCGAACCGCCTGAACTTGAAGATCCTGGCGAAGAACCCGGCGGTGGCGAACCCGAACGGCGCGGACTTCGACTACGCCGCGGCGTTCAACACGCTGGACCTGGCCGCGGTGAAGGCCGACATCGCCGCGGTGCTGTCGGACTCGCGCCCGTGGTGGCCGGCCGACTTCGGCAACTACGGCCCGTTCATGATCCGCATGGCCTGGCACAGCGCCGGCACCTACCGCGTGCACGACGGCCGCGGCGGCGGCGGCACCGGCCAGCAGCGCTTCGCCCCGCTGGACTCCTGGCCGGACAACGCCAGCCTGGACAAGGCCCGCCGCCTGCTGTGGCCGGTGAAGAAGAAGTACGGCCAGTCGCTGTCCTGGGCCGACCTGATCATCCTGACCGGCAACGTGGCGCTGGAGGAGATGGGCTTCCAGACCTTCGGCTTCGCCGGCGGCCGTCCCGACGTCTGGGAGCCGGACGACGACGTCTACTGGGGCCCGGAGCAGGTGTGGCTGGACGACCAGCGCTACACCGGCGACCGCAAGCTGGAGGAGCCGCTGGCCGCCGTCCAGATGGGCCTGATCTACGTCAACCCCGAGGGCCCCAACGGCAACCCGGACCCGGTGGCCGCGGCCCGCGACATCCGCGAGACCTTCGGCCGGATGGCGATGAACGACGAGGAGACCGTCGCACTGATCGCCGGCGGCCACACCTTCGGCAAGACCCACGGCGCGGGCCCGTCCGAAGCCGTCGGCCCCGACCCCGAGGACGCCCCGATCGAGCAGCAGGGCCTGGGCTGGAAGAGCTCGCACGGCACCGGTGTCGGCGCCGACGCGATCACCTCCGGCCTGGAGGGCATCTGGACCAACACCCCGACGCAGTGGGACAACAGCTTCTTCGAGATCCTGTTCGGCTACGAGTGGGAGCTGTTCAAGAGCCCGGCCGGCGCCAACCAGTGGCGGCCGAAGGAGAACGCCGGCGCGGGCACCGTCCCGGACGCCTTCGACGGCTCCAAGACGCACCAGCCGACCATGCTCACCACCGACCTGTCGCTGCGCATGGACCCGATCTACGAGCCGATCTCGCGCCGGTTCAAGGACGACCCGCAGGCCTTCGCCGACGCCTTCGCCCGCGCCTGGTTCAAGCTCACCCACCGCGACATGGGCCCGATCGAGCGCTACCTGGGCCCGGAGGTCCCCAGCGAGCGCCTGTCCTGGCAGGACCCGGTCCCGGCCGTCGACCACCCGCTGATCGACGACGCGGACGCCGCGGCCCTCAAGGCGAGCATCCTGGCCTCGGGCCTGACGGTGCAGCAGCTGGTCACCACGGCCTGGGCGGCGGCCGCCTCCTTCCGCGGCAGCGACAAGCGCGGTGGCGTCAACGGCGCCCGCATCCGGCTGGAGCCGCAGTCCGGCTGGGAGGTCAACGAGCCGGAGAAGCTGGCCCCGGTGCTCGGCAAGCTCGAGGGCGTCGTCTCGGCGTTCAACGCCGGCGCGGCCGGCGGCAAGAAGGTCTCGCTGGCCGACGTGATCGCCCTGGCCGGCGCCGCCGGCGTGGAGAAGGCCGCGAAGGACGCCGGCTTCGACGTCACCGTGCCCTTCCACCCGGGCCGCACCGACGCCACGCAGGAGCAGACCGACATCGAGTCGGTGTCCTACCTGGAGCCGCGCGCCGACGGCTTCCGCAACTACCAGGGCAAGGACACCGCCCTGCCGGCGGAGTACCTGCTGCTGGACAAGGCGAACCTGCTCAACCTGTCCGCGCCGGAGCTGACCGTCCTGGTCGGCGGCCTGCGGGTGCTCGGCGCGAACCACGGCGGCAGCACCGCCGGCGTGTTCACCGACACCCCCGGCAAGCTGACGAACGACTTCTTCGTCAACCTGCTGGACCTGGACACCACCTGGAAGCCGGTCGACGCCGACGCCACCACGTTCGAGGGCAGCGACGCCTCCGGCACGGTGAAGTGGACCGGCACCCGCGCCGACCTGGTGTTCGGCTCGAACTCCGAGCTGCGCGCGCTGGCCGAGGTGTACGCGGGCGACGACGCGAAGGAGAAGTTCGCGAAGGAGTTCGCAGCGGCGTTCGGCAAGGTGCTGGAGCTGGACCGGTACGACCTGCACAAGTAAGTCCCGCATAAGTAGGCCTGCACAAGTAAGCAGGCTTGTCGGGCCGAAGGTTTGACCCGGGCCCCGTCTGGACGCTTCGCGGCGTCCGGGCGGGGCTTTCTGCTGTGTGCGCGGTGTCGAGGACAGGACTTGTCAGTCCTTGTCAGTGCTCGGCCGTACCGTGGTGACCATGAACGCCGCCGACACTCCCCCGCTGACCCTCGCGCCCTGGTCGGACGCGGGCTTCGAGGTGCTCCAGAAGCAGAACACGCCGGAGATGACCGAGCACCTCGGCGGCCCGGAGAGCCCCGAGAAGCTCGCCGACCGGCATCGGCGCTACCTCGATCCGGCCGAGAACGGGACCATGTTCCTGATCGTGCTGCCGGACGGCCAGGTCGCGGGCTCGACCGGCTTCTGGGACCACGAGTGGGCCGGCGAGGCCGCCTACGAGACCGGATACGGGATCCTGCCGGAGTTCCAGGGGCGCGGGCTGGCGGTGGCCGCGACGCTCGCGGCCGCCGAGGCGGCGCGCGCCGACGGCCGGCACCGGTGGCTGTACGCGTTCCCGTCGGTCGAGCACGCGGCGTCGAACGCCGTGTGCCGCAAGGCGGGATTCGAGCTCGTCGAGGAGTCGGAGTTCGAATACCCGAAGGGGAACTTCATCCGCTCGAACGTGTGGAGGCTCGACTTGGAGAAGTGATCGCCCGCAGCGCGGCCCGCCTGCTGCCGCTCTACCGGTGCCGCGCGACCCACCCGAGTCCGTCGCGCGCCTTGTCCGTACGCCAGCCGGGGCCCGAGTCGTCGGCGCCGACGATGTGGAAGACGTCGTAGCCGCCGCCGTCGCGCTCCAGCGCGGCCGACACCGCGGCGGACAGGTCCGAGGCCGCCAGCGCCGGGACCAGGCTGCCGTCGGCGCGCCGGATCTCGACCGGCTCCTCGGCCACCGGCAGGGCCCAGCGCGGCCAGACCTCGTCCGGGGTCGGGAAGGCCAGGCGCAGGACCGTGACCGTCAGGCCGTGGGCGTCGGCGGCGATCCGGCCGACCTGCTCGGCCAGGCGCTTGGTGACGCCGTAGACGTTCGTGCCGTCCGGCTCGCTGTCCTCGTCCACGTCCCGGTCGATCAGCCGGCCCTCGTCGAACACCGACAGGCTGCCGATCAGCACCGCGCGCGGCACGCCGGCGGCGTGCGCGGCCTCCAGCGTCGCGTACACCGAGGCCACGTTCACCTCGAACGCGCTGGCGGTGTCGGGGTGCGGCCAGTCGGTGTCGGAGCGCCGGCCCATCGCGGCGTGCACCACGGCGTCCATGCCGTCCAGCGCGGCGGCCAGAAGCCGCGGATCGGTCGCGCTGCCGACGACGTGGTCACAATCCCCCTGCGGCGGCACCAGGTCCAGGACGCGAACCTCGTGGTGCGCGGCCAGGCCCGGAAGCATCAGAGAGCCGACATACCCCGAGCCGCCGATCAGCAGAATACGCATTCGCCGTACGGTAGCAGGCAGGCACCGGATGCTCACCGGGTTTGCGTTCGGGCTGCTCACCGACGCCATGTCCGAATCCCGCCAGTGTCAACGGGCGATCCGGCACAGACTGGATCCATGGATGAGATCACCGTATACACCGAGATCGAAAGCCCCATCGGGCCGCTGCTGCTGGTCGGCGTGAAGGACCGGGACGGCGGCCTGCGCCTGGCGTCGTTGTCCATGACCGGCCAGCGCACCGCGCCGAGGATCGGCGCCGGCTGGGGTGCCGACACCGAGGCGTTCGCCGAGGTGATCCGGCAGCTGCGGGAGTACTTCGCCGGCAGCCGGACCAAGTTCGAACTCGACTACGCCGTCGCCGGCAGCGACTTCCAGCGCCGGGTGTGGGACGCCCTGGACACGATCCCGCACGGCACGACCACCACCTACGGGGCCCTGGCCGCCGCCCTCGGCCTGCCGCGCGACCGGGTGCAGGCGCTGGGCGCGGCGATCGGGGCGAATCCGCTGCTGATCGTGCGGCCATGCCACCGGGTCGTCGGCGCCGACGGATCGATGCGCGGGTACGCCGGGGGCGTGGAGCGCAAGCAGTGGCTGCTGGCCGCCGAAGGGGCGATCGCGCCGCTGCTGGTCTGACGGCGGACGCCCCACGCCGCACGCACGAGAACGAGTACCGAGTACCGAGTACCGAGTACCGAGCACCGAGCACCGAGTAAGGAACCTGCCATGCCCGCCCACACCGCCCCCGACAGAGCCGTCGCCACCAACGCCGACGCCACCCTCGCCGACGCCGACTGGTCCTCGATCGCCGCCGAACTCGACGCCTACGGCTGCGCCCCGACGCCGCGCCTGCTCACCCCCGAGCAGTGCGGCGACGTCGCAGCCCTCTATGACCGGCCCGAGTTGTTCCGCACCACCGTGGACATGGCGCGCCACCGCTTCGGCTCCGGCCAGTACCGCTACTTCACGCACGACCTGCCCGACATCGTCGCCACCCTGCGCCGTGCGCTGTGGCCGCACCTGCTGCCGATCGCGCGCGACTGGGCCGAGCGGCTGGGACGGCCCGCGCCCTGGCCCGACGAGCTGGAGGAGTGGCTGGAGCGCTGCCACGCCGCCGGCCAGGCCCGCTCGGCGCAGATCCTGCTGCGCTACGGTCCCGGCGACTGGAACGCGCTGCACCGCGACGTCTTCGGGGACATGCTCTTCCCGCTCCAGGCGGTCATCGGCCTGGACGCCCACGGCGCCGACTACACCGGCGGCGAGTTCCTGCTCGTCGAGCAGCGCCCGCGCGCCCAATCGCGCGGCACCGCGACCCCGCTCCCGCAGGGCCACGCGCTGATCTTCACCACGCGCGACCGGCCGGTGCGCTCCGCGCGCGGGTGGTCGATCGGGCCGGTGCGGCACGGTGTCAGCACCGTGCGCTCCGGGCGGCGGCACGCGCTGGGCCTGGTGTTCCACGACGCCGCGTGAGCAGCCGCACCTGGACGTTGCTCGGCGCGGACGGCCGACCGTACGAGAGCCCGGCGCCCGGCACGCTCGGCGGCCACCGACGCCTACGCATCTACGGCCGCCTGGACTGCCCCTCGGCCCTGCGCCACATCGCCGCCGGCCACTACACACCGCACCGCGTCTTCTTCGCCGACGAGAGCACGGCCCGGGCCGCCGGCTACCGGCCCTGCGCGCGCTGCCTGCCTGAGCGGTACCGCGCCTGGCAGCTGGAGCGAACGCGACGTCGAGCCTAGCGACCAGGGGCTAAGCGTCCCGGTGCATATCCCGGATCTCCGGCCGTGCCTGGAATCCCGCGGCCTTGTACGTCGCGACACCCCCGGCGTTCGAACTGGGCGTGGCCACGATCGCGCTGGAGGATCCCAGTTCCCGCAACGCCGCCGCCGCGGCCGCCGTGATCGCCGTCCCGTACCCGCGCCCGCGGTGGTCCCGATGCACGCCCATCGGCTCCAGCAGCCCCGGCCGGCCGGGACCGGCCGACCACACCGTCACCGCCGCCACCGCCTCGCCCTGGTCGTCGTAGGCGAGCAGGCAGCGCGCGTCGGCGTACATCGGCCCGGCCGCCATCACGTGCCAGTAGTCCTCGGTGAACGTCGAGTTGTCGAACGCCGCGCGCTGCACCGCGACCCGCTCCGAGACCTGCTCGAG
Source organism: Catenulispora sp. GP43 (assembly GCF_041260665.1). NCBI lineage: Bacteria > Bacillati > Actinomycetota > Actinomycetes > Catenulisporales > Catenulisporaceae > Catenulispora > Catenulispora sp. GP43. The sequence continues at coordinate 284,301 of NZ_JBGCCT010000008.1, read as the reverse complement.
CGCCTGCTCGGGTGCTTGTTTTAGCGCCTGCTCGGCCCGGACCACCTCGATCCGCAGGTCCGGCTCCTTCACCGGCTCGGCCAGATCGCGGCGCAGCGGCGTCCACGGCTCGTCGGCGCTCCATCCGTGCTCGGCCAGAACCGCCTGAAGCACGGCATCCATCGGCGCCTCGATGTTGGCCGCACCGGGGGTCAGCACATCGCGCTCGGGATCGGCCACGTCCGCGACCACCTGCCGCGCCAGCTCCTCGTCCTGCCGCGCGTCCGGCGCGATCGTCATCCGCAGCAACCCGGGCCCGTCCAACAGCCCGACGGCCAGGATCCGGCCGTCCCGGCTCCACGTCCGCACCGCCGCGGCCGTGGTGTCCGCGCCGAAGCGCCAGAACCAGCCCAGATCCCCCGGATGCAGCTGCATCGGGGCCCCTTCGTGCTGCCACTCGCGCAGTGCACCCACCGCCGCACCCAGGCCGTCGGCATCCGGCTTGCCCAGTTTGATCGCCATGTCCCGATCACACACCAGGGCGGCGGCGGTCGCACCTGGTTTCCGGTCAGGCTCCGCCGCACTCGTCGATGAGCTTGACGCGCGTGCCGATGCCGCTTCTTCTTCGAGATCTGGTACGACAAAGCAGACGTGGTAGAACGCGGTCATCCGACCATCATCACCACAGGTGGCCGGCGAAAGCACAGCAATAAGCAATAGAGCGCCCACCCCGCCACCGGCGTTACCGTCGAAACATGACCGGTCACCGATCCCCGCGCCCGCCGGCTGCCGCACCCGCCCGACATGCCGCCGGATCCGTAACCCCCGCGCCACCGACCGGCGCCCTACTGACCAGTAGCCCTCCCCCCACCTCATGCTCCGCGGAGCCCCGCTCCCGTTGCACTACACTCCGACCAGTCACAACCAGCTCGTCCGGCCGACACCAACGACTGCGCGGGGAAACCGGCCAGCCCACAACCGGTCGTACGACTGGTGCCTGGGAATAGAGGAAGGGCTCCGACCGGTGTTCAGTCGTGTCGCCATCGTCAACCGTGGTGAGGCCGCGATGCGGCTCATCCACGCGGTCCGGGAGCTGAGCGCGCAGAGCGCGACGCCGATCGAGACCGTCGCCCTGCACACCGACGTGGACCGCGACGCCACCTTCGTCCGCGAGGCCGACATCGCCTACGACCTCGGTCCGGCCGCGAACCGCCCGTACCTGGACCTGAAGCTGCTGGAGCGCGCGCTGCTGGAGTCCGGGGCGGACGCGGCCTGGGTGGGCTGGGGCTTCGTCGCCGAGGACCCGGCGTTCGCAGAGCTCTGCGACCGGATCGGCGTGACCTTCATCGGCCCCGACGCCGAGGCGATGCGCCAGCTCGGCGACAAGATCGGCGCGAAGCTGATCGCCGAGGAGGTCGGCGTGCCGGTGGCGCCCTGGAGCCGGGGCGCGGTGGAGACGCTGGAGGCCGCCGTCGAGGCGGCCGGGCGGATCGGCTACCCGCTGATGCTCAAGGCCACTGCCGGCGGCGGCGGGCGCGGCATCCGCGTCATCACCGACGAGTCCGAGCTCGTCGACGCCTACGAGCGCACCAGCCAGGAGGCGGCGCGCGCCTTCGGCTCCGGCATCGTCTTCCTGGAGCGCCTGGTCACCGGGGCCCGGCACGTCGAGGTCCAGGTGATCGCCGACGGCCAGGGCACCGCGTGGGCCCTGGGCGTGCGCGACTGCTCAGTGCAGCGCCGCAATCAGAAGGTGATCGAGGAGTCGGCCTCGCCGGTCCTGGCACCCGAGCAGGCCGCGGAGCTGAAGTCCTCGGCCGAGCGCCTGGCGGTCCGGGTCGGCTACCGCGGGGCCGCGACCGTGGAGTTCCTCTACCACCCCGGCGACAAGCAGTTCGCGTTCCTCGAGGTCAACACCCGGCTTCAGGTCGAGCACCCGATCACCGAGCTGACCACCGGCTTCGACCTGGTCAAGGCGCAGCTGCACGTGGCGGGCGGCGGCAAGCTGGAGGGGCGTCCGCCGGCCGAGCGCGGCCACGCGATCGAGGCCCGGCTGAACGCCGAGGACCCGGACCGCGACTTCGCCCCCTCCCCGGGCCGCATCGCGCGCCTGGACCTGCCGGCCGGCCCCGGGATCCGGGTGGACACCGGGGTCTCCGAGGGCGACACCATCCCGGCCGACTTCGACTCGATGATCGCCAAGGTCATCGCCTACGGCCGGGACCGCGACGAGGCCCTGGGCCGGCTGCGCCGGGCGATGGCCGAGACCTCCGTGGTCATCGAGGGCGGCACCACCAACAAGAGCTTCGTGCTGGACCTGCTGGACCAGCCCGAGGTGATCGACGCCTCGGCCGACACCGGCTGGATCGACCGGGTCCGCGCCGAGGGCCGCCTGGTCTCGCACCGCAACGCCGCCGTCGCGCTGGCCGCCGCGGCCATCGACGCCTACGAGGACGAGGAGCTCGTCGAGCGGGCCCGGCTGCTGTCCACCGCCTCCGGCGGGCGTCCGCAGGTGCAGCACGACTCCGGCCGGCCGCTGGACCTGAAGCTGCGCGGCGTGGGCTACCGGGTCCGGGTGGCGCGCGTGGGCGCGCAGCGGTTCCGCGTCGGGATAGAGGCCGGCGACGGCCACGGCGCGCAGTCCCAGACTTTGACACAGACACAGACCGCCGACGTCGAGCTGGACCGCTTCGACCGGCACACCGGCCAGATCGTGGTCAACGGCGAGCGCTTCCGGCTGCTGACCGCCACCCACGGCTCGGTGCACCAGGTCGAGGTGGACGGCGTCACGCACCGGGTCAGCCGCGACGAGGGCGGCGTGGTCCGCTCCCCGGCCCCGGCGCTGGTGATCGCCACGCCGCTGGAGGTCGGCGCGGAGGTCGAGGCCGGCGCCCCGGTGGTCGTGCTGGAGAGCATGAAGATGGAGACGGTGCTGCGCGCGCCGTTCAAGGCCCGCCTGAAGGAGCTGGCGGTCAGCGTCGGCAGCCAGGTGGAGACCGGGGCCCCGCTGCTGCGGCTGGAGCAGATCGTCCAGGAGGACGCCGCGGACGCCGCGGACGCCGCCTCCGCCGCCTCCGCCGCCGAGGCCGTCGAGCTGGACCTGCCGGAAGCCCCCACCTCCGTCCCGGTCCGCACCCGGGTGGCGCAGGGCCGGGAGGACCTTCGCAGCCTGCTGCTGGGCTTCGACGTGGACCCGCACGACGAGGGCCGCATCCTCAGCGGCTACCTGCAGGCCCGTACCACGGCCGTGGAGGAGAACCTGCGGCCGCTGGCCGGCGAGCTGAGCCTGATCGAGGTCTTCGCCGACCTGGCCGATCTGGGCCTGAACCGCCCGGCCGCGATCGGCATCGAGGAAGTCAACGGCGACAGCCAGCTGCACAGCGCGCACGAGTACTTCCACACCTACCTTCAGAGCCTGGACGTGGAGCGCGCCGGCCTGCCGGAGTCCTTCCAGGCGGCCCTGCGCAAGGCGCTGGCCCACTACGGGGTCACCGACCTGGAGCGCTCGCCGGAGCTGGAAGCGGCGGTGTTCCGCATCTTCCTGGCCCGTCAGCGCTCTGCCACCGACGCCGCCGTGGTCGCCGCGCTGCTGCGCGCCTGGCTGCGCGAGCTGCCGCCGGACGAGCTGCTGCGCGAGCCCGCGGGCCTGGCGCTGGAGCATTTGATCGCGGCCACGCAGGTGCGCTTCCCGAACGTAGCGGACCTGGCCCGCGGCGTGGTCTACGCCTGGTTCGGCCAGCCGCTGCTGCGCCGCAACCGGGCCCGGGTCTACGCCGGCATCCGCAAGCACCTGCGGTACCTGGACGAGAACCCGCAGGCCTCCGACCGCGCCGAGCACATCGCGGAGATGGTGCGCAGCACCGAGCCGCTGGTGCGGCTGCTGGGGCAGCGCCTGGTGCACGCGGACCTGGACAACTCGGCGCTGCTGGAGGTCCTGACCCGGCGCTACTACGGCAACAAGGGCCTGACCGGCATCCGGACGGCCGAGGTCGGCCGGACCCCGTTCGTGGTCGCCGAGCGCGACGGCTCGCAGCTGGTGTCGGCGGCGGTGCCCTTCGACCGGCTCGGGGACGCCCTGGACGGCCTGGCCGACCTGGCCGCCTCCCCCGGCGCCCTGGACGCCGACATCTACCTGCTGTGGGAGAACCAGCCGGACACCGACGAGGCCGCGAACGAGCTGCAGGCCGTGATCAGCGCGCACCCGCTGCCGCAGCAGGTGCGCCGGGTGACCGCGACGGTGGCCGGGCGGCGCAACGCCGTGATGCACCACCACTTCACCTTCCGGCGCTCCACCACCGGCATGACCGAGGAGCGGCTGATCCGCGGCCTGCACCCGTACATCGCCGAGCGGATGCAGCTGGAGCGGCTGAACAAGTTCGACCTGACGCGCCTGCCGTCCTCGGACGAGGACGTGTACCTGTACCAGTGCGTGGCGCGGGAGAACCCGGCCGACGACCGCCTGGTCGCCTTCACGCAGGTGCGCGACCTGACCGAGCTGCGCGAGCACGACGGCCGGCTGGTGGCGCTGCCCACGGCCGAGGACGCGATCGCGGCGTGCGTGGACTCCATCCGGCGCGCGCAGCTGCGCAAGCCCTCGAACAAGCGGTTCAGCACCAACCGCGTCGTGGTCTACCTGTGGCCAGTTTCCGACATCAAGCGCTCGGAGCTGTTCCTGATCGCGCAGCGCATCCTGCCCTCGACCGTCGGCGCGGGCCTGGAGGAGATCGAGCTGATCGGCCGCCAGCGCTCCTGGAAGACCGGCGAGCTGATCAAGATCGCGGTCCGCGTCCGCTTCGACGGCGACGGCAACCCGGCGCTGTCCGTCGGCGAGCCCACCCTGGACCCGATCGAGCCGCTGGACGACTACCGCCTGAAGGTCCTGCGCGCGGCCAGCCGCGGCACGGTGTACCCCTACGAGCTCGTCGACTCTCTGGGCGAGTTCACCGAGCACGACCTGGACGACGAGCACAAGCTGGTGCCGGTCGAGCGGCCCAAGGGCCGCAACACCGCGGCGATGGTGGCCGGCGTGATCAGCACCAGGACGCGGCGGCACCGGCAGGGCGTCACGCGCGTGCTGCTGCTGGGCGACCCGACGAAGTCGCTGGGTGCTTTGTCAGAGCCCGAATGCCGCCGGGTGATCGCCGCGCTGGACCTCGCCGAGCAGATGAAGGTCCCGGTGGAGTGGTACGCGCTGTCCTCCGGTGCCCGCATCTCGATGCAGTCGGGTACGGAGAACATGGACTGGGTCGCGGCCGCGTTGAAGCGGATCGTGGAGTTCACCCAGGATGGCGGCGAGATCAATGTGGTGGTGAACGGCATCAATGTCGGCGCGCAGCCGTATTGGAACGCCGAGGCCACGATGCTGATGCACACGCGCGGTGTCCTGGTCATGACTCCGGACTCTGCGATGGTGCTGACCGGTAAGCAGGCGCTGGACTTCTCCGGTGGCGTCTCGGCCGAGGACAACTTCGGCATCGGCGGCTATGACCGGGTGATGGGGCCCAACGGCCAGGCGCAGTACTGGGCCCCGAACCTGACCGCCGCGCGCGATGTCCTGATGGCGCACTACGACCACACGTACATCGCCCCCGGCGAGTCCTCCCCGCGCCGCGCCGGCACGGACGACCCGTACGACCGCGACATCTCGAGCTTCCCGCACACCTTCGCGGGCTCGGACTTCACCACGGTCGGCGAGATCTTCAGCGCGGCGGCCAACCCGGACCGCAAGAAGGCGTTCGACATCAGGACCGTGATGCGCGCGCTGTCCGACCAGGACCACCCGGTCCTGGAGCGCTGGGCCGGCATGGCGGGCGCGGAGACTTCGGTGGTGCAGGACGTGCACCTGGGCGGGCTGCCGGTCTGCCTGGTCGGTATCGAGTCCCGGGCGGTGCCGCGCCGCGGCTTCCCGCCCACCGACGGCCCGGACACGTACACCGCCGGCACGCTGTTCCCGCAGTCGTCCAAGAAGGTGGCGCGCGCGATCAACTCGGCGAGCGGCAACCGTCCGCTGGTGGTGCTGGCGAACCTGTCAGGGTTCGACGGCTCCCCGGAGTCGATGCGCAAGCTCCAGCTGGAATACGGCGCCGAGATCGGGCGCGCGATCGTGAACTTCCAAGGCCCGATCGTGTTCTGTGTGATCTCGCGCTACCACGGCGGCGCGTTCGTGGTCTTCTCCAAGGCCCTGAACCCGAACATGACCGTCCTGGCGCTGGAGGGCTCCTTCGCCTCGGTGCTCGGCGGCGCCCCGGCGGCCGCGGTGGTGTTCGCCGGCGACGTGAACTCCCGCACCGCCAACGACCCCCGCATCCGCGACCTGGAAGCCCGCGTCACCGCCGCCACCGGCACCGACCGCGCGGCCCTGGCCGCCGAACTCGACGAACTCCGCACCTCGGTCCGCGCCGAGAAGGTCGGCGAAGTCGCCACCGAGTTCGACCGCGTCCACAGCATCCAGCGCGCGGTCCAGGTCGGCTCGGTGGACGAGGTGATCAAGGCCGCCGAACTGCGACCGAAGATCATCGCTTCGATCGAGGCCCGGTTGGGGTAAGGGGGCTGATGAGGCGGCGGCGGTCTCGGCGGCCGCCGCCGCCTCTTCGGTCTCAGCCTTCTGCTTCGGCTGCCCGGTAGCCTCGGACCATGACGACCGCCGCCGACATCGCCCGCTTCACCGGCCCCTACAACCTCCCCGACGGCGAAGTCCCGGTCATCGACGGCACCCCGCACTGGCCGTGGGACGAGGCGGTCGCGCGGCAGCGGCTGGCACGGATCGCGCGGTCGGCCGGGCTGTCCTTGACCGGCGACGAGGTGTTCGTCGAGAGCGGCTCCAACGACGCCTGGCTGCTGCCGGAGGCCGTCCTGCGGGTGTGCTGGCGCGGCGACGTCGACCGGCTGGTACGCGAATCCGAACTCGCGATGGTGCTTCCGGAGGGCGTCCCGGGGCCGCGGGTCCTGGACTGCGGACGCGACGGCGCCCTGAGCTGGATGCTGGTCAAGCGCCACCACGCGACGTCGTTATGGCACGCCTGGCAATCCGAGCCCGCGCCGGTGCTCCACGACTACGTCACACAGCTCGCGGACATTATGCGGCGCCTGCACGAATGGCACCCGCCCGCGGCGATCCTGGAGCGCTACCGCGCAGCCGAGGCCGCCGACACCGAAACCGACCCGGTGCGCATCGCCGCCAGTACCCTGACACCGTTGGCCGCCGCCCACCTGCACCGGCTCATCGAGCACGCCCGCGACCGGCCGTATGTGGACGCGGCCATACTCGACCGGATCGCCGCCCGCCTGTCGGCCACCGCCACCGCCGCAGCCGGGGCCGGGGCCGGTATCGCCCTGCCGATCGACCGCACCGCCGACGTCCTCCTACACGCCGACTGCACCCCTGCCAACGTCCTCATCGAGGACGGCCGCATCATCGCGCTCCTGGACTTCGAATGGTCCCGCCTCGGCCCGCGCGACATCGACCTCACCCTGCCGTCATTCTGGGCCTGGGTCGACGGCCAGCGCCCCGACAACGGCCGGCCGGCCATCGTGCCCTGGCTCACCGAGGCCTACCCGGCCCTGGCGACCACGCCCGAGCGCCACTGGTTCCACCGCACCGGCTTCGCCCTGCGCGGGCTCATACACTGGCCGGACTACGCGCCCGAAGCCGAGTTGCCGCTCGCTCACCCGGTGCGGCAGCTACGCCACCTCGCCGACGCCGAACAGGAAAGAGAAGCCGAGTGAACATCTCAGTGATCAGCGGGCTCGCGTTCGGAGACAGCGGCCAGCGCCTGGATGTCTACGGCCCCGACGCCGACGAGCAGGCCCACCCCGTCGTCCTGCTGTGGCACGGCAGCGGCCCCGACGAACGCGACGTCCTGGCTCCCCTGGCCAGGGCGACGGCTTCCCTCGGCGTGGTGTGCTTCGTCCCGGACTGGCGGCCCGACGCCGAGGACGCCGGACGCACCCACCTGCGCGAGTCCGCCGCATTCGTTCAGCAGTACGCAGCCGACTTCGGCGGCGACGCGACACGGAGCACGCTGGCCGGCTGGTCGCGCGGCGCCAAGATCGCGGTGGCCGTCGCCCTGGACGCCGCAGCGCTCGACAGCTGGCGGCCGCGAGCCGTCGTCGCAGCCGCCGGGGGCTACGTCACCGCGGATCCGCTCACCGGCCAGGGGGCGATGGACCGGCTCGGCGGCGGCGACGGCGACACCGAGACCGAGACCGTCGAGCTGGCCGCATCACCCATCCCCATCCATCTGATCCACGGCACCGCCGACACCATCGTCGACGTCGACCAACCCCGCCGCCTGCACACCGCCCTACGCCGACGAGGCTGGCCGACCACCCTCACCGAGCTCGACGCGGACCACGCCGGCGTCGTCATGACCGTGTACGACCCCGAGCTGCGCCGCTGTGTCCCGAGCGATTCCGACCGCGTTCTGCGCGCTGGGAACCAGACGGCGCAGCTCATCGCGCAAGCCGCGATCAGCCCGTCATCGAGCTCTGTCTAACCCCTCACCTCACAACTTCGACAGATCCACCACATTCGCCATCGCCTGATACCCCGCCGAGCTCGGGTGCAGGTGATCGCCGCTGTCGTAAGCCGCCAGCAGCGCCGCCGGATTCGCCGGATCCCGCACCGTCGCGTCGAAGTCGACGTAGCTGTCGAACACCCCGCCGTTGTTGCGCACGAAGCTGTTCACCGCCTGCCGCTGCGTCTCATAAGCGCTGGTCCAGGCGCTGTAGCCCTCGAAGGGGGTGACGGTGGCGGCGATCACCGTGATGCCCTTGGCGTGCGCCGCGGCGGCGATCTGCTTCAGGCCGGCGATGACGGCGTCGGCGGAGGTGCCGGACTTGATGTCGTTGACCCCCTCCAGGACGAGCAGGGTCCTGACATTGCTCTGGCTCAGCACGTCGCGGTCCAGGCGGCTCAGGGCGCTGATTCCGCCGTTGCCGCTGCCCTGCACGCCGGTGAAGTCGTCGCTCACCACCCGGTTCGCGCTGATGCCCTCGTCGATCACGCCCCGGTGCGGGTACTGGCTGGCGGACAGGCGGCGCCACAGATCGTTGGGCCAGCGGTCGTTGCCGTTGTAGGTCGAGCCGACGCCGTCGGTGATCGAGTCGCCGAGGGCGACCACGGTGCCGACGGCCGGGCCGCTGGGGACCACGTCCACGCCGGACAGCAGCGTCCAGAAGCCGAAGGTGTTGTTCACCGGGTAGTTGCCGACATCAGTGGTCTGATCCCCGGCGTTGTCCGCCGTGGAGTACATGTCCTGCATGCCGAGGCTGTGCTGCGACTCCAGCTGCACCGTGCCCGGGAAGTACACGCTCACCAGCAGGTTCGCGTCGGCCGGGACGGTGAACGGCACCGCGTCGCTGATCGCCTGGCCGCCGCCGGGAATCGTCGTGGCCTGATTCCCGGTGAAGGTCAGCGTGGCCGGGGCGCCGGTGGCGACCGAGGTGCTGCTCTGCACCGCGACCGTGACGTGCCCGACGTTCACCGGCACGCCGACGAACGCGTTGTCCAGCCGCACCCGGACCTGCGTGCCGCCGACGCTCGAATGCTCCACCATCCGCAGCGTGCGGTTCGTCCACGGCCCCGGCACCAGCCCGTCGTCGGCCGCCGCGGCCCAGCTGCCGCTGAACGCCCCGGCCGAGGCGCGCACGCCGAGCGCGAAGACGTGCAGCTCGTTGCCGGCCGGCGGGGACACCAGGGTCGGCAGCGTCAGCGAGGCCAGCGTCTTGCCCGCCGCCAGCGGCACCGACTCCACGTAGAGCTTCGCCGTGGCCGCCGCCTGGCCGCCCGCCTGGTTCCAGTGCGGCAGCGACACCGCCATCGTGTCCGTCGCCCCGGTGATCCAGTCCGGCGTGCCCAGCGTGTAGTTCTGCGTGCTGCCGTCGCTGTACGTCAGCGTCCCCGAACCCGACGCGGCGCCGTCCGTACTCGTCGCCAGGAAACTCAGGGCACTGCCGGAGGCCGAGTAGGCGATCCGCTGCCCGTTGGCCACCACGTTGTCCGGCTGGCCCGCCGCGACCTGCGGCAGCGCCAAGGACGCGGCGCCGGCCACCACGCGCGCGCCCGGCGACCAGCCGGCCGCCATCAGGTCCTGCTGGGAGAAGCTGTTGCCGTAGCCGTCCAGGTTCGCGCCGGTGACGTCGCTGTCATCGCTGATGCCGACATTGTTGAACGCCGAGGCCAGGCCCGCCGCCGGCGCCGTCGGCGCGAAGGCCGCCGCGAACACGTGCATCGCCGAACCGCTGCCCCCTGTAGCGTTCGGCAGCGTCACCGACGCCACGGCCTTGCCGGCGATCAGCGGCACGGTGGTCGTGAACAGGCTCACCTGGTGCACCTGCCGCCCGCCGGTGGAGTTCCGGTAGGGCGCCACCGCGGCGATCGCGACGGTCCCGGTCCACCAGTCCGGCACGGACATCGCAAAGCTCTGCTTCGTCCCGTCGGCGTAGGTCACCGTCCCGGTTCCGGCCGTGGTGCCGTTCGTGCTGGTCGCCACCAGGTCCAGGGCGCCGCCGGAGCCGGCGTCGGCGAACGTCTGGCCGGCGGCGACGGTGTCGTCGTTCTGGCCCGGCGCGATCTGCGGCACGCTCACCCGCGCCCCGTCGGCCAGGGTGACCACCGCCCCCGGCGACCAGCCGTCGGCGGCCAGCGCCTGCGCGGAGAAGGCCGACCCGACCCCGTCCAGGTCGGCCGCGGTCGGCGCCGAGTCGTCGCTGATGCCCGCGTTGTCGAAGGTGGCCGCCAATCCGTTCGCGGTCGTGGTCGCGGCACGCGCGGTGCCGTGCATGAAGCCTGCGAAGCTCAGGCTGAGGGCGAACAGGAGCACTGCGGGCCGGCGCAATCGGGCCCGATCGAAGGGAACGTTCACATCTCGGAGTGTCGAAGTACTCTGTGACGCTGTCAATGGCCTGCTACCGAACGTGGGAACGTTACCTGTCAGAGGATTCCGGGATCGCGCTCAGCAACGCGGTGATCGAGGTGTCGCCGATGGCCGCCAGATCCGCGGCGGCCCGCGCCCGCTCCCAGGGCTGCGCGTCGAGCGCCAAGGCGGCGACCCGATCGGCGATCGCCGGCGGCACGGAGGTGTCACCGGCTGCCATCAGCTCCGCGGTCACCCCGTACACGCCGCCCAGGAAAGCCCTGCCGTGCACGGTCAACTCGATCGTCCCGCACGCCCGCAACGCGCCCCAGTCCCCGGCCGTGATCGCGGCGCCGGCCACGTCGGAGGCCGCCTTCGGGCCGCTCAACGCGTGGTAGCCGGCATCGGCGCCGAGCACCAGAACGGCCCGGTGGACCGCGATCGCGGTGCGCAGCCGGGGATCACCGGAGGCGATCTCCACGAGCACTTCGTCAGCATCCTGTGAAGCCAGTCGGCTGACTCGCGCGTCATACAGCGCCCTGGACTCCTCCCACGACAGCGCCGAGATCCATGCCGCGACAGCATCGATGTCCTCGTCGGCGAAGAACGCCCACGGGGCAAGCCCCTCCCCCGTCACGGCATGCCAGGTGCGCTCCACTACCTCCGGCTCGACCCGCGTCCGGTTCCGTACCAGAACCCTGACCTGCCCCGGCACCGGCGGCACCGGACAATCCCGCAGACCCGCCGCCAGCCGTATCCCGTGCTCGACCTCCCCGTGCAGCGCCTGGTACCAGGCGTAGGCCAGGGTGATCAATGCTCGCGACGCCTCGTCGGGCAGAGCGGCGATCGCCTCCTCCCACAGCGCCGGCACCTCGGCCACCCGTCCCCGGGCCGCCATCGCGTTCGCCCGGTCGCCGAGGGACGCCGCCACCGCCCGCATCGCATCCCGGTCCGGACCCGGCATATCAGTCATCATGCGCCTCGATAGATGTCAGTACCCTGTCAGCCACTGAATGAGTACAAATACGCGTATCTTCCTGCTTGTCAGTCCGCACAGTGAGATATATACAGAACACATTGGGGACGAACCAGACGGTGATCCGCGGTCCGTACCCCGCCACCTTCCTTCCACCTCCGGAGGTCCCGCATGCCCAAAACCGAAGTCCTCGGCCGCGTCGACGACGTCATCAGCAGCTGGCTGAGCTCGGCCGACGAAAGCCCGGCCGGCCCGCTGTACACCGGCGGCAAGTACGCCGAGGCCGACATCGTCGGCGCCGTGGTCATCATCACCCGGGGCACGTGCAGCTCCTGCACCGCCTCGCGCGGCGGCGAGTGCTGCTGACGCTCAGGTGACCCCCCGCTTCTCCGGCGAGTTCGCCGGAGCACTGGGCTGCCTGGCCGCGCCGATCTCGGCCGGCCTGGCGGCCCGGCTCGCCGCCGTCGAACCGCTGTCCGGCCCGGAGCGCGCCGCGATCGCCGAGGCCGCCGAGCGCGCCATCCTGGAAACCGTCCACCGCAAGGTCAGCAGGGTCCTGCTTCTCGAACTCAACGCCGCGCGCGTGACCGGGCGGCTGAGCGCCCAGGACTCGGCCGGCCGCTGGACCGAGTTCCTGAAGATCGCCGACGACCCCCGATTCTGGCACTCCCTGGGCAGCCGCTACCCGACTCTGGGCGCGCGCCTGGACACCGTCATGCAGCGCCGTGCCGATGCCGCGCTGACGCTGGCCCGCCGTTTCGCCGCGGATCGCAGCACTCTGACCGCCCTCACCCGAGTCGACCCCGGCGAGCTGCGCCATGTCGACTTCGGAGCCGGCGACAGCCATCGCGGCGGACAGTCCGTGGCGATCCTGGAACTCGATCAGGCCAAAGTCGTCTACAAGCCCCGCCCGGTCGACGTCGACAAAGCCCTGAGAAGCCTGCTGGACACGGTCCTGCCCGACGTCCCGGCGGCCACGCGCATCCGCGTCCCCGACGTCATCACCCGCGACGGCTACGGCTGGAGCGAGTTCATCGAACACCGCTACTGCGCCTCCGAGGCCGAGCTGAGCACGTTCTACCGCGGCGTCGGCCACTGGCTGGCCGTGATGCGCCTGCTCGGCGGCAGCGACCTGCACACCGAGAACGTCATCGCGCACGGCCCGGTCCCGGTCGTCGTGGACTGCGAAACCCTGTTCAGCACCATCCCGCAGGGCCCGCCCTCCGGCATGGGCCTGGCGGTGGACGCGGCGGCCAGGCTCGTGGACGAGACCGTGCTGCGCGTCGGCATGCTCCCGAACCGGGGCGCGGCCCTGGGCTGGCGCGGCGTCGACTCCTCCTCCGTGGGCGCGCTGCCGGACGAGCAGCCCGCGGGGCAGGTCCCGGTCATCATCGACGCCGGCACCGACCACGCGCATCTGGGCTACGCCGAGGCCACACCGCAGCCCGGCGCCAGCCTGCCCAGCCCGAAGCCGGCCCTGGCCGACCACTGGGAGACGGTCGCGGCAGGGTTCGAAGAAGGCTCGGCCGCGCTGGCCGCCGCCGATGACGCCGACATTCTGGAAGCGGCGATGGCGGCCTTCGGCGACTGCCAGATCCGCATGGTGCTGCGCGCCACCGATGTCTACGAAGAAGTCGCGCGCATGCTCTGGCACCCGGTCTCGCTGCACGACGAGCCGGCCGCCGTGCACCGCGCCACCGGCCTATTCGTCCAGATGGCACAGCAATCCTCGGCGGCGCCCAGCGACCCGGACGTCGTCGCGGCCGAGATCGCCGATCTGCTCACCGGCGACATCCCCTACTTCGGCACCACGCCCCACACCGGCCGGCTCACCGGCCCCGACGGCACGCACTGGCTGCCGGAGCGGGACCTGGTGGCCGACGCGCTGACCCGCTGGCGCGGCGCCGATCTGGAGTTCGATCGCGGCATCATTCGCGCGAGCTTGGTCAGCGCGTATCTGAACTCGGACTGGACGCCCAGCAAGGGACTGCGGCCGCCGACCGTCATCAGCACGCAGGACGTCGACAAGCGTCGCAGAACCCTGGCAGCGGGTCTGGTCCGGGAGGTCCGCGACAGCGCGACCCGCGGCGCGGACGGCACCGCGACCTGGATCGCGCCGGTGCTCAGCCTCACCGGCTGGGTGGTCCAGCCGCTCAGCCCGGACCTGTACAGCGGACTGCCGGGCGTGGCCCTGCTGCTGGCCGCCTACCAGCAGGAGACCCAGTGCGGCCGCGCCGATCCGATCGCGGAACTGCCGCCGCTGCTCGACGCCACGGTCCAGACCATCCGGCTGGCCGGCGACCACGCGGCGAAGCTGCGCGCCGACGGCGTGGCGATGCGGCCCCGCGAGCCCGGCGGCTGGGTCGGCCTCGGGTCGGAGATGTGGACCTGGCTCACCTTGCCCCGCCTCGGCGTGGTCGGCGACGAAGCCCTGGACCGGGCCCGGGCGCTGGCCGCCCAGATCCCCGAGGCCATCGGCGACGCCGAGGAGTACGAGATCGTCTCCGGACCGGCCGGGGCCATCGTGCCGCTGCTCCAGCTGAGCGCGGTGACCGGCGAGCAGCAGTGGACTGACATCGCTGGGCACATCGGCACCGTGCTGTGCGACGCCGCGCTGACCAGGGACGTCGGCGTCGCCTGGCCGACCACGCGCTGGCCCGGGGGCCTGGGCGGCTGCGCGCACGGAGCCTCGGGTATCGGCTGGGCCCTGGCCCGGCTCGCGCTGGCCACCGGCGACGCCCGGGCCGCCGAGACGGCGCGCGCCGCGTTCGCCTTCGAGGAGTCCTGCTACGACGAGGCCGCCGGCGGCTGGACCGACCTGCGCGAGATCGAACCCGGCCTGACCGCCAACGCCTGGTGCCACGGCTCGGTCGGGATCGCCCTGACCCAGCTGGACCTGGCACGCCGCGGCTGGCCGGCCGACGGCGTCGACAGTGTGCTGCGACGCGCCGCGATCGCCGCCTACGGCCACGGCATGGGCTGGAACCACACGCTGTGCCACGGTGAACTCGGCGTCTGGGAGCTGATGGACGCTGCCCTGCGCGCCGGCTTCGCCCCGGAGGGCGTGGACCGGGAGGGCTTCGAAGCCCGCATCCTGGCCAGTCTGGAGGAGAACGGCGCGATCAGCGGCATGGCCCGCGAGGCGTTCTCGCCGGCGATGATGTCCGGGCTCGGCGGTGTGGCGTATCAGCTGCTGCGGATGGGGGAAGGAAGCGCCTTGCCTTCGGTGATGGTGCTCGACGATCCACTCTGAAGGGCGGGTTCGGCCTCGGCGGGCCGGATCGACTGGGCTGGTTCGATCCGCTCGCCGAGGCTGTCGCCCTTTTCAAAGCTCTGCCGTTGCAGCCGGTAGGAGCGCGCGTACCAGCCGTCGGCCGCGATCAGCTCGGTGTGCGTGCCCTGCTCGGCGACCAGGCCGTCGGCGAAGACGTAGATGTAGTCGGCGCATTCGGCGACGTTCCCCAGCCGGTGGGTGATCATCACGATCGTCCCGCCGTACTCGCGCAGCCGGCGGTAGAACGCGGCTTCGGCGGCGGCGTCCAGGCTGGACGTCGGTTCGTCGGCGATCACCAGCGACGCGCGCCGGAAGAAGCCGCGGGCCAGGGCCAGGCGCTGCCACTGGCCGCCGGAGACCGACAGGCCGCCGCTGAGGCTGCGCTCCAGCAGGGTGTCGTAGCCGCGTGGCAGGGCGCTGATGAACCGGTGCGCGCCGGCGTGCTGGGCCGCCTCCTGGATCCGCGCCGGGTCCGGGTCCGCGGTCCAGTCGCCGATGCGGATGTTCTCGCGGGCGGTGAACGGGAAGCGCGTGTGGTCCTGGTCGATGAAGGCGATCCGGGAGCGCAGCGTCTCGATGTCCATGGCCGCGCTGTCGTGGCCGTCCCAGGTGATCCGTCCGGAATCGGGCAGGTACAGCCGGGCCAGGAGCTTGGCCATCGTGGTCTTCGCCGCGCCGTTCTCCCCCACGAACGCGACCACCTGGCCGCGTTTCACCCGCAGCGAGACGCCAGCGACCGCCGGTGTCGTCGTCCCCTGATAGGCGAACACGACGTCCTCGGCGACGATCTCCTGGAAGTCCTCGGGTGTCGGTTCGTCCCCGGCTGACGGAAGATGCCCGGCCGCGTCGTCGCAGAACGAGCGGTAGTCCTCCAGATACAAGCCCTCGGCGTACAGCTCGTTGATGTCCATGGCCAGGCTGAGCAGCGCCTGCTGGACGCGGCTCACGGCCAGGTACGCCGTGCCTCCGACGGCCAGCGGAATCGCCTGCCGCCACAGCAGCAGGGCCAGCACCGCGTAGACGAGCCCGGTGAACAGCCCCGCGATGGCGTTGCCCACGACCATGGACGACGTCTCCGCCCGGACCAGTTGCAAGCGCTCGGTGAGGTAGGCATCGGTGATTCGGCGGTAGCGCTCGACGAGGTACCCGGACAGCGACAGCGCACGAACCGCCGCGGCCGAGGTGGTCGTCACCGACAGCTGGGTCAGCAGGGTCTGCCTGCGCCGCCCCTCCACCCAGCGGACGAACACCTTGTAGTCCAGCCGGGCCACCCGCACCGCGGCCCACCAGCGCGGCACCACCGACAGCAGGAGCAGCGGCACCAGCACCGGATGCAGCACCGTCAGCACCCCGGCGACGCCGATGAGCGTGGCAAGGCTCTGCAACACCTGCTGCGTGATGGCCAGCATGCTGCGCGCCGAGATGGATCCGCGCTCGGCCCGCTGCGAGGCGTCGACCCAGTCGGCCTTGTCGAACGCGACGAGTTCGGCGCGCGTACACAGCTCCTGCAGCCGGATCATCGCCTTGGCGTCCATCATCGGGCCCAGCTGCTGCGCGAACGCTTTGGCCACCGAGTCGCACAACGACCGCGTGGCGGTGAGCACCAGCACCACGAGCATCGACGGCAGCGCCGCACGGATCCGGTCCGGGGTGGCGCCGGCGCCGAACAGCGGGGCCAGCACGTCGGTGGTGGCATAGAGGCTGAAGGCGCCGGCCAGCGAGGAGGCCGTCTGCACGGCCAGCAGCGCGGCCGTGCGCGGTCTGGAGGCCTCGGCGGCCAGCCGCAGCGAGGTCCCGATCAGCAGCGGCAGCCGGCGCGCCACGGTGCCGAACCCGGTCCCGGCGGTGTCGGCGTAGCCGGCGCTCCAGGCGTGCGGGTCCGGGGCCAGGTCGTCGACGACGGTCACGGGCACCGCGTCCACGTCGAACATCCGGGTCATCCGCCGCCACAGGCGAGCCCACCGCGTCATCAGATCAGTCTCGCCGACCCGGCGGGAGTCGTCGAGAGTCATCGGGGCCTGATATCGCCCGCGGGCACTCCTGCACGAACCCTGCGCGGAACTGATTGAAACTGACCCTTCCCAAACACTTGCGCACGGCGCTCGCGCTTCTTACGGTGACTCGGCGAGATCAGTCCTCTCCCTCGGAGGTGATATGTCCCGCACCGCCCCACGCCGGCGGCTGTTCGGCGCCGTCGCCGCGGCCGTGATGGTGTTCGGCGCCGTGACGGCCGCCGCACCAGCGGTCTCGGCCGCCGCCGGCACCGCAGCCGCGCCCGCGATCAACACCCACCCGTCCTACAACAGCCTGTCGCTGACCCCGCCGATGGGCTTCAACGACTGGGCCGGCTTCGAATGCAACAGCGACATGAACGAGACGCTGTTCACCAAGACCGCCGACGAGATCGTCTCGCTGGGCCTGAACAAGCTCGGCTACGACTACGTCAACATCGACGACTGCTGGATGCAGAAGACCCGCGACGCCAACGGCAACCTGCAGGTCGACGCCACCCGCTTCCCGCACGGCCTGAAGTGGCTCGGCGACTACATCCACAGCAAGGGCCTGAAGTTCGGCATCTACGAGGACGCCGGCTACTACACCTGCCAGGGCGCGGCAGGCAGCTACGGGCACTTCCAGCAGGACGCCGACCAGTACGCGTCCTGGGGCGTGGACTACCTCAAGCTCGACTACTGCTACGAGCCGATGGACGCCTTCCCCGGCAAGTCCGAGAGCCAGGTCGCGCAGATCGTCTACACCGAGGCCAGCCAGGCGCTGCTGAACACCGGCCGTCCCATGCAGTTCTCGGAGTCGGCCCCGGCCTACGTCTGCTGTTCGGGCTCTGACTTCACCAACGAGCTCACCTGGCTCTACCAGCACGGCAACCTGTGGCGCTTCGGCTCGGACATCTACGACGCCTGGCCGAGCGTGCTGGAGAACTACAACGAGGACAACACCCCGGGCCTGGCACAGTGGGCCGGCCCCGGACACTGGAACGACGCGGACATGCTGGAAGTCGGCAACGGCGGGCTCACCCCGACCGAGGAGCAGACCCAGATGACGCTGTGGGCCGAGATGGCCTCGCCGATCCTGCTGTCCACCGACCTGTCCAAGCTGACACCGACCGAGGTGGGGATCGTCTCCAACCCCGACGTGGTGGCGGTGGACCAGGACAAGCTCGGGGCACAGGGCACGATCGTGCAGTCCGGCGCCGGATACGACGTGCTCGCCAAGCCGCTGGCGAACGGCGACGTGTCGGTCGTGTTGTTCAACAAGGGCGACACCGCGCAGACCGTCACGACCAACGCGGCCGCGATCGGGCTGCACAGCAGCGGCGCGCCGTTCCAGCTGACCGATCTGGTCAGCAAGGCGGTCAGCGCCAGCGACGGCACGATATCGGCCTCGCTCGCGCCGCACGCGACGGCCATCTACCGCGTGCACCCCGGAGGCGACAAGCACCTGCCGATCCACACCGCGGCGACGATCAGCGGCGCGCCGCTGGCGGCCGGGGTTCCCACGCCGGTCACCGTTTCCTTCGGCGACTACGGGTACTTCGACGCGCAGCAGCCCTCTGTCACGCTCAAGCTGCCGGCCGGGTGGACCGCGACGCCCTCCTCCGTGAAGCTGAAGAACGTCAAGCCCGGGACGTCGGCGACGGCCACGTTCGTCGTCACGGCCAGTACGCCGCCACCGGGCAAGGTGACGACGACGCTGACGGCGTCCGTCGCCTACCGCGATCGCGGAACGCCGGCCACCGACAGCGCCGACCTGTCCAACGTCACGAACACCCCCTTCCCGACGCTGGCCGGCGCGTTCAACAACACCGCGATCAGCGACGAGTCCAACCCCGGCCCCGGCAACTTCGACGGAGACGGCGACAGCTACTCCGCGCAGGCGCTCGCCGCCGCGGGCGCCACTGCGGGTGCCACGATCACGGCCGGCGGCACGACGTTCACCTGGCCGTCCGCGGCGACCGGGACGAACGACAACGTGGCGGGCAGCGGCGTGATGGTGAACCTCAGCGGGCAGGGGTCCAAGCTCGGCTTCCTCGGTTCGGAGGCCGGCTTCGACACCGACACGGTGACGGTGACCTACACGGACGGCACGACCAGCAGCGGCAGCCTCGGATTCCCGAACTGGTGCTGCTCCTCGCCGACCGGGTACGGCGCCACGCCGGCCATCGTCACCACGCACCGGAACACGCCCAGCGGCCCGGCGAACTTCGGGGTCGACTACGACGTGTTCTACAACTCGATCGGGATCGACGCGACGAAGACGGTGAAGACGGTGACCGTGCCCAGCGATCCGGCCATCCACATCTTCGCGATGACGGTTCAGCCATAGGGTGAGTGCCGCCGGGCTACTGCGGGCCCGGCGGCGCTTGTTCTTGTTGCGCAACAGATGTTGAGGATTCCTCACACCTGAGCCCGCGCCGCGTTTAGTCTTCAGCCCATGACGACTGCTTTGCATCGCAGAAGGCTCACTTTCTGGGCCGCGGGCGCCGCCGCGCTGGCGTTGACCGGCGGTGCCGTCGCCATCGCCACACAGGCATCGGCGACCGGCGACAAGCCCGGCAGCGCGCCGAGCGCCGCCGGGAAGGTGATCTGGAAGCCGAACACGGCGGTGGGACCTTCGACGTTCGCCTCGGTGCAGTGCGCCCCCGGCGACTTCAAGGTCGTCTCCAGCGGCGCGAAGGGCAAGGTGTGGCAGGCGGTGCAGGCCGCCGGGCAGGAGCGCTGCGAGGCGCTGGGCCCGACGCTGACCGCCGGCCAGACGTTCTATGTCGGCTGGGCGGCGAAGGTCGACATCGCCGACAGTGACGACCGGTACATCTTCCAGCTCAAGTGCGACCCCAGCACCGGCACCGCCAACCACCCGATCGAGATCGACGCCACCAACGGCCGCGTGCGGCTGCAGGAGTGGGACATCCACCACGTGGCACACCCGCTGTGGACCGCGCCGATCGTCAACGACCAGTGGCATTCCTACGCGCTGAAGATCCATCTGGCACGCACCGGAGGCACCATCGACTTCTGGTACGACGGGACGAAGCAGACATTCACCACCGGCTCCGGGACCTTCACCGGAACCACGTACGACGGCACCAGCGACTACCTGAAGTGGGGCTCGTACCACCCCTCCCCCGGCGACGCCGCCACCACCTTCACCAGCCCGACGATGGCCACGACGCTCCAGCTGGCGACCGCCGGGTCCTGAGGCGCCGCGCGGCGCCTGCCGGTGGCCCGTGTACTGCGCGGATACGTTTCCGACCACCTGCGTAACGATCTATCGCAGCAGACTGTCTTCCGCTATGGTCACTCCATGGTGGACATCCGCGAGCTGGCACGCCTCAGCGGCGTCTCCCCCGCCACGGTCTCGCGCGCGCTCAACGACCGGGCCGAGGTGAGTCCGCAGACCCGGCGGCGGATCCTGGAGATGGCCGACCGGCTCGGCTACTCGCCGAACCAGCCGGCGCGCACGCTGGTCCGGCGGCGCTCGGACATGATCGGGCTGATCTGGGACACCGGCTACACCAACCAGGACCGGCGGCATCCGTTCCTGCTGGACCTGTTCGTCGGGATCAAGCAGACGCTCGCGGAGTCCGGGTACCACCTGATGGTGCTGTCCACGGCCGGCGCGGCGAGCCCCGCCGACGTCACGCTGTACCTGCGCGCGGCCCAGCAGCACAGCCTGGCGGGCGTCATCATGATGGGCGTGGACGCCGACCACCCGGCGATCACGGCACTGGTCGACGCGGGCACCCCGTGCGTGGGCATCGACCTGCCGCTGCACCGCAACCGCACCACCTACGTCACCTCCGACAACCGCGCCGGCGCCGCGACCGCGGTCCGCCACCTGCACGGACTCGGCCACACCGCGATCGCCACCATCACCGGCCCGCACGCCCTGATGCCGGCCGCCGAGCGCCTGGCCGGCTACCACGCCGAGATGGCCGGCCTGGGCCTGACCCCGGACCCCCGGCACATCATCGAGGGCGACTTCTTCCTGGACAGCGGCTACGAGGCGGCCCGCCGCCTGCTCGACCTGCCGCAGCCGCCCACCGCGATCTTCGCCGCCGGCGACGAGATGGCCATCGGCGCGCTGCACGCCCTGGCCGACGCGGGCCTGCGCGTCCCGCACGACATGGCCGTGGTCGGCTTCGACGACATCGAGGCCGCGGCCCTGCTGCGCCCGACCCTCACCACGATCGCCCAGGACCGCGTGGCCCTCGGCGCCGGCGCGGTCGAGGCGCTGGTCGACGCGCTGGACGCGGACGACGGGACGGCGCACGCGCCGCTGCACGTGGCGACGCGGCTGGTGGTGCGGGGGTCTTGCGGCGGCCAGAGCCGGGCGGTGGAGCAGGCGGCGGGGCAGGCGGCGGGGCGAGCAGTCCAGAACTAACGGCGCCCGCCGCTGGCTAGGCTTGGATCATGCACACACCGATCCGTGCCGTCCTCTTCGATCTCGACCGCACCCTGGTGGATCTCGAAGGTGCCACCCGGCACGGGATCCTGGGCCACCTCGGCGCGCTCGGCCTTCCCGCAGGCGAGGACGAATACCTGCGCTGGAAGGAATACGAGGACCTCTACATCGGCCAGTACATGGCGGGCGAGCTCGGATTCCACGAGCAGCGCCGATCCCGGGCCCGCGCGATGAGCCGCATCGCAGACCTCTCCGATGCTGACGCAGACCTCTGGTTCAACGGCTTCTACTCCCGCATGACCGGTGCCCTGAAAGCCTTCGCCGACGTCCAACCGACCCTCGACGCGCTTGCCGGAATAGGGGTCACGCTGGGCATCGTCACCAACATGATCTCCGCGTTCCAACTGGAGAAGCTGAAGCGGTGCCACATCGACCGGGACCGCTTCGCGTGCCTGCTGGGCCTGGAGGAGCTTCCGGCCGCGAAACCGCACCCCGACGCGTTCCTCACCGCGTGCACAGCGGTAGGCGTCGAGCCCCATGAGGCGCTCTACGTCGGCGACGAACCGATCACCGACGCGGCTGCGGCACATGAGGCCGGCCTGCGGTCGATATGGCTGGACCGCACAGACCGGCTCTCCACCCTTCCGGAGGACGTTCTCGTTCGCCTTGACGGAGTCGAGATCTGCTCTGACCTCCTGTCCATCCCCACACGCCTTTCGGCCTAGGGCGATCCCATCGTCAGACCGTCGCCTGAGTGCCTCCGCCCGATACCGCCGCGAATCCGAGCGCGGACCGGATCTCCCCCATGTCCTCCTTGTCGAAGACCGCATTGGCTTGCCGCACATCGTCCTGGAACGCGCCCTGGTCACTCTCGCCGGCGGCCCGCGCCCACAGACTCGCCACCTGGAGCTGCTTGAGCACCATCGCGTCCACCGCCGGCTGCACGTCAGCCGGCCACGGCTTCGCCCTCAGCGCCGAGACCTCGCCCTGCGCGGCGTTCGAGACGGCGCCCGCGCTCTGCTCCAGGGTCGGCAGGTCCGCCGAATCCGGGAGCCCCTTCATCCGGTTCACCGCGGTGAGATAGGGGTTGAGCGCGTTCAGGAAGCGCGCCTGGTCGGCGGTGTAGCTCGACAGGTCCCGGTGCAACGACTGGGTCATCGTGGCGGCCTTGGACTGCAGGAAGCAGGTCAGCCGGCGCTCGCCCCGGCTCCAGGCCTGCTCGTCCGGGTAGATGAACTGCACCTGACTGCCCGTCGGCAGGGTGACGGCGTCCGGAACATACGCGGCCAACTTCTCCACGCATTGCGAAGTGCCGTCGTTCCACAGCGCGTCCTTCCCGGGGAAGGAGCTCTCGGTGGCGTCGAACAGACCGAACACCTCGCTGTCGTGCGGCGTCGAACATGGCACGACCTTCAGGGTCCGGGTGCTGGTGTCCGTGCTGAACGCCCCGGCCGGCAGCGTGAAGCAGTCGTTCAGGTGCAGTTGGAAGACCGGGACCGCACCGGCCTTGACGACGTTCCCGTCGGCGTCGCGCTGCGCCGGATCCGGGGTGATGATGACGGCGACCGTGATGAACGTGGCGAACAGGGCGATCCACAGGCTCGACAGCACGATCCCGCTGATCGCCATCCCCTTGCCCTTCTGCCCGGTCCTGCGCACCGTCGACAGCCCCACCAGCCCCAGGACCAGCCCGATGATCGGCGTGATGAAGAAGAACCCGCAGATGCCCAGCACGAGCGAGGCGACCGCCAGGCCGTTGGTGCCGGTCGGCCGCGGCGGTGGGTATCCGTAGCCGTAGGGCGGGTAGCCGTGCGGCGGGTAGCCATACGGCGCCCCCGGCGGCATCTGCCCGTAGCCGGGAGCTTGACCGGGACCGTAGCCGGCTCCTTGACCGGGACCGTAGCCAGGTCCATAGGCAGGTCCATAGCCAGGTCCGTAGCCGGGCCCGTAACCAGCCCCCGTCTGCGTGGGATACGGCGGCAGCCCAGAAAGCGGCGCACCGGGCGCACCGGGCTCCGGCCCCGAATCGACCACCGCGAACGGCGCGCTCTCAGCGCCGGGCTCCTCCGAGCGCGAACCCTCGCCCGCCTCGGGACCCATCTCAGATTCCATCCCCGGTTCCTCCCCTGGCCGGCCACCCGCGGGTCGGCTCAGGGAGCATACCGGCCAGCTCAGTCACGTGATCGCCGCTCCCCCAACACCGCGTCCAGGTGCGCCGCCCAAGCCCGCACCACCTCCGCGCGCCGTGCCGAGTCGTCGGTCAGGACATCCGCGAGCCCGAGCCCGCGCGCCAGGTCGAGCGTGGCCTGGACCAGCCGGTGGCCGGTCTCGTCCTCGTCGCCGACGCCGAGCGCCTCGATCGCCATCCGATAGGCGACGCGGCCGAACTTCTGCTCCAGCGGCACCACGCGCTCGCGCAGCGCCTCGTCGGCGGCGGCCGCCGTCCACACCTGGAGCGCCGCCTTGAACAGCGTGCCGGTGAAGTGCTCCACCACCCGCGCGACCACCGCCTCGGTGGTGGGCGACGTGCCCGGGGCGGCCAGCTCCGCGCGCGCCGAATCGATCCGCTCGTCGAACATGTGCTCCAGCGCGGCGGTGATCAGATCCTCGCGGGTCGGGAAGTGGTGCTGGGCCGCGCCCCGGGAGACGCCCGCGCGTTCGGCGACCACCGCCACGGTCGTGGCGCTCCACCCCACCTCGGCCAGGCAGTCCACGCACGCCTCCAGCAGTCGGCGGCGGGTGGCCCGGCTTCGGTCCTGCTGAGGTTCGCGCATCAGGGGTGCTCGCTGTCCGGTCGGTCGGCAGATGGTTCGGTCGGCAGATGGTGGGGACGCTTATTCTGCCCAGGTCGGGGGCCGGCGCTGCAAGAACGCGGTCATGCCCTCCCGTGCTTCGTCCGAGGCGAACAGCCGCGCCGAGGCTGAGGCCAGGGCGTCCGCCTGCGCGTCGAACGCGGCCAGGACCGGGGCGGTGACCAGCTTCTTCGACTCGGCCAGCCCCTGCGGGGAGCCCTGCCGCAGCACTGCGACCAGCTCGGCGACCGCCGCCGGCAGGTCGGCGGCGGCCAGCGTGACCAGCCCCAGCGCCTCGGCCTGGGCGGCGTCGAACTTCTCGCCGGTGAGGAAGTAGCGCGAAGCGGCGCGCGATGTCAGCCGGGGCAGCACCGTCAGGGAGATGATCGACGGCGCGACGCCCAGCCGCGCCTCGGTCAGCGCGAACGTCGCCGCCTCCCCGGCCACGGCCAGATCGCACGCCGCGACCAGCCCCATCCCGCCGGCCCGCACGTGTCCGTCGACGGCCGCGATCACCGGCTTCGGCAGCTCCACGATCGCCCGCAGCAGCCCGGCCAGCGCCCGCGCGCGCCCCGCCACCGGCCCCTCGGGATCCACCGGCTCGGAGGTCGCCTCCGACAAGTCGGCCCCGGCGCAGAAGGTATTGCCGGTGTGCCCGAGCACGACCACCCGCACGCCCGGATCAGCCGCCGCCTCGCGCAGACCGGCGTGCAGCTGCGCCACCAGGGTCGAGGACAGCGCGTTGCGGTTGGCCGGCGAGTCGAGAGTCAGCGTCGCCACGCCGCCTGCGGCCTCGTAACGCACCAGAACCGGGGTCTGGCTGGTCTGGCTGGTCTCACTCATGCCGCTCCGCCTTCTTCCACAACCGCCAACACAGTCCCCACATCGACCTGGCTGCCGACCGACACCGGCAGCGCGCTCAGCACCCCGGCGACCGGCGCCGACACCTGATGCTCCATCTTCATCGCCTCCAGCCACAGGATCGGCTGCCCGGCTTCGACCACGTCGCCGACTCCGGCCGGCCCCAGCCGCACCACCGATCCCGGCATCGGCGCCAGCAACGATCCGGCGGCGACCGCGTCGGCGGGGTCCGTGAACGTCGGGGCGACCGTGAACGTCACCGAACCCATCGCCGAGTCGACGACCACTGTCTGCGCCGCCATAGTCGCGTGCCGGCCCACTCGGAACACCCGCCGCAGGCCTCTGATATCGAGCACGACCTCGCCGAGCGTCGCCCGCACCAGGCCCACTCCTTCGTACCCCTCGGCATGCAAACCGTCGCGCCCGAAGCGATATCGCACCTCGTACTCCGACGAGCCGGCCGTGAGCACCCGCCGCTGCGACTGCGACGGCACGTTCCGCCAGCCGCTCGGCAGCCCGCCCAGCACCGTCGCCTCAGCCCGGTTGGCCGCGGCCAGCGCCAGCGCCCCGGCGAGCGCCGAAATCCGCTCGGTCTCGGGCGAGGCCAGGGGCGCGGCCAGTGTGTCCAGACCATGGGTAGCGAAGAAAGCTGTATCGGTGTCTCCAGCAAGGAATGCGGGGTGTCGCAGCACATTGACCAGCAAGTCGCGATTGGTCACGACCCCGTGTATCCGGGACGCCGCGAGCGCCGAGGCCAGCAGCCGCGCCGCCTCGTCACGCCGCGGTGCCCAGGCGATCACCTTGGCCAGCATCGGGTCGTAGTACACACCGACGACCGACCCCGATTCCACGCCCGAATCCAGCCGCAGGAACGGCTCATCGCGCCCGGTCGGGGCCTCGAACTCACAGACGACGCCCGGCACGCCGAACGCGTGCAACGTGCCCGAGGCCGGCTGCCAGTCCTTGGCCGGGTCCTCGGCGTACAGCCGGACCTCGATCGCCGACCCGCGCGTGCCGGGCTCGCCGGATTCACCGGGTGCCCCGGAGGCCGGCAGCGCCTCCCCGGTGGCGATCCGCAGTTGCCAGGCAACGAGATCCAGCCCTGTAGTGAGCTCGGTGACGGGGTGCTCGACCTGCAGCCGCGTGTTCATCTCCAGGAACGCGAACGACCCGTCCGGCGCCACCAGGAACTCCACGGTCCCGGCGCCGACGTACCCGATCACCGCGGCCGCCTCCCGCGCCGCCGCGAACAGCTTCTCGCGCAGCTCCGGACGCGCCTGTACGAACGGCGAGGGCGCCTCCTCCACCACCTTCTGGTGCCGCCGTTGGATCGAGCACTCCCGCTCCCCCACCGCCCACACCGCGCCGTGCGCGTCGGCCAGGATCTGCACCTCGATGTGCCGGCCGGTCTCGATGTACTGCTCGCAGAACACCGTCCCGTCGCCGAACGCCGAGGAGGCCTCGGCTTGCGCGGCCTGCCACTGCCCCGGCAGCTCGGCCAGGGTGCGCACGACGCGCATCCCGCGTCCGCCGCCGCCGGCCGAGGCCTTGATCAGCACCGGCAGGTCCGCCGCGGTGGCCTCCTCGGCGCCGAGCTCGCGAAGCACCGGGACGCCGGCGGCGGCCATCATCTTCTTGGCCGCGACCTTCGAGCCCATCGCGGCGATCGCCGACGGCGGCGGGCCCAGCCAGCGCAGTCCGGCGTCCACGACCGCCTGGGCGAAGTCCTCCTTCTCGGACAGGAATCCGTAGCCGGGATGGACCGCGTCGGCCCCGGCCGCCAACGCCGCGGCGATCAGCAGATCAGAGCGCAGATACGTCTCGGCGGAGGTGGCGCCGGGCAGCCGGACCGCGACGTCGGCCTCGCGCGTGTGCGGCGCGTCGGCATCAGCGTCGGAGAACACCGCGACGGTGCCGTACCCGAGGCGGCGGCACGTCGCGAACACCCGCCGCGCGATCTCGCCGCGGTTCGCGACCAGGACGGAGTTCAGCGGGCCCGTCGTGAAGTCAGCCATAGCAGAGTCCTTCCAGCCCTTCTAAAGACGGAACACGCCGAACTTGTCGGTGCCTTGCACCGGGGCGTTGGCGATGACGGACAGACAGAACCCGACGATGGTGCGGGTGTCACGCGGGTCGATGACGCCGTCGTCGTAGACCCGCCCGGACAGGAACAGCGGCAGCGACTCGGCCTCGATCTGCGCCTCGACGAGTTCGCGCATCTGGGCGTCCGCGGCCTCGTCGAACGGCTGGCCCTTGGCCGCCGCCGAGCCGCGCATCACCAGCGAGATCACGCCGGCCAGCTGCGCCGGCCCCATGACCGCGGACTTCGCGCTGGGCCAGGCGAACAGGAAGCGCGGGTCGTAGGCCCGGCCGCACATGCCGTAGTGCCCGGCGCCGTAGGAGGCGCCCATCAGGATCGAGATGTGCGGGACGGTGGAGTTCGAGACCGCGTTGATCATCTGCGCGCCGTGCTTGATGATCCCCTTCTGTTCGTACTCCTTGCCGACCATGTAGCCGGTCGTGTTGTGCAGGAACAGCAGCGGGGTGTCGTAGCGGTTGGCCAGCTGGATGAACTGCGTGGCCTTCTGGGCCTCCTCGCTGAACAGCACGCCGCGCGTGTTGGCCAGGATGCCGACCGGGTAGCCGTGGATCTCGGCCCAGCCGGTGGCCAGCGAGGAGCCGTACAGGGGCTTGAACTCGTCGAAGTCCGAGCCGTCGACGACGCGGGCGATGACCTCGCGCGGGTCGAACGGGGTCTTCAGGTCCGGCGGCACGATCCCGAGCAGGTCCTCCTCGGCGAACAGCGGCGGGAGCACCGCACCGCGCGGCTCGGGGCCCTGCTTGCGCCAGTTCAGCCTGCTGACGATGCGGCGCCCGATGCGGATCGCGTCGTGCTCGTCGGCGGCGAGGTAGTCGGCCAGGCCGGAGGTGCGGGCGTGCATCTCGGCGCCGCCGAGCGACTCGTCGTCGGACTCCTCGCCGGTGGCCATCTTCACCAGCGGCGGACCGCCGAGGAAGACCTTGGACCGCTCCTTGATCATCACCACGTGGTCGGACATGCCGGGGATGTACGCGCCGCCGGCGGTGGAGTTGCCGAACACGATGGCGATGGTCGGGATGCCGGCCGCCGAGGCCCGGGTGATGTCGCGGAAGGTGCGCCCGCCGGGGATGAAGACCTCTTTCTGGGTCGGCAGGTCGGCGCCGCCGGACTCGACCAGCGCGATCACCGGCAGCCGGTTCTGCTCGGCGACCTCGTGCGCCCGGAAGGACTTGCGCAGCGTCCAGGGGTTCGTCGCCCCGCCGCGCACGGTCGGGTCGTTGGCGACGATCAGGCACTCCACGCCTTCCACCACGCCGATGCCGGTGACCAGCGCCGCGCCGACGGTGAACTCGCTGCCCCAGCCGGCCAGCGGGCACAACTCCAGGAACGGGGAGTCGGGGTCGAGCAGCAGCTCGATACGCTCGCGGGCGAGCAGCTTGCCGCGGTCGTGGTGGCGCGCGACGTACTTCTCGCCGCCGCCGATCAGGGCTTTGGCATGCTCGGTCTCGATCTCGGCGAGCTTGGCGCGCATCGCCTCGGTGTTGGCCAGGTGCTCCGGGCCGGCGGCGTCCAGCGCCGTGCGAAGCGCGGTCACGAGCGGAAGCCCAGCACGCGGGCCGCCAGGCCGTTCATCACCTCGGTCGCGCCGCCGCCGATGCCCAGGATGCGGACGTCGCGGTAGTGGCGTTCGACCTCTGATTCGCGCATGTAGCCCAGGCCTCCGAACAGTTGGAGCGCCTGCGTCGCCACCCACTCGGCGGTCTCCACGGCCGTGTTCTTGGCAAAGCAGACTTCTGCGATCAGGTTGGTTTCTCCGGCAAGGGACCGATCGATCAGGGCGTGGGTGTAGGTGCGCGCCACGTCGATCTTTCGCGCCATCTCGGTCAGCGTGTTCTGGACGAGCTGTCGGTCGATCAACGGCTTGCCGAACGTCTCCCGGTTCCGCGTCCAGTCGACGGCCAGGTCCAGGCAGCGCTGAGCGTGGGAGTAGGCCTGCGCGGCCAGGGCGACGCGCTCGGACAGGAAGTGCTCGGCGAGCTGGAAGAAGCCGCTGTTCTCGGCGCCGACCAGGTTCTCGACCGGGACTCGCGCGTCCTGGAACGCCAGTTCGGCGGTGTCGGAGCACAGCCATCCCAGCTTCTCCAGCTTGCGGCTGACGGTGAATCCCGGCGTGCCCTTCTCGATGACCAGCAGCGAGATCCCGCCGGCCCCCGGATCGCCGGTGCGCACCGCGGCGACCACGTAGTCGGCCCGCACGCCGGAGGTGATGAAGGTCTTGGCCCCGTTCACCACGAAGTGATCGCCGTCGCGGCGGGCCGTGGTCTGGATGCGGGCCACGTCGCTGCCGCCGCCGGGTTCGGTGACGGCCAGCGCCCCGATCATCTCCCCGGCCAGGGTCGGCTTGACCCAGCGCTCGATGTGCTTCACGTCGTTGGCGGCCACCAGGTGCGGCGTGGATATGCCGCAGGTGAACAAGGATGCGAACAAGCCGCCCGATCCGCCGGCGTAGTGCATCTCCTCGTTGACGGTGATGGCGTCGATCAGGTCGCCGCCTCCGCCACCGGCCTCGACCGGATGTGCGACGCCGAGCAGGCCCAGCGCACCGGCCTTCTTCGACAGCTCGCGCGGCAGCTCACCGGCACGCTCCCACCCGTCCAGGTTCGGCAGGACTTCCTGCTCGGTGAACCTGCGCACCGTGGCCCTCAGGGCTTTGCGTTCCTCGGTCGACCACGCCGGACCGGACAGGCGGTTCACTGCTCGCTTCCTTTCAGCAGGGACGCGGGGAGATCGACGTTGCGGGCCCGCAGCCACTCGCCCAGGCCCTTGGCCTGCGGGTCGAAGCGGGCCTGGGAGGCGACGCCGGCGCCCAGGACGCCCTCGACGACGAAGTTCACCGCGCGCAGGTTCGGGAAGACGTGGCGGGTAACGGCCAGCTCGGCGGTCTCGGGCAGCAGGACCTTGAAACGCTCGACCGTGAGGTTGTGCGCGAGCCAGCGCCAGGCCTCGTCACCGCGGGCCCAGACCCCGACGTTCGCGTCGCCCCCCTTGTCGCCACTGCGCGCGCCGAAGACCAGTCCGAGCGGGGCCAGATGGGTCTCCTCCGCGGGGATTTGTTCTGGGAGAAGGGAATCCGGGCTTGGTTCTAGCTCCAGTGTGAGTACCGGGTGAGGAACGGTGACCCGCTCCCCGTCCGGCAGCACCGCGACGTGAGTGACCTCGGAGGCGTCAACGTAGGCGGCGGTGTAGACGCCGTACGGCGAGGCCGCGCCGGGCGGGGCCGTCACGTGGAAGCCGGGATACCCGGACAGCGCCAGCTCCACGGCGGCGCCGGTGAACGCGCGGCCGATGGTGTCGGCGTTCTGGTCCCGGACGACGCAGCGCAGCAGGGCGCTGGCCGTCTCCTCGGTGTCGGCGTCGGGCTGGTCGGAACGGACCAGGGTCCACTCCAGCGACTCCGGCGTGCTCGTCAGCCCGGCCAGCAGCTGTTCCTTGGCCAGGTCCGCCTTGGCCTCGATCGACAGGCCGGTCAGGACGAACTCGACCTCGTTGCGGAAGCCGCCGAGCTTGTTCAGCGCCACCTTCAACCGCGGCGGCGGGGCCTCGCCGACGACGCCGCTGATGCGGACCCGGTCGGGGCCGTCCTGGGCCAGGGTCACGCTGTCCAGACGCGTGGTGACGTCAGGGTTCGCATACCGGTGGCCGGTGATCTCGTACAGCAGCTGCGCGGTGACCGTCCCGACGCTGACCGCGCCGCCGGTCCCGGGGTGCTTGGTGATGACGCTGGAGCCGTCGGCGTGGATCTCGGCGATCGGGAAGCCGGGCCGGCGCAGGTCGGCGATCTCGGTGAAGAAGGCGTAGTTGCCGCCGGTGGCCTGCGCGCCGCACTCGATGACGTGCCCGGCGGCGACGGCGCCGGCCAGGCGGTCGTGGTCGGAGTGCTGCCAGCCGAAGTGCACCACGGCCGGTCCGAGGACCAGCGAGGCGTCGGTGACGCGTCCGGTGACCACGACGTCGGCCCCGGCGCGCAGACACGCGGCGATGCCGAAGCCGCCGAGGTAGGCGTTGGCCGTCAGCGCCCCGGCGAATCCGAGCTCTGAGGCGCGCGGCAGCAGGTCGTCGCCCTCGACGTGCGCAATCGCGGCGTCCAGACCCAGCTTCTGCGCGACCTCGCGCAGCTTGGCGGCCAGCCCCGCCGGGTTCAGCCCGCCGGCGTTCGCGACGATCTTGACGCCGCGCTCCAGCGCCAGCCCGAGCGCGTCCTCCATCTGGCGCAGGAAGGTCTTGGCGTAGCCGAGATCAGGGTGCTTCATCCGGTCGCGGCCCAGGATGAGCATGGTCAGCTCGGCGAGGTAGTCGCCGGTCAAGACGTCGAGCTCGCCGCCTTCGAGCATTTCGCGGACCGCGCTGAAGCGGTCGCCGTAGAAGCCGGAGGCGTTGCCGATCCGGAGGATGTCCGGGTTCTGCGACAGGCTGGGGGTGGTGCCGCTGCCGGCGGTCATGCGAACTGTCCTTTGCTCCGGCCGGGCCCGCTCGGCCCGGCGAACACCTGCGCGATGTCCAGCCACTGGTCCGCCTGGCTGCCGACGGCCGCCACGGCGAGGTCGTCGCGATGCCGGCGCTGCGCGACCAGCAGGCAGAAGTCCAGCGCCGGGCCGCTCACGCGCTCGTCCGCCGTCTCCGGACCCCAGGTCCACAGGCTGCCGTCGGGGGCGGTGAGCTCGATGCGGAACTCGCTGTCCGGGACCGGCAGCCCGCGTTGGACGAACGCGAAGTCGCGGGTCCGCACGCCGAGGTGCGCGACGTTCTTCAACCGGGCGGTCGGCTCACGCTTCACCCCGAGCGCGTCGAAGACGTCCTGCCCATGGGCCCAGGTCTCCATGAGGCGGGCGGTGGCCATGGTCGCGGCGCCCATCGGCGGGCCGAACCAGGGCAGCTTGCCGCCGGCCGGGACCTCGCTGAGCGCCGCGGCCAGGTCGGCCCGGTCGGAGCGCCAGGCGGCCAGCAACTCGGCCGGTTCCAACCGTGCGCCGCGTTCGGCTTCCCGATCGACGAACGTGGCCCCGTCCTCTTGCAACGCACGGGTCAGCATCGCGGTGAACCCGTCCGGATCGCGGGCGGCCAGCGCCGCGACGCGGTCGGTCCAGGCCAGGTGGGCGATCTGGTGCGCGACCGTCCAGCCGGTGGCCGGGGTCGGGGTCCGCCATCCGGCCGCGTCGAGCGGGGCCAGTACGGCGTCCAGCGCGCCGCTCTCGGCGGCCAGGTCTTCGAGCAGATCGTCGAGCACTGTCATCGCGCCTCCCGGTGGGCGTTCGCTGCGGGCGTCCTCGGCGAGCCTTTCAGGCGGGCGAGAAAAAATCAATCATGCACGCTTGATTTCTTCGGCGAGCGTCTGTCGGACGCGGCGGCTACCGTGGCCGGCATGGCGAGCGACCTGCGAGACCTCCTCCAGTCCGCGGTCGAGGACGGCTCGGCCCCCGGCGCCGTCGCCCTCGTCGCACGGGGCGACGCCGTGGAGGTCGCGACCGCCGGCACCGCCGAACTCGGCGGCCGGACCCCGATGGCCCGCGACTCGATCTTCCGCATCGCCTCCCTCACCAAACCGGTCACCTCGGCCCTGGCCCTGCTGCTGATCGAGCAGGGACGCATCGGCCACGACGACCCCATCGCCACCTGGCTGCCGGAGTTGGCGCACCCGAAGGTGATGCGCACCCCCGACGCCCCGCTCGACGACGTGGTCCCGGCGTCTCGCGCGATCACGGTGGCGGACCTGCTGACATCGCGCGCCGGCTGGGGCTTCCCCGACGACTTCTCCTGGCCAGCCATCGGCGCCCTGTTCGCGCAGGGCTCCCAGCGCCACGGCCGCGACCCACAGCTGGTCCCGGCACCGGGCGAGTGGCTGAAGAACCTCGCCGAAGTCCCGCTGGTGTTCCAACCGGGCGAGCGCTGGCTGTACAACACGTGCAGCGACATCCTCGGCACCCTCCTGGCGCGCGCCACCGACACGCCCCTGCCGCAGCTGATGGCCGAGCACGTCTTCGAGCCGCTGGGCATGACGGACACCGGTTTCGCGGTCCCCGCCGACCGCCTCGACCGGTTCACATCCGCTTACAGCCCCGACGAAGACGGCCTGACGCTGGTCGACCCCCGGGACGGGCAATGGAGCAGCTTGTCTGCGTTCCCCTCGGGTGCCGGCGGCCTGGTGTCGACGGTCGACGACTACCACGCGTTCGCCCGCACGCTGCTGCCCGGCGCGGGCGGACTGCTGTCCGAGCGGTCGGTCCGGGAGATGACCACGGACCACCTCACCGCGGAGCAGCGCGCGGCCTCGCGCCTGTTCCTGGAGGGCCAGGGCTGGGGTTCGGGCGGTGCGGTGGACATCGCGCCGCTCGAGCCGTGGAACGTCGTCGGCCGCTACGGCTGGACCGGCGGCACCGGCACGACGGCCCACGTCATCCCGGCCACCGGCACCGTCGCGATCCTCATGACCCAGGTGGCCATGACGGGCCCGACGCCGGTCCCGCTGCAACGCGCCTTCTGGACGTACGCGGCGCGCCGGTAGGGCTCAAGCCTCACCAGCCGAGCTCGTGCAACCGCTCGTCGTCGATGCCGAAATGGTGCCCCACCTCGTGAATCACCGTCGTCCGTACCTCCCGCACGACGTCCTCGTAGCTGTCGCAGATCTTCAGGATCTCGTCCCGGTAGATACTGATCCGGTCCGGCAGCACCCCGGAGTACCACTCCCCGCGCCCGGTCAGCGGCACGCCTTCGTACAGGCCCAACAGGCCCGGGTACGGCGCCTGCGGCTCGACGACGACCGCGACGTTGCGGATGTGCCGCCCCAGCTCCTCCGGGATGGAGTCCAGCGCTTCGCCGACCAGCTCCTCGAACTGCTCGGGCGCGACGGTGATCACCGTTTCATTGTCGCACGCGCCACGCTACGCAACGTGCCGCCGTCGCTACCCGTCCGCTAACATGCTCAATCGCTTCACAAATCAGATGTCTGACAACGATCGGGGGATGCACCGATGGGCTCCAGGACGGCCACGGCCGTGATCGAGGTCTCCGGCGACGACGCGCTACGCAGCGAGGACGCGACACGCGCGCTCAGCGCCGACCTGGCCGCCGTCCAGGACGTCACCGTCCGTCTCGAATACGCCGGCGGCACTCCGCGGGCGGGGGCCAAGGGCCCCGGCGCGGAGGTTCTGCACGCCGTCGTCGACTACGCCTGGCCCGCCGCCGCGCCGCTGGTCGCCGAGGCCGTGAAAAAGCTGTGCTCGCGCCACAAGCGTGAGCGGGTGCGCGTGAGCATCGGCCCGAACTACGTCGAGATCTCCGGAGACCCCAGCGAAGAGCAGGCCAAACTGCTCTCGGAAGTGCTCGGCGAGCTGCAGCGGTGACGGCTCCGACACGGCGGCGCGCCCTGCTGGTCGGCGTCACCGATTATCAGAACTTTCCGGGCCTGCCCAGCGTCGCGGTCGACCTCGCGGTCATGGCCGAGGTGCTGGGCGACTCGGCCGTCGGCGGTTTCGACGTCATCGAGCGGGTTCCCGATCCGGACGCGGCGACCCTGCGCCAGCGTGTCGCCGATTTCCTGGAACGCAGCGAGAGCGACGAACTGGCGGTCGTCTACATCAGCGGCCATGGCCTGCGCAGCGCAGCCACCGGCGAGTTCCACGTCGTGGCCCGAGACACCGACCACAGCGACCTGCCCCAGACCGCTATCCCGGCCGGGTATCTCAACGAGCACTTGGAGAACTGCCTGGCGCGGCAGAAGGTACTCATCCTCGACTGCTGCGAAAGCGGCGGATTCACCGCCGGATTCACCACGATCCGCACGCCAAAGAGCTCCGAGCCCGCCGGGGCGCCGATTCAGACCAAGGGTGTCTACATTCTCTCCTCCTCCCAAGCACGCGAAGCATCTTGGGTCGGCGGGGACGACGACTCCCCATCGCTGTTCACTGACACGATCGTGGAGGCGCTGCGCAGCGGCGCCGGCGACCGGGACCGGGACGGCCGGGTAGGTGTAGCCGAGCTGTACGAGCACGTCAGTGCCGTCCTCAAAGCCCGTCCCAAAGAGACGCGCCAGACCCCGGTATCCTCGTCGATCGGAGTGAGCGGCGGCGGCATCTACCTGGCGAAGGCTCCGGTGCGGCGGACCGATCCGCGCGGCGGCAAAGCCAAGGCGGGGCGCTCGGAACTCAGTGAGAAGGGAGCCCAGCAGGCAGGCGGCTCTATCGGCTGGCAGCCGCTGCTGGAGTACTACTCCCACTGCATCCGCGCCGAGAACGCCGAAGACAAGCTCTTGAAGTTCACTCCGAACGAGCCCGGCGTCGTCTACGTCGGCGGATCAGAACAGCTGCTCAGCGGCGCCGGGGCAGACCCCGCCGGTACGTTCCCCGTCCCCTCGGAGTTCGCCGACCACATCGACGAGGCGCAGAAGAAGGGTTCTGATCTCCTCTACGGCTATCCCGTCGTGGTGCTCCTGCAAGATACCCAAGGCACGAACCTCAGAGTCCCGCAGTGCGCTCCCCTGCTCATCCGCCGCCTGGAGATCGTCCAGGGCGACGACGGATCGGTCTTGCTCCATCCCTACGGAGAGCCCGAACCGAACCCCGTTCTGAGCAAGTACTGGCTCGGCGAGGACGGAGCCGAGAACCTGCTGCGCAACTACAGTCCCACCTGGGGGGCCGGCGACCATGTGGGCCTGGCGCGCGAAATCAACCATCTTCTGCGCGACGAGTTCGAACTCGCATGGATCGACGAGATCCGCCCAGCTCGCATGGCCGGCGGCCTGGAGGCCAACGTCCCCCAAAGCGGCGCACGGAACACCGCGGTCCTCGTCGCCCTGGACTCCGGCGCGACGGTCCGGAAGCTGCTGAAGGATCTGAAGGAGGTCGCAGAGCACGAGTCGGACATCGCCAGGACCGCACTGGGTGCCTTGCTGGACGGCCGCGCGAACACCTCGACGGCCAACCGCGTCGACCACGTGGTCCTGGGCTCCCTCAACGACGCGCAGAGCGACGTCCTGGACGCTGCCTTGACCCGGAGGCTGACCGTGGCGACCGGACCGCCCGGAACCGGCAAGAGCGCCTTGATCGTCAACCTGGTCGCCACCGCGGTCGCGGCCGGGCAAAGCGTGCTGGTCGCCTCGACCAACAACACGGCCGTCGACGAAGTCTGGAACCGCTGCGAACGTCTGGTCGAAGGGCTGATCGTCCGCACCGGCAGCCGGGGCAACGGTGAGTCCACCAATTACCAGGACGCCGAACGCGACACCCTTCGCAGAGCTCTGGCCTCGGCGTCCACCGCCCCGGATCGAACCCTGCCGACCGCACAAGCCGCCTACTCCAGCGCCACTCGCGAATATGACCTGCACCGACAGGCCGCCGCCGATAAGGCCGCGACCGAAGCAGCGCTGCTGGCCGCCGGTCAGCAACGCGCGCAGGCGCTGGAGGCGATCCGGGCGGACGACGACGGCCCGGACGCCGACGGCCGGATCGCCGGGCGGCTGTCCGAAGCCTCCGACCAGGAGCTCGCTCGCCTGCGTGCCCGCGCCGACAAGCTCCATCGCGCCCGCTGGTTCGCCGCCCGACGCCACATGAGATTCCTGGGCCGCCTCGGCATCGGCTCGACGTCGCAGAGCGCTGCCACGCTGTGCCTGGCGGTCGGCGCGTACGCCGACGCCGAAATTGCGTGGCGCGGGCTGCGCACGCGGATCCACTCCGAGGACGAGGGACTCACGGCTGCCCTGTCCGCCGCCGATGCAAAGCGCCAGTCGCGGGCTCTGGACCTCGCGGCGTCGGTGGCCCACCATCTTCGGATCAGCGGCCGCACCGCGTTGCAAACCCTGGCCGACCACAACGCTTCGAGCGGTTCGGACTGGGGCAAGCTGCGCACGGCGTTGCCCGCAGCTCCGGCCTGGGCCGTCACCTGTCTGTCGGCACGCCGTTTCCCACCGAATCCAGCACTCTTCGATCTGGTCATCATCGACGAGGCCAGCCAGTGTTCCATCCCGGCGGTACTGCCGGTCCTGTTCCGGGCCAAGCGGGCTGTCGTCATCGGCGACCCGCTCCAGCTCCCACACGTCGCCACGTTGAAGGCGCCCGAGGAGGCGACCATCCGGGAGAAGCACGGCTTCGGCCCGCAGCAGCTCCTGGAGGCGCATCTGGCCTATCGACAGGACTCTGCGTTCCACGGCCTGGAACACGCCGCCGGCGGCAGCCTCACGCTCAACGAGCACTACCGCTGCCACCCGGACATCGCACGCCTGTCCGACAGCCTGTTCTACGCGCCCCGGGGCAAGCCCCTGACGATCCTGACCCCGACGCGCAACCTTCGCGGCATCGACGGCCAACCGAATGTGAACTGGATCAACCAGCAGGGCGAAGCGATACGGCACCACCGCGGGTCCTGGATCAACGAGAGCGAGATCAACCGGGTCGGTCGCGGCATCGACTACTTCCTGGCCAAGCTGCCGCCGCAGGCCACCATCGGCGTGGTCACCCCGTTCCGGGCCCAGGCCTCGGCCATCCGGGCCCGGTGGGCCGACCAGGATCGGGTGCGGGTCGGCACCGCCCATTCCTTCCAGGGCGGCGAGTGCGACGTCATCATCTACAGCCTGGTCGCCGCCGACGGCATCAGCGCCGGCGCACTGAGGTTCCTGGACGAGCAGGCGAATCTATGGAATGTGGCGATCACCCGGGCCCGGGCGCATCTGTTCGTTATCAGCGACCGAGATTTCTGGATCCGCCGTGGCGGATTGGGTCTGAGGCTGTTGCAGCAGATCGAAGCCGGTCAGCAGAGCCCCCCGTGGCCGCATAGCGGTGAGTACATGAACCTGCTGGCAGACCGGCTGGCCGGCTCCGAGGGGAAGGTGGGCCTGTCCGAGGTGCGGGACGGGTACGTGGCCGACGCCGTGGTGACGGCCAGGGACGGATCGGAGACGGCGATCATCCTGGACACCGGAACCGCCCACGGCGCCGACCCCGCCCGGCACCTGCTTCTCCAGCTCAAGCGGACCGACCTGCTGGCATCAGAGGAGAAAAGCCGCCACGCGCAGCGAATCCCGGCATGGCGGCTCTACGACGAGTGACTTCGCGTCGGCGAAGTCGCAGATGCTCTGCGGCGGGTGGCCGTCGAAGTCGCACGCTAGTCTCGCGACAGGCGGAACAGAGAACTGACTCGGGGAGGGTGTGTCATGGTTGCCCAGGTGGTGACGGTCCGCATCGACGTGTCGAGCTGGTGGCCGGGGCGGGCCAAGGCGGTGGCGCAGGAACTGGGCGGCGCACTGACCCGGGACACGAAAGCCTCTGTCGAGCCCGCCTACGATGCGAAGGACTCGAGCCTGTTGGTGCACTTCGTCCTCCACACCCCGACCAAGCCGATCGCGGCGGCGGTCATCGCGGTCGCTGTCCGGCATCCGAAGGCCAGGATCACGGTGCGCCAGGGCATGGACTTCGACGTCGTCATCGCCGGTGAGCCGAGCGAGGAGCAGAGCAGGCACCTGGCCGCGGTGCTCGGCGACTACGGCGACTTCGACGACGACTGACCGCCTGCGACTCCCGCCCTGTTCCCCTGGCTACTCCCAGGCGCCGGGCACTACCAGCCCACCACCTGAGGATTGCTCGGCTCACTCTCGTGGTGCAGCCGGTCCACCGCCGTGACGTAGTACGAGTACTGCTTCCCGGCCACCGCGCCGGTGTCCGTCCAGCCGTTGAACAGCTGTGGGACCGCGCGCACCGTGCCGAGCAGGTTCTTGGCGTCGGCGAAGTCGCAGGTGCTCTGCGGCGGGTGGCCGTCGAAGCGGTACACGGCGTAGTACGCGGCCTCGACGCCGTGCGGGCGGTCGAGGTGCAGCCACTGGAGCTGCGTGCCGGCGCTGGTCGGCTTCGCCTCGGTCAGTGCCGTGCGGTCGGGTGCCGGGCCGGAGTGCCGTGCCATCTCCGGGACCAGGGCCGGGTACTCGTACAAGTCATCGATCAGCCGCGTCTGGAACCCGAGCGGGTCGGTGAGCAGCTTGGTGACGTTGAAGAAGATGTCCCCGGCGACCTGCGGGTACTGCCGGTTGAGAATCAGGTGGTTCGGCATCTCGTCCGGATTCAGCCAGGCCGGCGGGCTGGAGGTGCCGATCTTGGAGACGGTCTGCCCGATCAGCAGCTGCGTACCGGTGCCGTCCACGACCTTGGACCACCAGTCGACCAGGACGTCGTAGGCGGCCGGCGGGAAGCCGATGTTCCAGTACAGCTGCGGCGCGATGTAGTCCAGCCAGCCCTTCTGGACCCAGCCGCGGGTATCCGAGGACAGCGCGTCGTAGGACTGGAGCCCGTTCGTCGCCGAACCCGAGGGGTCGGTGGCCGCGTTGCGCCAGATGCCGAAGGGGCTGATCCCCCACTTCACCCAGGGCTTGGCCGCACGCAGCTCGCGTTGCAGGGTGCTGACGAGCTTGTCGACGTTGGCCCGGCGCCACGTCGCCTTGTCGGGGAACCCCGCGCCGTAGGCGGCGAAGGTGGCGTCGTCGGGGAAGTCGGCCGTGCCCACCGGGTAGGGGTAGAAGTAGTCGTCGAAGTGGATGCCGTCGATGTCGTAGCGGGTCGCGACATCGGTGATCACCTGGACGTCGAAGTCCAGGACCGCCGGGACGCCCGGGTTGTAGTACAACTGCCCGCCGTACTCCACACACCAGTCCGGATGCACCCGCGCCGGGTGTGTAGGTACCAACTGGCTCGGATCCGGTTGTGTGGACACTCGGTAGGGGTTCATCCAGGCGTGCAGTTCCAGGTTCCGCTTGTGCGCCTCGGCGACGGCGAACGCCAGCGGGTCGTACCCCGGGTCCTGGCCCTGCGTGCCGGTCAGGTATTGCGACCAGGGCTCGTAGGACGAGGCGTACAGCGCGTCGGCAGCCGGCCGGATCTGCAAGTACACAGCGTTCATCCGCATCCGAACGGCCGCGTCCAGCAGACCGGTCAACTCAGCCTGCTGCTGCTCGACGCTCAGCCCCGGGGCCGAGGGCCAGTTGATGTTCGACACGCTGGCGATCCACACACCCCGCAGCTGCCTCTTGGGGTGTGCGGGATCGCCGGCGCACGACGGCGGCGACGGGTTCCCAGCAGGCGCGGCGGCCGCTGCCGGCGAACTGCCGATCAGCACTCCGCCGCCGGCCAACGCGGCCGTGAGCCCCGCGGACGTCGCCAGGAAACCCCTGCGGCTGGGAACCCTCGTCATCGCTACCTCGCCTATTCGTCTGCTACTTCGCTTACTTCGCTTACTTCACTTACTTCACTTACTTCACAGTGATGGAAGCGGTGCCTGAAATACCGCCGGCGGTCACGGCGACCGTGACGGTCCCCGCGCAGTGCGCCGTCACCACGCCGCTGGCGGGGTCGACGGAGGCCACGCGCGGATCCGAGGACGTCCAGTGCCTCGACACCGGGTCGGCGATCGGCACCTGCAACGCCGGCGCGTCCGTGCCGGTCAGCGACGTCCCCACCGCGCTGAGCTGCTCCTTCGCGCCGCGCGGCAGCTGCGCCGAGGGCGCCGTGACCGCGACCGAGGCCAGCAGCGGCTGCACCGCGAACTGCACGGTGCCGTCGGGCAGGACGTTGAACAGCCCGTAGTTGTAGAACCCGCCCTGGTCCTGCGGTGCGTACGGCGGGGCGCCGAGGTCGGCGACGACGAAGTTCGGGATCCCGTCCGGCGACTCGGTGCCGTCCGGCAGCCGCACGTCCTCGGCCCAGCCGCGGGCGTGGCCGAACAGCATCATCACGTGGACGCCCGGATGCGTCTGCTGATACCGCTGCACGAGCCGCTCGTACATCTCGGCCTCGAAGCGGTCGGAGAACTGGCTGTCGTCGCGCGGATGCGGGTCGTAGGCCGGGACGTGAGTGGTGACGATCGCGACCTTCTGCGTGTTCTGCGTCAGCTGCTGCGCCAGCCACAGATACTGCGACTCGCCGGTGTCCACGTTCTGATACGGGTCCGAGGCGCTGATGCCGATGTGGCCGCTGTCGGTGACGATGACCCGCGCCGCGCCCTGGTCGTAGGCGTAGTGCGTGGCCCCGAACACGCTGGCGAAGTTGCCGTTCTCCGGGGTCGCGCCCTGGGTGATCTCGTGGTTGCCGACCGCGTCGTGGTAGGGCACCCCGAGGCCGTCGAGCAGGGTCTTGAGATTGGTCAGGTCCGGCAGCTGGCCGTCGTCGGACATGTCGCCGAGCGCCTGCACGATCGAAGGCTTCGCGGCCGTCGGCAGATTCGCCAGCAAGCCCGGCATCGCCTGCATCGCCACGGTGCCGGTGGCCGTCGTTCCGGCGGCCGTGGTGTGGGCGTCGTCGAAGGCTGCGATGGTCGAGCCGCCGGCCTTGAAGGAGCCGACGTCGGCGAACTTCAGCCACGACGGGTTCTTCGGGATCGCCGTGTACGTCGGCGGGACCGGCGGGCGCGGGGAGTAGACGGCCTGCAGGTCGGCCAGGTGCACGTCGCCGCTGAGGTTCGGGCCGGGCTTGATGACGACCAGGCCCAGATAGTTGATCCGCAGCGGGTACTGCAAGCCCGGCGGCAGCTGCGCCACGACGTACTGCCAGCCGTCGAAGGTGATACCGGTCGGATAGAAGCTGGTCGGCTGGTTCGTGGACTGCCAGATGCCGACGTTCAGCGTGACGATACCCGGCGCGAGCCCGGCTCCGGGGCGCGAGGCCAGGTCGGAGTTGCCCTTGACCCACACGCCGATCCCGATCGGGGCTTGGGTCCCGTTCAGCAGCGGGATCTGCTCGCTGTCGGGGTTGTTGAGGTAGACGCTCAGGTCGAAGGTCTTGCTGACATTCGGATAGTTGTAGTGGATGTCGAAGGACCCTGCGTCACCGGGCTGGGCCTTGGTGGCCGCGTCGAAGGCCATCGAGCCGTCGGAGGTGCTGCTCGAGCCTGGGCTGGGCACCTTGCGCGGGTAGACGTTCATGTACGCGTCGGTGATCGACCACTTCGAGGTGTCGGTGAGCGGGTCGACGTTCGTGGTCGAACGACCGACGGCGATGCTGACCGTGGCAGTGCGGCGGCCGGCACCGGCGGTGACGGTGACCATGCCGGAGCCGGAGGCCCCGGCGGTGAAGGTGCCGTCGGCGGTGATGGAGCCGAGGGCGGGCTGGTCGACGCTCCACTTCACCGCCGAGGCGGGCAGATCGACCTGACTGCCGTCCGGTGCGGTGGCCGAGGCCGTGATCAGCTGGGTCCCGCCGCTGTCCAGATCGACCTGGCCAGGGGTGACACTCAGGGAGCCGAGGCGGTCCACGACGTTGAGCGGGACGTCGGAGTGCGCGTGACCAGCACTGATGTGCAGGACGCCGTGACCGGTGCTGGGGAACGTCAGGGTATTGCCATCGACGGTGGCGGCCTTGCCGGGTGAGACCTTGAGCGAGGCGGCGTCGCGCGCCGGGTTGTCGGCGGCGTCCAGGGCGTAGGCGGAGACCGGGACGGTCGTGCCGGCCAGCGCGGTCAGCGGCTTGCCGTCGTTGACGACCGCCTTCACCGCGGCGCCGGGCGCCTTCTCGGTGCTGTAGATGAACAGGCCGTTGGCGACCGGGCGCTCGTGGCCGTCGGAGGGGACGTTCAGGACAGAGGCCTGAGTCTGACCGGGCAGGCGGCCGACCATCTGGGTGGAGCCGCCGCTGTCGAACAGGATCGCGTTGTAGGCGCCGTGCTGCATCATCCAGCCTGCGATCTGCGGGCGGGTCAGGCCCTGGGCGACGTCCTCGCTCTGGTGGCCGTCGAAGGCGGCGAAGACCGCGTGCTTGCCGTCGCTGGTGACGCCGACCGCGGTGACCGGGTTGTCGACGTTGTTCTCGCCGGGGCCCTGGAGCGGCACGGCGCGCCGGCCGTTCTGGACCAGGATGGCGCCGCCGGACAGGCCCTGCTCGACGTCGGCGTCGGGGCCGATCTTCTCGCTGACCGCGACCCGGTCGCCGGCGTGCAGGTTCTGCGACAGCCACGGCGCGCGGCTGCCGGAGCCGACGAGATCCTCGGTGCCCTTGGCGAGTTGCGGCAGGGAGGTGACACCGGAGGTAACACTGTCCACGATCAGCGTGGTGCCGTCTGCGTCCAGGTGGCCGGCGACGACGGTCGAGGCCGGGATCGGCGACGGGGTGCCCAGGTCGGGGGTGACGCGCACGATGGCGTCGCCGGACAGGCTGTTCACGGCGTTGACCGAGGTGATCGCCGCGTTGGCCGCGTTGGCCGTGTCAGTCAGCGTGCCGGTGTAGGTCTCGGTACCGATGCCGATGCTGCCGTCGTGGCGCACCCACAGATCTGCGTTCCAGCTCGGATCCGGACTCTTGACCAGGCGGCCGTCGATGACGACCATGCCCAGCGGCCGGCCGCTGCCGTAGATCTCGAAGAAGTCGCCGTTGACCCCGGCGACCGCCCCGGTGCGGTGCGCCATGGACGACGGGACCTCGTCTGCGGTGTCGGTGAGGTGGTCGTGGGACTCCACAACACCCAACCGCACATTGGGGTCGGCGAGGTCGACGTCCATCACCTGCGCACGCTGCGCTCCGCCGACGGTCTTGAGCAGATCGGAGTGCTGCTGCACGCCGTGGGCGAGGGTGACGCTGGGCGAGACCGCCTCGTCCACGACCAGCGGCCACTGGTCCGGCGTCGTGGGCAGCCACGACGTGGCCCGAACGTCGCTGCTCGCAGCCTTGATCGGCGCCGGCGCCGAATGCGCGGGCGCCGCGACCGCCGCACACCCCGCCACGGCGACGACGAGCGCGACGACCACCCGCCCGCGCCCGCGTCTCCGGAAACCTACTGGGGTCGACACCATGCCCTCCCTGGCCGGCACGCGAGGCACCGCTTGGTATTTTGTGGATTCTACGCGACCGTAGGCAGGATTCAAGGCGTTTAATCCACGAGAATCCAACGCTTCGGTAACGGGCGGGAGGCGAGCCGGGGCTACCGGCGAGTCACGTGCCGGATCGGTACAGCAGGGGTCGACGCAGAGCGATCAAGCCCCTCATCCAGCGGGCGCGGCGACCAACTCGGTGAGCCGCGACAGCGGGGAGCGTGAAGGGGAGAATCCTGTCGACGGTATAGAGCGCACCGCCAAGGGCCCGGCCAGCCATGGCTATGACGCCCTCCGTGGCCTGGGTCCGGCTCATCGCCCAGGCCAGATGCTTCTTCCAAGCGGGTGACGAGCGAGCACGTGTCCACACGTGTCCACCGCGCCGGCCTGAGTCCGGGTCGCCACCGAGCGCCAGTACCAGATGCGGGAACGCGATCAGGGACAGCGCCGTGCCGAGTTCCGAGGGCGCCGGCGGACTAGTCGCGCCAGAAGTCACGGTTCTAATTCAGTGAGTCCAACGAACACATGTCCTACGGGCCCGCTGCGCGCCACTATCTCAGAGTTCGTCAATAGACCCCCTATCCACTATTGTGGTACGGAGCCGTTTCGTATTGGAGAAGGTGGTGCGGATGTACGTCATCAAGTCCCGCGCCACACGTCAGCGGCAC
Organism: Catenulispora sp. GP43; assembly: GCF_041260665.1. Classification (NCBI taxonomy): domain Bacteria; kingdom Bacillati; phylum Actinomycetota; class Actinomycetes; order Catenulisporales; family Catenulisporaceae; genus Catenulispora; species Catenulispora sp. GP43. The sequence continues at coordinate 239,612 of NZ_JBGCCT010000008.1, read as the reverse complement.
GACAATGCGCGAATAAGCCGCTGAAACGCGGCCGCCTCCTCCTCCTCGCATTGCCATTGCGAATTTCCATGTGGCGCCCCCTCGTGCACGCATCCTCGACATTTCCCAGCAGTTGTTCCGTTAGGTGTAACTCCCCATGTCCTCAACCAACCCCGCCGCCGCGTCGCTCGCGGACCCCCGCCGCTGGAAGGCGCTGGCCTTCGTCGGCCTGGCGCAGCTCATGGTGGTGCTCGACGGCACCGTGGTGAACATCGCGCTGCCTTCGGCGCAGCGCGATCTGGGCTTCACCGACGCCGACCGGCAGTGGGTGGTCACCGCCTACGCGCTGCCGTTCGGCGCCCTGTTGTTGTTCGGCGGGCGGCTGGCCGACCGGCTCGGGCGCAAGCGGACGTTCCAGGTCGGCGTGATCGGGTTCGCGCTGGCCTCGGCGCTCGGCGGGGCCGCCGCCGACACCGGGATGCTGCTCGGTGCGCGGGCGTTGCAGGGGTGCTTCGGGGCGATGCTCGCGCCGTCCGCGCTGTCGCTGGTGACGGTAATGTTCACGGCTCCGGCCGAGCGGGCCAAGGCGTTCGGCATCTGGGGGTCGATTGCGGGCGGCGGGGCCGCGGTCGGTCTGATGCTCGGCGGGCTGCTGACGCAGTACCTGAGTTGGCGTTGGACGATGTTCGTGAACGTCGTGTTCGCCGTCATCGCGTTCTCCGGGGCGGCGATCACGGTGCGCGAGCCGACGCGCCACCGCGACCACGGACGGTTGGACTTTCTGGGCATCTTCCTGGTGACCGGCGGGCTCGGCTGCCTGGTCTACGGGCTCTCCCGCGCCGAGTCCGACGGATGGAGCGCGCGCATCACCGTCAGCCTGCTGATCGCTGCCGGGGTCGCGCTCGTGCTGTTCGTCGTCGTCGAGGCGGTGTCCAAGGCTCCGCTGCTGCCATTGCGCGTGGTATGGAACCGCGACCGGGGCGGTGCGTACCTCTCACTCGGGCTGGCGATCGTCGGCATGTTCGGGGCGTTCCTGTTCCTGACGTACTACCTGCAGGCGGTGCAGGGGATGTCGCCGATCCGCAGCGGCGCGGCATTCCTGCCGATGGTCGGCGGCATGCTGATCGGCGCGACGCAGATCAGCGCGCGCCTGATGACCCGGGTACGGCCGCGCTATCTGATGCCGCCGGGCTTCCTGCTCGGCTCGGCCGGCATGCTCGCGCTGACCCGGATCACGGTCGGCGGCTCGTACCACACCTGGATCCTGCCCGGGATCATCGCACTGGGCCTGGGCATGGGCTGCGCGTTCATGCCCGCGATGAACGTCGCCACCGGCGGCGTGCACCCGCGCGACGCCGGCGTCGCCTCGGCCATGGTCAACACCTCCCAGCAGGTCGGCGGCGCGATCGGCACCGCTTTGCTGAGCACCCTGGCCCTGAGCGCCACCCGTACCTACACCGAGGCGCACACCGTCGCCGACCAGACGTCGCACCAGGCCGCTCTACTGCACACGCAGGCCCAGGTGCACGGGTACATCACGGCGTTCTGGTGGGCCGCCGCTCTGATGTTCGCCTCGGCGGTGGTGTCATTCGTCTTGATCAGCTTCCATGTCGGCGTTCCGGTAGTTGCTACATACGGGGCCGAATCCGTAGGCCAGGCCTCAAATGCCGAGCCGATCACGGCTGTCCACGACGCCATCGCCGCCTCCGCCGCGGCCCTCTCCACCGCGCCGCTCTCCCCCGACGCCATCACCACCGAACCCGCGGAGTTCCAGCTCCCCATGCACGACGCCGTCCCAGACATGAGCCCCCAACCGCAGATGTCAGGCATCGCCTACGGCCACTCCACCATCGGCCACCAGGGCCAGGGCCCCATGCCTGGTACGTACAACGGCGACGGCGTGCTCATCCACGGCCGGGTCCGGGACCGCGACGGCGCCCCGATGCCGATGGCCGTGATCACCGCGGTGTCGCCCCAGGGTCGGCAGGTGGGCCGGGCCCGCAGCGGCGCCGACGGCGGGTACCAGCTCGGCGTGCCTCGGGTCGGCGCCTACGTGCTGATCGTCGCCGCCGACGGCCGCGAACCGGAGGCCTCGACCATCACCGCCCGCGAACGCAGCGTCCGGCACGACATCGCGCTGGCCGAGCGCGGCCGCCTGGCGGTCACGGTCCGCGCCACCGACGGCTCCCGCATCGGCGGCGCCACCCTGATGCTCACCGACACCACCGGCGACCTGCTCACCAGCCGCCGCACCGGCGAGGACGGCACCCACACCTTCCGCGACCTCCCGGTCGGCACCATCACCCTGGCGGTGAACGCGCTCGGCCACCGGCCCGGCGCGCAGTCGATCACCATCGACGGTCACGGCACCACCCGCGCCGAGATCGAACTGCACCCGGCGGTACGCCTGGTCGGCACAGTCCGCGCCTGGTCGACCGACTCCCCGCTGGCCGACGCCCGCGTGATGCTGATGGACGGCGCGGGCAACGTCGTAGCCACCGCCGACAGCGACCCGGAGGGCTCGTACGCCTTCGCCGACCTCGACGCCGGCGAGTACACGCTCATCGCCAGCGGCTATCCGCCGGTGGCCAGCGCGGTGCGGGTGGACGGACGGATCGACAGTCGGCACGACGTGCAGCTGGGGTATCCGGAGTGAGCACGGTGGCGGCGGCCGGAGTCGGCACCGGGTCGTAGATCGAGGCGCGCAGCGAGGCGCGAACCGGAGTGAGAACCGTGGCCACGACCGGAGTTAACACGGTGGGCAAGATCGGAGCGAGCGCCAGGTCGCGAAATGAGGTGGGCACCGTGTCGCCAACCAAGTTGAGCACCGCTACTGCCACCGGAGCTGACACCGTGCCACCGGTCCTGGTGCCGTGGCGGTGACCGGAGGTAGTACCAAGCCGTCGACCACATCAAGCGCCCTGTTGTCGACCGCCCCGGATCGGCTTAGCGTGCCGTTATGCCCGAAACACCGGCCGAGCTGCGCGCTGGATTCCGCGCGGGGGCCGGCGGGCCGACGTCCGGGCTGGCCCCCGGCTTCCGGCAGGCGAACCTGCTGATCGTGCCCGCCGACTGGGCCTACGACGTGCTGTTGTTCGTGCACCGCAACCCCGATCCGTGTCCGGTGCTCGATGTCACGGACACCGGGTCGCGCCGCACGCCGTTGGGGGTCGGTTCGGACCTGCGTACCGACCTGCCGCTCTACCGCGTGTGGCGCGACGGTTTGCTGGTCGAGGAGCCCACTGATGTGACGCACGTGTGGCGTGAGGACTCGGTGGCGTTCCTCACCGGGTGCAGCTTCACCTTCGACAGTGCCCTGACCAGGGCCGGGCTGCCGTGGCGCTACCCGGGCCGGAACGTCGCGATGTACCGCACCAACCGCGAGTGCCGGGCGGCTAGCCGCGTGCACAGCCGCCTGGTGGTCTCGATGCGTCCGGTGCCGGCGGCCCTGGTCGAGACCGCCTCGCGGATCACGGCCCTGATACCTGCCTCCCACGGGGCCCCGGTGCAGATCGGGGACCCGGGCAAGCTCGGCATCAGGGATCTGGAGCGGCCCGACTTCGGTGATCCGCCGCAGATGCTAACCGGGGACGTCCCCATTTTCTGGGCCTGCGGGGTGACGTTGCAGGCGGCCGTGGTCGCCTCGCGCATCCCGTTCGCCATCACCCACGCGCCGGGGCACATGTTCATCACCGATGTGCCCGAGCCGCAGATCGCCCCATGAAGCACAGGATCGATCACGGCGCCCGCGTGAGGATTTCCATAGCATGCCCGTCCGGGTCGTCGAAGTACACCCCGCGACCGCCCCAGCGCGTGTTGATCTCCCCGTGTCCGTCGCCGCCGGGCTCGGCGTAGTAGTCCAGCCCCCGCTCCTTGATGCGGGCGAAGGCGGCGTCGAACTCCGCGTCGTCGACCAGGAAGGCGTAGTGCTGCGGTTGCGGATCGGCGGCGGTCATGTAGTCCAGCGTCACGCCGTTGGCGACGGCGACCGGCGTGAACCGGCCGAAGTCGGGGCTGACCTCCAGCCCGAGGATGGACGCCAGGAACGCGGCCGAGGCGCGCTTGTCGCGGGCCCGGACGATCGTGTGGTTCAGCTGGATACTCATTTCTTCTCCTGGGTCGAACGGATCATTACCAGCATCGCCGCGGCCATGGCGGCGAGCAGCCCGGCGGCCCACGCGATCGCCGTGGCGTAGCCGTGGACGAGCGCGGCCTGACGGCCCGGTGCGGTGGGCGGATGGGAGAGGAGGTACGCGGCGGTCGCGCCGACCGCCAGCGAGTTCAGGACCGCGGTGCCGACCGAACTGCCGACCTGGGTCGCGGTGTTGACGACAGCGGAGGTTATACCCGCGTCGTGATGGGTCACCCCGCGGATGGCGAGTTGGAAGGAGGGCGGGAACAGCATCCCCATGCCGGTCCCGACCAGGATCTCGGCCGGCAGGATCGGCAGCAGGTAGCCGCTGCCGGAGGTCAGGCGGGTCATCAGGAACAGCCCCGTGGCGGCGACGAGCAGCCCGCCGGCGATCAGAAAGCGCGGCGCGACGCGCAGCATCAGCCGGTTCCCCAACTGGTAGCCGCTGACCGCGTTGGCCAGCGCCAGCGGCAACACCGCGGCCCCGGCGCGCGCCGGCGAATAGTGCAGCACCTCCTGGAGGTAGTACGTCAGCATCAGGAACATCCCGAAGGCCCCGACGACCCCAGTACCGACCGCCACACAGGCGGCGACCCGGTCGCGGTCGGCGAGAATCCGCAGCGGCAGCATGGGATCCGGCACCCGCCTCTGCCGTGCGGCGAACGCCCCGAGCAAAGCCACGCCGCCGATCAGGGCACTGATCACGATCGGCGAGGACCAGCCGTCCCGGGCTGCCTGACCGCATCCCAGCACCACGGCGGCCAGTCCCCCGGTGGCCAGGACGGCCGAGACGGCGTCAAGCCCGCCGGTTGCCGACCCCGGCTGGTCGGGCAGCACGGCACGTCCCACCGCTAGTACAACGACGGCGAGGACCACGTTGACGAACAAGCACCAACGCCATCCCAGGTACTCGGTGAGGATTCCGCCGAGCAGCAGACCCAGCGCTGCGCCGCTGCTGGCCACAGCGCCGTAGACGGCGAACGCTCGGGCCCGCTGCCGGGTCTCGGTAAACGTGACCGCCAGCAATGACAGCACGCTCGGCGTGATCAGCGCGGCGAATGCGCCTTGCAGCGCGCGGCCGGCGGCGAGCACCGGCAGCGAGGGGGCCAGGCCGGCCAGCAGCGAGGACAGTCCGAACCCGGCCAGCCCGAGTTGGAAGGTGCGACGCCGCCCGAACAGGTCCGCGGCCCGGCCGCCGAACAGCAGCAGGCCGGCGAAGCACACGGTGTAGGCGGTGACCACCCACTGGCGCTGGGCGTCGCCGAAGCCCAGCGCGTGCTGGGCCGAGGGCAGCGCGATGTTCACGATCGTCGCGTCGAGGGCGGTCATGAGCTGGGCGGACGCGATGACGCCCAGGATCAGTCGGCTGCGGTCGGGGCGTGCGGCGACGTCCCGGTCCGCCGTGGTCGCGGTCATCTTCGGCACCTCCGGATAAACGAAGGGGTTCCCTCCGATACTAAGCGAAGGGGTCCCCTCCGTCTACTGGTAGGCTTGGCCTCGACCGGAACGGCCGGAAGGGACACCGCATGCGAGCCGACGCCCGCCGCAATCGAGAGCGGCTGATGACCGAGGCCCGGGACGTGTTCGTGGAACGCGGCCCGGAGGCGTCGCTGGAGGAGATCGCCCGGCGTGCCGACGTCGGCATCGCCACGCTCTACCGGCACTTCGCCGATCGCAGCACTTTGATGCACGCCGTAGTGCTGCACGCGCTGACCTCGACAATCGAGGCGGTGCACCAGGCGCAGCGGGAGAACGAGGACCCGCTGGACGTCCTGGCGGCCTACATCCACGCCGTCATCGACCTGCGGACCTCCGCGGTGATCCCGGCCTTGATGGGCGCGATCGATATGGACGAACCCCACATCAAAGAAGCACGCACGACCTCGGCGCGCCTCATCGAGGCGATGATGGAGACCGCGCGCAAGGCCGGCCGGCTGCGCGAGGACGCGGCGTTCGCCGACATCGGCCTGCTCGTCGTGCGCTTCTCGCAGCGGCTTCCGGGGCCGTTCACCGCCCAGGCCCAGCAGGCTCTGGCCCACCGGCACGCCGACCTGCTCATCGCGGGCCTGCGGGCCGACCCGTCGGCGCCGCCGCTGAGCGGGCCGGCGCTGAATCTGGCCGATCTGCGGCACCTGTTGCCCGGGGAGCAACACCAGGAGGACGAGCAGGAGGGCGCGCAGCAGGACAGGCAGGAGGACGAGCAAGAAGTCCGGCAGGACGGCGGCTCGTGAAAAAGCCGCGGCGCGGGCTCTCCCGCCTGGGAGCCCGCGCCGCGAGATGAGGGTTCTGCTACGCCGGCCTTCTCAGCCGGTGTACACAGCCTTGCTGCCGTACAGGACCTTGGTGAAGCTCGAGATGTACGTGTGGATGTCGGTGGCACCCAGGTTGTACGTCATGAAGACGCCGTATCCGCCGTTCACGGTCTGCTGGGCCAGGCTGGCCGCGTCACTGGACGGGGTCGAGGTGACGTCGATGGCCGCCGGGGACAGGTGGCTCTTCGGCAGGTTGACGTCCGGGACGCTCCACGAGTCGTAGTACGGGTTCCACGCGTAGTTGAACAGCGGGCCGACGTCGGTACCGTTGTAGCTCAGGCTGGAGGCCGCCGGGCCGATGTCGTACATCGTGATCAGCTTGTTCGGCATGTCGGCGCGCAGCGCCTGGACCAGGTACACGAACGAGCTGGCGTTGGGCTGGCCGGTGCCGTTGGTGCCGTAGTCGGCGTACTCGTCGTCGAAGTCGATGCCGTCCAGGCCGTACTTGGCGACCGCGTTGGACAGCTGCTTGGCGAAGGCCGCAGCGGCCGACCGCGACGGGAAGTTGGCGAAGCCGGCGCCCTGGTGGTTGCCCAGGATCGACAGCTCGACCTTGATGCCCTTGGCCTGCAGCGGCCGGATCTGGGTCGCGGCGTTGTCCAGGACGCTTTGCACCTGCGGGTTGAAGTACAGGTAGGCGTTGGTGCCGTCGTAGTTGATGTTGGCGGCGAAGATGACGGCTATGTCGAAGACGTTCGCACCGCCGGTGGCCAGCTTGTACTTGCCCACGTTCAGCATGCTGTTGCTGTTGACCTCCACGTACGCCACGGAGATCGGGCCGCTCTTGGTGGCCCCGGGCTTGGCCGTGGCCTTCGCCGTCGCCGGGGCCGCCTGCGCGACGCCCGCCATGCCGGCGAACGCCAGCGTCAGCGCGCCGGCGGTGAGCAGGACCTTCCACCTCGATCTGGATCCGTGCATCGTCGATCAAGCTCCCTTGCTGGGTGAGGGTGACAGGTGGGGCGCTCGGTAGATAAACCGATTCAGTGAGGTGAATATGCTCCTGCCTGGAAGGCGTGTCAAGAGGCGGGCATCAGGTGCCGCTTTCCTGAAGCGTTTTAGGGATTCGTGATCCGGGCTCTGATCCCCGGCGCGGACGGCGGGGCTATAGTGGCGCGGTTCGATCAGGACCGCAGTGTCCTGCGCGACCTATGGGGAGGAAGTGCTATGGGGTCGTTGGAGAAGCGGGCGTGGCATGCACCGGGGATATTCGGGTTCCTGCCGGCCTTGATCTGTCTGGTGTTCCCGCCGTTGGGACTGTTCCTGTTCCGCTCGCCGGTCGTCGTACGGCCGAACGAGGCGATCGTGCTGACCCGGCTGGGCAAATACTCCGGGACGCTGCGCAAGCCCGGCTGGTACGCGGTCAACCCGCTGGCGCACAAGAACCGGGTCTCGCTGAAGATCCGGACGAACGACAGCGAGTACCAGAAGGTCAACGACATGGACGGCAACCCGGTCGAGGTGTCGGCGATGGTCGTGTGGCAGGTCCAGGACACCGCCAAGGCGGTGTTCGACGTCCTGGACTACGACGACTTCGTCGCCCTGCAGACCCAGGCCGCGCTGCACCACACGGCCAGCCGCTTCCCGTACGACAGCCACGGCCAGCAGCGGCTCTCGCTCAGCGGCGACCCCGGGGCGGTGGCCGAGGCGCTGCGCACGGAGTTGGGGGAACGGCTCGTCCCGGCCGGGATCGTGGTCACCGACGTGCGGCTGCGCCGCATCGCCTACGCCCCCGAGGTCGCCGGGAACATGCTGCGGCGGCAGCAGGCCGACGCGGTCGTCGGGGCCCGGGCGAAGATCGTGCAGGGCGCGCTCGGCATGATCGACTCCGCGCTGGACCACCTCGGCGAGCGGGGCGGCGTGGCGTTGGACGACGACCACAAGGCGAAGCTGGTGTCGAACCTGCTGGTGGTGTTGTGCAGCGAGCAGCATGTGCAGCCGGTGCTGAACACCGGGTCCGGAGCAGAGTGACCGGGTACTGATTCAGTGCCGAGTTCCGCACTGAATCAGTACCCGCTGAACCCGCGCATGGGCTGAGCCGTCAGCGGCCCGGCGGGCAAGCGCCCGGCCTCAGGACCCGGGGAACTTGAAGACCGCGGCGGGAATCAGGCCCCTGTCATCCGGCGGCGGGGGGCTGCCTTCCGGGTAGGCGGCGAAGTTCACGTCGACCGGGGCGATGTCGCTGTCCGTGCCGGCCGGCACGACGGCGTCGAGGTCGTCCGACTGGTCGGAGTAGACGGCCACCGGCTCGTCGGTGTTGTTCTCGACGTTGGCCGCGGTCATGCCCCGGACCTGGAAGTCGGTGCCGATCGGCAGGCCGTTGCCGGTGATCACGTCGCAGCCGGTGCCGGTGCGGCCGGGACCGGTGTACAGCGCGACGTTGCCGAGGCCGACCATGCCCAGGGCCATGGTCATGGCCTGGATGTCGGCGGCCGGGCCGCAGGCGGCGTCGTAGCCGTTGTCGCTCTGGACCGGCAGGTGCCGGCTGTTGTTCGTGCTCTTGTGCGTCACGGTCGCGGCCGAGGCGAAGGCGGCGGGGGCGAGGATGCCGGTAGCCGCGAGGGCGACGGCGGCGGCGCGTCGAGTACGGGGACGGAGATCGGCCATGGGGTAAAGAGCCCTTCCCTCGATAGACGGAGCGCTCAGGCTTGCAACAGCCTTCTTCCGAGATCAAGTTCGGTTGCTCCGTTCGTGCCGGGTTTGCTCCGAACGGGTTCGGCGCGGTCGCGGGCCGTCGCGGGCGCCGCCTACGGTCGATCAACGGATCATCGGGCATGTCCGAGCACGGGAGAGATCGGCGATGGCGAGGGCGACGCGGGTGCGGGTGTTCGTCTGTCGCTCGGCGGTCTTGGTGTTGCTGCTGTTCGGGGTCTCGGCCGGTTGGACCGTGGGGGTGCCGCAGACGGCGCGGGCGGCGCTGCCCGCCGACACGCCGATCCAGCTGGACCGGATCGGGCAGGTCACCGACACGGTCGGCGCCCTGGGCAACCGGCGCGACGAGGTCGCGGCGGCGTTGACCCAGCTCGACGCGCAGCGCGGGATCCAGCTGTTCGTCGCCTACGTCCGTGACTTCTCCGGCAAAGCCCCGGGTGACTGGGCGAACGAGACCGCGACGAAGAACGGGCTGGGGCTGCACGACGTCCTCCTCGCGATCGCCACCCACGCGCGCCAGTACGGGTACTCCACCGACACCGACTCCGGCGTCACCCCCGCGCAGCTCGCGACGGTCGCCTCCGCCGCGATCGAGCCCGCGCTGCGGCAGAACGACTGGGCCGGGGCGGCGATCGGCGCGGCGAACGGCATCGGGGCGGTGGTGGCCGGGCTGCCGGTGCCGACCGTCGATGTCACACCGGGGCACGCCGACCCGGCGGCGTCGTCCTCGTCGGAGGCCGCAGGGTGGATCGCGGGGTCCGTGGTGGTTGTGGGTGCGATCGGCGCGGTGGGTTTCTATGCGTACTCGCGGTCGCGGCGTCCCCGGTCCTCGTCCCAGTCCCGAGGACCGGCGGGGCTGGTGCCGATCAAGGAGCTGGACGCCTCGGCCAAGCACGCGCTGGTCGCCACCGACGACGCGGTGCGCACCAGCGGGGAGGAGCTCGGTTTCGCGAGTGCGGAGTTCGGCGACGAGGCGGCGGCCCCGTTCGCCGACTCGCTGGCCGAGGCCAAGGGCGAGCTGATGGCCGCGTTCCGGATCCGGCAGGCGCTGGACGACGACATCCCGGAGGACGAACCGACACAGCGCCGGATGCTCGCGGAGATCATCGAGCGCTGCGACCGGGCCAACGCCCGGCTGGACGCCGAGGCCAAGGCCTTCGACCGGCTGCGGGCCCTGGTCGAGCACGCGCCGACCGCGCTGGCGTCCGCGTCCCAGGCCACCGGCGCCCAACAGGCGCGGGTGGCAAAGGTGACGGCACTGTTCGAGCGGCTGCGCACCCGAAGGTGAAGGGGCGGCAGGAGCTGGCGGCCTCGAGCCTGGACGCTCAGTTCAACGACTTGGAGGGGCTGGCCGACAAGGCCGAGGTCGCGAAGCGGTTGGCGGCACTGAAGGCCGGGTGAGGAGGCCGGGACACGATGGCGGCGGGGCTCGGGCTGCGGTGGGATCTGCGGCCGAGCGAGCTGCCGCCGCACATGGCAAGGCCGCCGCTCCCTCAAGCGGCGGCCCCACCGGCTTCGCTCCCCCACCGGCTTCGCTCCCCCGCCGGCCTTACTCCTGTCGTCCTTACTCCGGTGCCGACCTCACTCCTCGGTCGGCCCCAGGTCCGGCACCGGCCGCAGCTCGGCACGCATCGTGCGCGCGCCGTGCAGTTCGAGCACCACCAGCTCGTTCGCCCCGGCGCGCAGCACCGGTCCCGGGACGTACAGCGAGCCCTGCGGCCCGCGGGACCAGTAGCGGCCCAGGTTGAAGCCGTTGACCCAGGCCACGCCCTTCGTCCAGCCGTCCAGGTGCAGGAAGGTGTCGGCGGGCTCGTCGACGGGGAACTCGCCCCGGTGGTAGCACGGGCCGACGGCCGCGCCGTCGCCCTCGATGAAGGTCAGGCCCGACAGGTCGTCCTGGGTCAGCGGGCGTGAGCTCCAGCCGGTGAGCGGCACGCCGTTGAGGTGGACCGCGCCTATCAGGCCTTTGCGGTCAGCAAGCTTCGGGCCGTAGTTCACACGACCCTGGTTCTCCACCAGCACCCGCAGCTCGGCGCCGGCGCGCGGCACTGTGAACGCCGCCACGTGCTCGTGCTGCTCCCGTTCTAGTACGGCGACCGGCTGTCCGTCGACGAACACCTGTGCGCGGTCGCCGATCTGCTCGAAGAACAGGTTCGCCGGTCCGGCCGCCGGGAGCTGTGTCTCGTAGAGCACGAACCCGAAGTCCTGCCCGAGCTGCTCCATCGTCAACGGTGCCGCGGAGTCCTGGGCCTGGCCGAGGACGGCCAGTGCGGCCGGGTCGAACAGCGGCGCGCGCCCGGTCAGCTCCACCGGGACCGGGGCCAGCTTCGCGGAAGCCTCCGGTACCTCCTCGTCCGGCACCGTCTCGTACTTGCCGATGATGGACCGGAACCGCCGGTACTTCTCGGTCGGGTCGCCGGCCTCGTCCAGCGGTGAGTCGTAGTCGTAGGACGTGACCGTGGCCCGGTAGGTGCCCTTGTCGTTGGCGCCGTTCGTGAACCCGAAGTTCGTGCCGCCGTGGAACATGTAGAAGTTCACCGACGCGCCGGCCTGCAGCAGCTCGTCCAGCGCGGCGCCGGCGTCCTCGGCCGGGCGTCGTGCATGGATGCCGCCCCAGCGGTCGAACCAGCCGTTCCAGAACTCCGCGCACATCAGTGGTCCGGTCGGCTGCTGCGCCCGCAGTGCGGCCAGCGAGGCGGTCACCTTGCCGCCGAAGTTGGCGGTGGCCAGGACGCCGGGTAGCGCGCCGTCGGCCAGGTCACCGGGTTGGTCGGAGGTGAACAAGGGCACGTCGATGCCCCGCGACGCCAGCGCCTCGTACAGCCGTTCCATATAGGCGGTGTCCGAGCCGTAGGCCCCGTACTCGTTCTCCACCTGTACGGCGATGATCGGTCCGCCGCGGGTCCCCAGCCGTGGTAGCACGATCGGCATCAGCGCGTCGAGGTACCGTTCGACTGCCTGCAGGAACGCCGGGTCGGTGCTGCGCAGCTTCAGATCGGGGTCGGCGAGCAGCCACGACGGCAGCCCGCCGCCCTCCCACTCCCCGCAGATGTACGGCCCGGGACGCAGCAGCACGTGCAGGCCCTCGGCGGCGGCGAGGTCCAGGAAGCGGGCCAGGTCCAGGATCCCGGCGAAGTCCAGGGAACCGGGGTGCCGCTCGTGCAGGTTCCACGGCACGTAGGTGTCGATGGTGTTCAGGCCCATCAGGCGGGCCTTGCGCAGCCGGTCGGGCCACTGCGCGGGGTGGACTCGGAAATAGTGCAGGCCGCCGGAGACGATCCGGAAGGGCCGACCGTCGAGGGCGAAGCCGTCGTCGGTGATGTCGAGTACTGCCACGTTCGTGTTGCTCCCTGTGGTTCTTCCACGGCAGGGTCGGTTCGCGGCAGGGCTGCCTGTGCGGCCGGCCGGGAGGGCACGGCCGCACAGGGCCCGGGTCCGCGGGTCGGGCCGCCGGCGCTACTTGACGGTGAAGCCCTGGTCCTTGGCGTACTTGGTCGAGGCGTCCTGCCAGGCCTTCAGGCCGTCGGCCAGGGACGAGCCGCCGATGTAGGCCTTGCCGGCGGTGTCGTTGAAGACGCTGTTGGCGTAGACCTGGAAGGGCAGGTAGGACCAGCCCGGGGCGACCTCGGCCGCGCTCTGGGCGAGCACCTGGTTGATCTTCTCGTCGCCGAAGTAGGGGTCGGTCTTGTTCAGGAAGTCCGGCGAGTTCAGCTGCTTCACCGTGGCCGGGAAGGCGCCGTTGTCGACCCGGGACTGCGCGCCCTCGTCGACGGTCGCGTACTTCAGGAACGCGTAGGCCAGCTTCTGGTTGGTGCTGGCCTTCATGACGGCCAGGGAGCTGCCGCCGTTCTCGGAGGTGACCTTGTCGCCGGCGTTCCACTGCGGCAGCGGCGCCACGCGCCACTGGCCCGAGCCGGACTTCACGCCGGACTCCAGGGAGGCGGGCATCCAGGCGCCGATGACCAGGGAGGCGATCTTGCCGGAGGCCATGCCCTGGTACCAGGCGTCGCTCCAGGAGCTGATCGGGGCCAGGTCGTGGCCGTCGATGAGCTGCTGCCAGGCGGTCGCGTACTTCTGCGTCCCGGCGTCCGTCCCGAAGTTGACACCGACCGTGGTTCCGCTGACGGAGTAGGGCTTTCCGCCGGCCTGCCAGATCATGCTGGTGGTGAAGCCCGCGTCGCCGGTGTCGTTCGTGATGTAGGCGGTCGGGTCGGCGGTGTGGATCTTCTTGGCGTCGGCGATGTACTCGTCCCACGTGGCCGGGGGCGTGGTGATGCCGTACTTGGCGAAGACCGTCTGGTTGTAGAACAGGGCCATCGGGCCGGAGTCCATCGGCAGGCCGTAGACGCCGCCGTCGGCCTGGACCGAGTTCCACGGCCCGGGGGTGAACGTGCCGTTCAGCGAGGCCGCGCCGAACTGGTCCAGGTTCGCCACCGACTTGGTCAGCTCGAACTGCGGCAGGGCGTAGTACTCGATGTGCGCGACGTCCGGGACGCCCTTGCCGGCCTGCACCGCGTTCTGCAGCGCCTTGTACTCGTCGTTGCCGGTGCCGGCGTTGACCAGGTTGATGTGCACGTTCGGGTACTTGGTCTGGAAGTCGGCGACGACCTTCTTCAGGGTCGGCTCCCAGGCCCAGACCGTCAGGTTCCCGCCGGCGGTCAGCGCCGCCTGCAGGTCCGCGTCGGTGACCGTGGCGGGCTGCGAGGAGCCGGACGAGGTCTTGCCGCTGCCGCCGCTGCTGGACGAGGATCCGCAGGCGGTCGCGGCCAGCGCCACGGCCAGCGCGGTCGCGCCCAGCAGGACGCCGCGTCGACGGGTTATCGTCATTGCTGTTCCCTTCTCTTCATCAATCGGAGGGTTCCGCGGTCGGGCCGGGGCGCCGTCAACCTTTCACGCTTCCGGCGCTCAGGCCCGACTGCCAGTACCGCTGGAGCAGCAGGAACGCCGCGATCAGCGGGATGATCGTGATGAGCGAGCCGGTGATGACGAGGTTGAACACCACGTCTCCGCCGGCGGTGTGGGCCTGGTCGTTCCAGGTGCTCAGGCCCAGCGTCAGGGGGTACCAGTCCTGGTTCTTCAGCATGATCAGCGGCAGGAAGTAGTTGTTCCAGGTCGTGACCACGTTGAACAGCAGCACCGTCACGATGCCGGGGGCCAGCAGCGGCAGGCTGACGGAGAAGAACGTGCGGAACTCCCCCGCGCCGTCCATCCGCGCCGACTCCATGATCTCCGGGGGCACCGCCTCGGAGCTGAACGTCCACATCAGGTACAGGCCGAACGGCGAGATCAGCGAGGGAATGATGATCGCCCACGGGGTGTCGGTGATCCCCATCTTGGAGAACATCAGGAAGGTCGGGACGGCCAGCGCCGTCGCGGGCACCGCGACCGCGCCGATCACCACCGCGAACACCGCCTTCTTGCCCACGAAGTCGAACTTGGCCAGGCCGTAGCCGGCCAGCGTGGCCAGCAGCGTCGCCCCGCCGGCGCCGACCACGACGTACAGCAGCGTGTTGAGCAGCCAGCGGCCGAAGATGTCGTGCTGGTAGCTGAACGTGTCGCCGACGTTGGAGAAGAAGCCGAACCCCTTGAACCACAGCCCGAAGGAGTTGAACAGGTTCTGCTGGGTCTTGGTCGCGTTGATCGCCAGCCAGGCCAGCGGCAGCAGGGTGTACGCGGCCATCACCGCGCACAGCACCGTCAGCGTGACGCTCTTGCGGCGCAGGTGCGGCGCGCGCCGGGCCTTGGCCCGCAGCGGCGGCGGGGCGTTGTGGGGACGTCCCCACTTAGCCGGGCGTGCCGTTTCCAAATGCTCTGTGGTCACGGCTCAGACCGCCTTTCGCATGCCGCGCAGCTGGACGGCGTAGGCGACGATCATCGTGGCCACGCCCATGACGATGGCGATGGTCGCGGAGTAGTTGAACTGCTGGCCGTCGAAGGACAGCGAGTACGCGTAGTAGTTCGGGGTGTAGAACGTGGTGATGGCGTTCGGCGCCAGGTGCTTGAGGATGCTGGGCTCGTTGAACAGCTGGAAGCTGCCGATGATCGAGAAGATGGTGGCGATGACCAGCGCCGGGCGCAGGGCCGGGAGCTTGATCGACCAGATGATCCGGAACTGGCCGGCGCCCTCGATCGCCGCCGCTTCGTACAACGAGGGGTTCACCACCCGCAGCGCCGAGTACAGGATCAGCATGTTGTAGCCGACCCACTCCCAGGTCACGATGTTGCCGATGGACGCCAGGATCAGGTGCGGGGACAGCGGGTCGGGCAGCGTGACGCCGAAGTGCTTGTCGATGTCGCGGACCAGGCCGAACTGGGTGCCGTACATGAAGCTCCACATGAGCGTGGCGACCACGGCGGGGACGGCGTAGGGCAGGAAGACCGATATCCGGAAGAACGCCGCCCCGTACAGCCGGCCGCTGTCGATGGCCAGGGCCAGCAGCAGCGCCAGCCCGAGCATGATCGGCACCTGGACGACCAGGAACAGCGCGACGCGGGCGAACGAGGTCCAGAACTGGGAGTCGTGCAGGGCGTCGCTGTAGTTCTGCAGGCCGACGTACTGCGTTCCGCCGATCAGCTTGGTCTTGTACAGGCTCAGGTAGATCGAGTAGCCGATCGGGGCTAGGAAGACCAGCGCGAACAAGGCCATGAAGGGGCTGACGAACCGCCAGCCGACCAGGGACCGCCGGCGCCGCGCGGGTCGGCGCGGGCCCGGGCGGGCGAGGTCCAGGGGTGGGGACGCCATGGTCTGTCTTCGCTCCTTGCTTCGCTGTGTACTGCTGGAGGTAGTACCGGAGGTAGTACGGGGACGTGCTACGGCAGGACGAACGTCTCGAAGGCCAGCACCGCCATGCCCAGGGACACCGGGTTGTCGGCGATGCGCGAGGCGGCCAGGGTGACCGCGTCGTAGGGGACGGCCAGCGAGTACTGCTTCACCACCGGCTCGACCGCCGCCAGCAGCGGCTCGCCGAAGGCGGCGCTGACCCAGCCGCCGACGACCAGCAGTTCGGGGTTGAGCATGTTGACGGCGTTGGCCAGCGCCATGCCCAGCGGCCGCGCGAAGCGCTCCAGCGTGGCCACGGCGACCGGGTCGGCGCGGCCGGCGGCCTCGGCCAGCCGGGCCACGGTCGCGGCCTGATCGCCGGGGACCAGCAGCGGACTGTCCGGTTCCACCTCCGTGAGGAGATCCAGCAGCGCGGCGGCGCCGACGTAGGCCTCGACGCATCCGCGGCTGCCGCAGTGGCACGGCAGGCCGTCGGCGACCAGTACGGTGTGGCCCCACTCCCCCGCCGTGTTAGTACGGCCGCGCAGCAGCCGGCCCTCGGCCACCACGCCGAGACCGACGCCGGTGCCGAGGTTCACCACCACGGCGTCGTCGTGGTCCCCGGCCTCGCCGAACATCATCTCGGCCAGCGTTATCGCCTTCAGCGGGTTGTCCAGCAGCACCGGCAGATCGCAGCGCTTCTGGAACAGGGAGGTGAACGGGACGCCGTGCCAGCCCCAGTTGGGGGCGTGGACGGAGACGCCGCCCTCGCGGTCCACCTGGCCGGGCAGGCTGACGCCGACCCCGGCGACGTCGGCGGCGCTGACTCCGTCCAGGGCGGCGATGACGCCCTGGACGGAGTCCACGACGTGTCCGACCACGGAGTCGGGGTCGTTGTCGGTCGGCGCGACCGGCGTCTGGAAGTGCCCGACCCGCGTCATCGCCTGGTCGAAGATCTCGGCGATCACATAGGTCTCGGCGAGGTCCACGCCGACCAGGTACGGAGCCGAGGCCCGCATCTTCAGCTGGCTGGCCGGACGTCCGCCGCCGGAGCGCGTGCTCTGCGTCTCCTCCAGCAGCCCGGCCGCGGTCAGCTCGCCGATGATCGTCCCGGCCGTCGCGACCGACACGCCGAGCTGTGCGGCGACGTCGCCTCGGGTCAGCGTCCGGCCGCCGTAAAAGCTCCGCATCACTTCCACGCGGTTGGCACGGCGCAGGTCGCCGGACAGGCGGGGTCGCATCTCGGTAAGCTCCTAGCGATTCTCAAGGGCGTTCTCACCGGGCCGCCGGGGCTCGGTGAGGCTTGAGATTACGCAGACGTTTCCCCTTCGTAAACCCCTTAGCGAAACCGTTATTAAAAGGGTTATCAAATCGAGGCGCGCGATGCCGGGTCGCGCCCTACCGTCGAAGCTCCGCCGTCGAAGCCCTGACCACCAGCCGGGTCGGGAGCATGATGTGGGTGCCCTCCGGTGTGGATTCCCCGCGAATCAGACCGATCAGCAGCTCCACCGCGCGCCGCCCCATCTCCCGGATCGGCTGCTCGACCGTGGTGAGCATCGGGGTGCAGCGCGTGGCCTCGGGGATGTCGTCGAATCCGACCACCGACAGGTCCTGCGGCACCCGCAGCCCCATCCGCGTCGCCACCTCAATCGTGGCGATCGCCGACAGGTCGTTGGCGGCGAACACCGCGGTCGGCCGGTCGGGGCCGGCCAGCAACCGGGCCGCCTGCTCGGCGGCGGTGTCCGGGTCGTAGGAGCCGAGCCGGACCAGGTCCTCCTCGACCGGGACGCCCGCGGCGGCCATCGCCTGCCGGAAGCCCTGCTCGCGCAGCTGCGCCGAGAGCAGGTCGGGCCGGCCGGTCATCATCGCGATCCGGCGGTGGCCCAGGCCCAGCAGGTGCTCGGCCGCGGCGTGCGCGCCGCGCAGGTTGTCCGAGTCGACAGTGGGGCGCCCGCCCGGGCCGGCGTGCGGATCGACAGCAACGACCGGGGCGCCGTACTGCAGGTCCACCACGGTCGGGGTGACCAGGACGGCGCCGTCCACGAGCGTGCCGGACAGCCGCGACAGGTAGCGGCGCTCCCAGCCCACCTGGTCCCGGGCCCGGCCGCCGGCCGAGTAGACGACGAGCTCGAACCCCGATCCGCGGATCGCGTCGCCGGCCCCTTTGAGCAACTCGGCGCTGAAAGGTTCAAGGTCGGCCACCAGGATCCCGATGACGTTGGTCTGGTGGTTGCGCAGGCTCTGCGCCACCAGGCTCGCCTCGTATCCGAGCTCGTCTATAACGGCCTTGACACGGGCCGTGGTGTCCGCGGACACGCCGTAGCGGTCGTTGATGACCTTGGAGACCGTCGCGACCGAGACGCCGGCATGCCGGGCGACATCGCGGATGGTCACGCGCGAGGGGATCGGGTCGGTCTGCACGCGGCCCAGGATAGCGAACCCTCGAAAACGATATCGATAACGATTGACACCCCGTAACGGCGGACGCAGACTCTGACCCGTTCGAGCCTCGTCCCGGACCTGAGGACTCCCCCATCACCAGGCGTTGTCCAGGAATTGATTGGAAGGAGCACGCCCCATGCACAACCGCCTCACGTACCACCACCGCACGCACAAAAGCCGCACGTACAACCGCAGACTGGCCGCCGCGCTGGCGGTCGTCGCCAGTGCCGCACTGGCCGGCAGCCTGGCCCTGGTGAGACCGGCGTCCGCGGACACCTCGCTGAAGCAGCTGGCCGAAGCCAAGAGCAAGTACTTCGGCACCGCGCTGGTCCAGTCGAACCTGAACAACTCCACGCTGGTCGGGGTCGCCACGTCGCAGTTCGACATGATGACTCCCGGCAACGAGATGAAGTGGGACACCACCGAGCCCTCGAACGGAACGTTCAACTTCGGCCCCGGTGACGCGCTGGTCGCCTTCGCGCAGGCACACTCGATGCGAGTACGCGGTCACAACCTCGTCTGGCACAGCCAGCTGCCCTCGTGGGTGTCCAGCCTGCCGAGCAACCAGGTGCAGGCGGCGATGGAGACCCACATCGCCACCGAGGCCACGCACTACAAGGGCGAGGTCTACTCCTGGGACGTGGTCAACGAACCCTTCAACGACGACGGCACGCTGCGCCAGGACGCCTTCTACAACGCCATGGGCACCGGGTACATCGCCGACGCGCTGCGCACGGCCCACGCCGCCGACCCGAACGCCAAGCTCTACCTGAACGACTACAACATCGAGGGCGAGAACGCCAAGAGCAACGCGATGTACTCGTTGGTACAGTCGCTGCTGTCCCAAGGCGTGCCGATCAACGGGGTCGGCCTGGAGAGCCACTTCATCCTGGGCCAGGTCCCCTCCACGATGCAGGCGAACATGGCCAGGTTCGCCGCGCTCGGGCTGGACGTGGCGGTGACAGAGCTCGACGACCGGATCCAGCTGCCGGCCTCCAGCGCCAACCTGGCGCAGCAGGCGAGCGACTACTCGACGGTCGTGTCGGACTGCCTGGCGGTCACGCGGTGCGTCGGGGTGTCGCAGTGGGGCGTGGGCGATGCGGACTCCTGGATCCCCGGCACCTTCTCCGGCTACGGCGCCGCGACGATGTACGACCAGAACTACCAGCCGAAGCCGGCCTACAACGCGGCGGTCAGTGCGCTGGGCGGGAGCGTGACCTCAAGTTCGTCCACGCCGACCTCACCCACCTCGCCGACCTCGCCGACGTCCTCGAGTCCGTCGCCGGGCGGCGGCGCCGCCTGCAAGGTGAGCGACGCCGTGGACGCCTGGAACACCGGCCTGACGGAGAACATCACCATCACCAACACCGGATCGGCGGCGGTCAACGGCTGGAACCTGGCATTCACCCTGGCACCGGGGCAGATCATCACCAACGGCTGGAACGCGACGACAAGCCCGTCCTCCGGCGCGGTGAACGCCACGAACATGAGCTACAACGGGGCGATCGCACCAGGGTCCTCAGTCAGCTTCGGCTTCCAGGCCACCCACACCGGGAACACGGCCGCGCCGTCCTCGTTCAGCCTCAACAGTCAGGCTTGCGCCACCGGCTGAGCGGCGCCGCACTCGTTAGGCTCGGGGCATGAGCGTGGATCCCGAAGACCGGTTCGAACTGCCCCGCAAGTTCCAGCACGGAGTCATCCGGCGGAACCGTTGCGACCGGGCCGGCATCGAGCCGTTCTCGAAGGCCGGCTCCGTGGATCCTCAGGGCTTTGCGACGTGGCGCAGCATCGATCGCATCGTCGCGGCGGACGGTCCGGCCGCGGCGGTGCGCTCGTTCGCCGCGACCAGCGCCGAGGACAAGAACTTCGCCAGCCACAACTGGGGCCGCAAGAGCTTCTACGACAGCCATCTGTCCGACCGCCGCTGGCCCTTGATGCTGCGGCTGCTCGATCTGGTCCGCTCGGCCACCGACGAGGAGTACGCCGAGGCCATCGCGGTGGCGGAGAAGATGCGCGACGAGTACCCGGTCCCGGCGTCCCGCGCCGCGATGGCGGTGCTCGCACTGGAGCGGCCGCAGTGGTGCACGGCGGACATCGCCGCCTACACCGCGGACAGCGACTTCGACAACTACGTCGCCAGGCTCCTGATGGTCGCCTCCACGACCCGGGACCAGGCCCGCGAGCTGGGCCGGCGGATCCGCGACTGGAACTGGGTCAACGACGACCGCCGCGCCGAGGGCACCTTCCTGGCCGCGATCGACGCCGGCGCCGACGAGTTCCTCATCGGCTGCCTGGCCCACGATCGCTGGCACGCGCTCAACCTGCTGCCGAAGCTGCCGAGCGACCTGGCTGTCAATACCCTGATCGGCGAGCTGGGCCCGAAGGACGCACAGGCGGCACTGCTCGAGGCCGCCAAGCGCTTCCCCCGACGGGTGCTGCGTCTGCTGGCCGAAGCCGAGCCGGCGACGCAGGTGGACTACGTACTGCGGCTGCATGTCGCGGCCGGACCCCAGGTGGCGCGCGAGGAGTTGCCGCGACTCTCGGAGGTAGCACGGCAGCGTGTACGCAGCCTGCTGGGATCCGACAGCGCCACGGGCAGCGAGGACTCGATCCCCATCGCCGCAGCGGCCGACCTGCCGCACGTCCTGGTGGTCCCACCGTGGACGGATCGCAAGGCGGGCAAACCGATCGCGCTGAAGAACCTGCCGGCCCCGGCCCCCTTCTTCCGCTGGCCGTCCCAGGAGACTTCCGGCCCGGCCGCCATCCCCGAGCCGGCTCCTTCCCCGGCCGAGGCGGGGAACCAGAGCAAGATTGTGCAGACCATGGCAGAGTGGCTGCACTCGGAGTACGCGCCGTACTCGGAGGCCGCCGACGTCTTCTTCCGGCGATACCCCGAGGAGGCGGTGCGCCAACTGCTGGTCTGCGCCCTCGGCACGGCCGGCCCCGAGCGCCGGACGGCCGAGGCCGTGGTGCGGTTCGTGGCCCGCGAGGGCTTGGCGGACGTCGTGGCACTCGCCGGCGAGACCGGCCCGGAGGCGGCGGCCGCGACGCAGGCGGTGCTGGACCGCCGCGGCCTGGACACCTTCCCCAAGTCCATGCCGACGGTGCCCCTGTGGGCCGACCCGGCGTCGCTGCCGAGGATTCTGCTGGCCGGTCGCAAGGCGGCGTTACCGACGTCGGCGGTGCGGTTCGTGGTCCAGATGCTGACCATCTCCTCGCACCGGGACGTCGGCCCGTACGGCGGGATCGAGATCGTGCAAGAGGCCTGCGACACCGCGTCACTGGCGGAGTTCGCCTGGGGCCTGTTCGAGAACTGGGCCGGCGCGGGGTATCCGACCAAGAAGCTGGGCTGGGCCTTCGACACGCTGCTGTGGTTCGGCGACGAGGAGACCGCGCAGCGCCTCGCCCCGCTGGTGCGCGCCTGGCCCGGCGAGGGCGGCTCGGCCCGCGCGGCGGCGGGGCTGGACGTGCTCATCGCCGTGGGCGGCGAGGCGGGGCTGCGCGAGGTCTACGACATATCGCAGCGCTCGTCGTTCACCGCCCTGCGCGCCGAAGCCTCCCGGCGTGTGGCGAAGGCCGCCACAGCACGAGGGCTGAGCGCGGACCAGTTGGAGGACCGACTGGTCCTGAACCTGGGCGCCGGCCCGGACGGCACACTCACCCTGGACTACGGGGCCCGCCACTTCACCGTCGCGTTCGACGAATACCTGGCGCCGTACATCAGCGCCGAGACCGGCAAACGCCGCGCCACGCTGCCGAAGCCGTCCGCCAAGGACGACGCCGCACTCGCAGCCGAGGCACAGCGGCGCTTCACCGCACTGAAGAAGGACGCGAAGACGTTCGCCGTCCGCCAGGCCGCCCGCCTGGAGCAGGCGATGGTGACCGGCCGCCGCTGGTCGGCAGGCGAGTTCCGGTCGGCGTTCGTCGAGCACCCGCTGCTGCGCCTGCTGGGACGGCGCATCGTCTGGGGCGAATTCGACACCGACGGAGCCCTGAACGCGGCCTTCCGCATCGCCGAGGACGGCACCTTCGCCAACGTCGCCGACGAACGCCACACCCTGAGCCCGGACCACCACGACGGCACCGGCACGATCGGCGTGGTGCACCCGGTCCATCTGGCCGCCGAACTCAGCCACTGGGCCGAGATCTGCCACGACTACGAGATCATCCAACCCTTCCCGCAGGTGGGCCGCCCCACCTTCGCCCTGACCCCGTCCGAGTGCGAGGCGACCCGCCTGGACCGCTTCTGCGACACCCGGCTCCCGACCGACCGCTTCCTGGCCCTGCACCGCACCCCCGGCTGGGGCGGCGCGGCCCTGTGGGACTCCGGCAGCACGGTCGCGACCGGCCGCCGCCTGCCGGGACACCGGATCCTGATCGTGCGCGTCAGCCCCGGCTACCGCGAAGGACGCCTCGCCGACACCCCGCAGCAGACCATCACCGACATCTGGCTCAGCCCCACCGACAGCCACGGCCGGCGCGGTGCCCGCAGCGAGGCACTGCCGCTGGGCGGGATCGAGGCGGTGGCGGCGAGCGAGATCATCGCCGACTTGGCGGCGGCGGTGGGGGGTTGAGGGGGACGGAGCGGGCGGCGGCGGGTGGGACGGGAGCCGGTCGGCAGTGGGCGAGCACGGTGTGACAGGTGGATCCCGCATCCCATAGAGGGGACTTTGTTCGGGGGACCCGGAACACGGCGACCACAAGCCGCAGTGACTCGGACGCACGCGCAGCGACTCAGCCCGGCGCGCGATCGTGAACACGCGAACCGCCGGCCGCCGCCTTCCGCAAGAACCCCCGCAGCCGCGTCAAACTCCACGTGTTGATCACATCATCCTTCGTCAGCCACCCCCGCTGCGCAGTGGCGATGCCAAACCGCTGGTTCCCCAGCGCCAGCGTCGAGTGCGCGTCGCTGTTGATCGCGAACTTCACTCCGTGGCGCTTGGCCGCCATGACCTGCTCGTCGTTCAAATCCAAGCGCTGCGGTGAAGCATTGATCTCCATCGCCGTGCCAGTACGGGCAGCCACCTCGAAGACGGCGTCCAAGTCGACGTCGATGGGTTGGCGGCGGTCCAGGAGGCGTGTTGTGGGATGGCCGATGATGTTCACGTACGGGTTCTCGCAGGCTCGGATCAGGCGCTTGGTCTGGGCGGCCCGGTCCAGGCCGAACGATGAATGGATCGAGGCCACGCACAGGTCGAAGCCGGCCAAGAACTCGGCGGGCCAGTCGACGTCGCCCTTGGCGTCGATGTTGAGTTCGGTGCCGTGGAGGATGCGCATGCCGTTGTACGTACGGTCCAGGTCGCGGGCTTGGGTGCGCTGGGTGAGCATCTTTTCGTCGGTCATGCGCTGCATCACCAGGTCGGGCGCGTGATCGGTGACGGCGTAGTACGCGTAGCCGAGGTTCGCGGCGGTTTCGAGCATCTGTTCCAGAGGAGCCAGGCCGTCGGTGAGGTTGGTGTGGGTGTGCAGGTCGCCGCGGAGGTCCTTGAGCTGGACCAGATCGGGGAGGTCGCCGGTGGCGGCGGCCTCGATCTCGCCGCGGTCCTCGCGCAGCGTCGGCGGGATCCAGGGCAGGTCCAGGGCCTTGTAGACCTCTTTCTCGGTGCGTGAGGCCAGCTTCTTGCCGGATTCCACGTCGAAGAGCCCGTACTCGGAGAGCTTCAGGCCCTCCTTCACCGCACGTCCCCGCAGCTTGATGTTGTGCGCCCGCGATCCGGTGAAATAGATCAGGGCGGCGCCCCAGTCGGCAGGTGGGACGACCCGGAGATCCACCTGGAGGCCTTTATCCGTCCGGATGGAGGTCTTGGTGGTACCGCTGCCGATCACCTGCGCGACTTCCGGGCGTGCCAGGAGCGCCGCCATCAACGGCGCGGAGTCGGTCGCGGTGGCGAGGATGTCGATGTCACCGACCGTCTCGCGCATCCGGCGCAGGGAGCCGGCGTAGTCGCACTTCTTGCAGCCGGGGACGCCGGCGAGCTCGGCGACCAGGTCCTCGGCCAGGTCCAGGGCCGTGTTGAGCAGGGTACGGCCGGAGGTCTGGCTCAGCTGGTCGATGCCCTGCCGGATGTTCTCGACGGTCTTCGCCCCGAGCCCGGGCAGCCCCTTGAGCTTGCCCGCGTCGGCGGCCTCGCGCAGCTCGTCGACGGACTTGATGCCGAGCTTGCGGTACAGCAGCACAGCCGTCTTCGGTCCCACGCCGGGGATGTTCGTGATCTCGCGGACCCCGGGCGGGATCTTGGCGCGCAGGGCCTCCAGCGCCTCGATGCGGCCGGTGGCCAGGTACTCGCTGATCTTGTCGGCGGTCGAGTCGCCGACGCCGGGGATCTCCCGCAGGCCTGCCTCGTCCAGGTGGGCGAGGTCCCCCGGATAGCCCCCGACCGAGCGCGCCGCCTTCTCGTAGGAACGTGCTCGGAAAGCGTTGCCGCCGTTGAGCAGGATGAGGTCGGCGTACTCGCGCAGCAGCGCGCCGACTTCGTCGTTGAGCCGCGCCATGGGGCCAGTCTAGGAAGCAGCCGCAGACCGGCAACTCGCTACGCGCGCCTCAGCGGGGCTCGGGGCGGGGCTCGGACTCGGACTCAGGCTCCGGCTCCGGCTCCGGCTCCGGCTCCGGCTCCGGCTCCGGCTCGACAGCGACCAGGTGCTGCGCCTCGAACCCCAGCAGCCGCTTCGCCGCGCTCAGGTCCAACGGCGCGGCGCGCCCGGGCATCGGCGCGCGCACCTCGGCGTCGGGGTGGTACTCCGCGAGCAGATCAGCAGTCGGATACGGCGCGAGGGTTTCCGGCGCCGCTACGAACACCTTGTGGAACCCCTGCAACGGCACAGTCAGCGCCAGCCACGCCGCCTCCGCCGCGTCGCGCACGTCCAGATACGTCCACAGCTCGGCCGCGCCGATCGCCGGGTCGTCGGTGAGCAGCGGGAGTCGGTAGGCGGCGCGTTCGGCGTCGCTGATGAAGGGGAAGCGCAGGGCGACCACGTCCATGCCGTGGCGGCGGGCCATCATCGCCGCGGTGGCCTCGTCCACCTGCTTGGACAGGCCGTACGGGTCCTCGATCTGCAGTGGCGCGTCCTCGTCGACGGGTACGTACATCGGGTGCAGCGTGCGGCGGGCCCAGGGCAGGCCGAGGATCGACAGGCTGCTGGCGATCGCCGCGCGCCGTACGCCCAGGTTGCCGGCCTCCTCCAGGACGGTGAACGTGGCGCGGGTGTTGCCGCCGAACACCTCCAGCGCGGTGCCGTGGTTGGGGGTGGGCAGGGCGGCCAGGTGCATGACCGCGTCCACGTCGGCCAGGGCGTGCCGGACCAGGGCCGGGTCGGCCGCGTCGCCGACCGCGACCCGGTCGGCGCCGAGCTCCGCCAGGTCGCCGGGGTCCGACAAGACCAGGGCGGTCACTGCCACACCGTGGTCGGCGAAGGCGCGGGTGACGACCCGGCCGACCAGGCCCGCGGCACCTGTCACCAGGACCCGCTGAGGAGCTGGCGCAGGTACCTCGACGCTCACGGAGCCTCCAGCCCGCCGTCAGGCCGCCGCACACCGGCCGACCACCGCTCGTGCAGGAACTTCACCGGCGGGAACTTCGCGGCCGCACGCTCGTCGATCTCGACGCCCCACCCCGGCGCCTCCGACGGGTACAGGTGCCCCTCGCGCACGACCGGCGTGCCCGGGAAGACCTCGTGGGTGGCGTCGTTGTAGGTGTGCGACTCCTGGTAGCCGAAGGCCGGGGTGCTGATATCCACGGCGAGGTTCGCCGCGACGCCGACCGGGGAGACGTCGGCCGGGGAGTGGAAGGCGGTGCGCACGCCGAGCAGTTCGCACAGGGCGACGATCTTGCGGGTCGGGGTGAGGCCGCCGACCGCGGAGGTGTGCAGGCGCAGCAGGTCGACGCCGCCGTCGCGGACCATCCGGACCGCGTCGGGTACCGAGCCGAGCTGTTCGCCCACCGCGATCGGGACCGGGGAGGCGGCACGGACCTCGGGCAGGCGGTCGTAGAGCTCGGGGGCGATGACGTCCTCCAGGAACGACAGCCGGTAGGGCTCCAGGGCGCGGGCCAGGACCACGGCCTGCTTGGGGGTGAGGCGGCTGTGGACGTCGTGCATCAGGTTCACGCCGTCGCCGAGCCGGTCGCGGGCGGCGGCGAACAGCCGCGGGGCGTCGCGCAGGTACTGCTCGACGGCCCAGCCGTCCGGATGCGGCGACCGCGGGTAGCCGCCGGGGGTGCCCGGCGCTCCGTAGGTGCCCAGGCCCGGGCCGCCGACCTGGAGGCGCATGTTGCGGTAGCCCTCGGACAGCAGCTGCTCGGCCTCGTCGAGGGTGTCCTGGATGCTGCCGCCGGCGGCGTGCGAGTAGACCTCGACGGCCGCGCGGCTGCGTCCGCCGAGCAGTTCGTACACCGGCATGCCGGCGCGCTTGCCGGCGATGTCCCACAGTGCCTGGTCCAGGCCGGACAGGGCGTTGTTGAGCACCGGTCCGTTGCGCCAGTAGGCGGAGTAGTGGATCAGGCGGGTGATGTCCTCGATGTCGGCCGGGTGCCGGCCCACGGCCAGCGGTCCGACGTGCTCGTCGACGGCGGCGGCCACCGCGGCGTAGCGCTGGGTGAAGGTGGCGCAGCCCAGGCCGTACAGGCCGTCCTCGGAGGTGTCGACGCGCACCACCACCAGCGGCTGGCCCTCCGGCGCGGTGACGATGGCGCGGACGCCGGTGATGCGCAGGGCATCGCGGGCCGGCCACGGGGGCTGGGCCTGCGGGAGGGCGCCGGAGGCGTCGAGCAGGCGGTTCGGGTCGGTCACTGGCCTCTCCCCGGGCTTGAAGCGATGCAAAACGTTTTGTATCGTGGCGCCGGTAGCGTCGCACGAGGTCTGCGAAGGTGTCAACGAGGAATAGACGAGGAAGAGAGCGGAGAGCCCAGTGGCGCAGCAGGGCCGCCGGCGGCACGTCGGCATCACCGACGTCGCCGCCCGGGCGGGGGTCAGCATCACGACGGTCTCGCACGTGCTGTCCGGTCAGCGGCCGGTGTCGGCGGCGACCACGGCGAAGGTCCGGACGGTGATCGCAGAGCTCGGCTACGAGCCCAACCGGCTGGCCCGCGGCCTGCGCCTGCAGCGCACCGACACCGTGGCGCTGGTGATCCCGGACATCACGAACCCGTTCTACCCGCAGATCGCGCGCGGGCTGCAGGACGTCCTGGGCCCGGCGGGCTCGCAGGTCCTGGTCACCAGCACCGACGCCGACCCGGCGGCCGAGGACGCGGCGGTCCAGCAGATGATCACCCGCCGCGTCGACGGCCTGGCCTTCGCCGGCTACCAGACCGACCACCGCCGGGTCGCCGCCGCGGCCGAGGCCGGCATCCCGGTGGTCCTGCTGGGCGGGCGCACCGCACGCCCCGGCATCGACGTGGTCAGCTCCGACGACGTGGCCGGCGGCGCGATGGCCGCCGAGTACCTCCTCGGGCGCGGCTACACCCGCATCGCCTTCATCACCGGCGCCGAGCGCGTCGGCGCCCCCGCCAACCGGGTCCAGGGCTACCGGCGCGCGCTGCGCGAGGCGGGCATGGCGTTCACGCCGTCGCTGGTGGTGCGTGAGCAGATCAGCCGCGACGGCGGCGCCCGGGCGATGCGGCGGCTGCTGGCGCTGCCGCAGGCGCCGGACGCGGTGCTGTGCACGAACGACGTGGTCGCCCTCGGCGCGCTGGACGGCGCGAAGGCGCACGGGGCGCGGGTGCCGCGGGACGTGGCCGTGATGGGCTTCGACGACATCGAGATCGCCGCGCTGACCACGCCGCCGCTGACCACGGTGTCGATCCGCCCGCGGGAGCAGGGCGAGGCGATCGGGCGGCTGCTGCTGGGCCGGCTGGACGGGACGGTGCCGCGCGGGGCGCAGCGGATCCTGTTCGATCCGGCGGTGGTGCGGCGGGAGTCGGGGTAGTCGGGGTAGTCGGCGCAGTCGGCGTGAGCCGGGCAGCCGGGGCGCCGGCTCAGGAGAAACGGTGGACGGTCCCGAACAGCCCGAATGCCGGCACCCAGAACAAAGCCAGGGCTCTGCGACCGTCGTCGCGTCTACTACCGGCGACAGTTTTCGGCGGGCCGGAAGGAACGAGTCCCGTGGCGGTACACAGCCGCCACGGGACTCTCCACATCGGCTGATCCAGCACTCGGGGGGTGTGTGCCGTCAACCTATGCTCGATAGTAGCAGTGTTCGAAGATGGCGCGCAGACGGCGATTCGCTTGCGAGGGCGGCGAGTTCTACCGCCGCGACGAAGCCCCCGCCGCTCCGTACTCCGGCTCCCCGGCTTCGCCGCGCGTCGCCGGGGTGCGGGCCGCGTCGGCGCGGCCGGGCCACCAGGCGGCGTGGCCGACCAGGGCGGTGATGGCCGGGGTGAAGAACATCGACATCACGAACGCGGCGATCGCGATGCCCGCCGAGATCGCGAAGCCCATCTGGGTCAGGGTCGACTGGCCGGCCAGCATCAGCGAGGCGAACGAGCCGGCCAGGATCAGGCCGGCCGCGCCGATGGTCGGGCCGGCGTGGCGCACCGCTTCGGCGGCCGCCGCCCGGGGGTCGCGGCCGGCGCGGGCTTCTTCGCGCAGGCGGGTGATCATCAGGATGTTGTAGTCCGTGCCGAGGGCCACCACGAACATGTACATGATCACCGGGAGCATGAAGATCAGGCCGTTGTTGCCGCCGGAGTTCTGGAACAGCAGCACCGTGGCGCCGAGGGTGGCGCCGAAGCCCAGGCCCACCGAGGCCATCAGGTACAGCGGCGCCACCACCGCGCGCAGGACCAGGCCGAGAATCAGGGTGATGATGATCGCGGCAACCGGGAAGACCACCGCGTAGTCGTGGTTCACCGCCTTGTTGATGTCCACGAAGACCGCTGTGGTGCCGCCGACCAGGGCCGTGGTGCCGGCCGGGGCGGCCTGGTGCGCGGTGGTGCGCAGGGGGCCCTTGACCGTGGCGATCGCGGCCGAGGAGGACGGGTCGTGGTCCAGGGTCACCGAGTACAGCGCCACGGTGCCGGTGCCGTTCGGGTACGGCGTGGACACCTGGGCCACGCCCGGGATCTTGGCCAGGGTCCCGCCGTAGGAGGCCAACTCGTCCTCGGTGAGCTTCGCTCCGCTGGTGGACCGCAGCATCACCTGGCTGGGCATGGTGGCGCCGGCCGAGGAGGCATCCTGCAGGTTCTTCTGCCAGACCGTGGACTCCGAGCTCTTGGCGGTGGAGCCGCTGGACAGGTCGAAGGTCGGGCGGAAGCTGAAGGCGGCGATCGCCAGGGCGGCCATGAGGACGCCGGAGACCGCGGCGAAGCGGGCGGGGTGGCGTCCCATGCCGCGGCCGATCGCCGCGAAGCGCGCGCCGCGCGGCTCGACGCGCCAGGCCTTGGACGGCCAGAACACGCGGGTGCCCAGCAGTGAGACCACCGACGGGATCAGGGTCAGCCCGGCGACCAGGGTGACCGCGACGGCGATGGCCAGGGCCGGGCCCAGGGAGCGGAACAGGCCGAGGGTGGACAGGGTGAGGGCCATGAAGGAGACGATCACCGCGCCGCCCGCCGAGACGATCGCCTCGCCGGCCCGGGTGACGGCGCCGGCCACGGCTTCCTTCGGAGTGTCCCCGGCACGCAGGCGTTCCCGGTAGCGGAACATGAAGAACAGGATGTAGTCGGTGCCGACGCCGAACAGCACCACGATCAGCATCGAGGTGACCGAGCTGTCGGTCTTCAGGTCGAAGGCCTTGCTGGCCCAGGCGATCAGGCCGTCGGCGATCTGCGAGACCACGCCGATGGTGATGATCGGCAGCAGCGCGACCACCGGGCTGCGGAAGATGATCAGCAGCAGGACCAGGATCAGGCCGATGGTCGCCACGCCGATCAGCGCCTCGGCCTTGTTGCCGGAGGACTGGGAGTCCAGGGTCTGCGCGGCGGTGCCGGTGATGCCGCCCTTCAGGCCGGTGCCGGAAAGGTCGGACTGCACCTGCGTGCGCAGCGCCTTCACGGCGTCGGTCTGCGCCTTGAGCTGCGGGTCGTTGTCGGTGGGCATCTGCACGCCGATGGTCTGCAGCGTCTTGTTCGGCGCGGGCTGGCCGACCTGGAGCGCGGTGACGTCCGGGATGTGCGCGGCCTGGAGCTTGGCGGACAGCGCGCTCACCGCAGCCGAGTCCGCGGCGGTGAGCGGGGCGCCGTCGGCGCGCTCCAGCACGATCATCGCGGCCGGGGCGGCGGCCTGCGGGAACGCCGATTCCTGCAGGTTCAGCGCCTGGACCGACTCGTAGTGGCTGGGCAGGAAGCTGGCCTCGTCGGTGGTGGTGGCCAGTTTCGGCGCGAAGCCGACGACCGCCACCGCGGCCACCACCCACGCCGCGATGACCCGCCACGGGTGGTGCGCGACCCAGCGGCCCAGAGCGGGGAAGAAGCCCCGCTCGGCGGTGCCGCCGCCCTCCAGCACAGCTTGCTTCATCGTCCTTGTTCCTCTCCACGCCAGGCGCCGGGACGCGGCTCCATATAGCCGCTCGGAGCCGACGCTGCGGCCGGGCCCGGGATTCGAGCCTAGGGACGAGCGAACGGCCGATCGCCGTCCCCGGGTGCCGGATTCGCCCGGACGTGTGGCACCGCGGTACCGGGCCCGGCCCATCCTCAAGGCGGACGACGGGTACTCGCGCCTTCGACTATCGTCGTGCTTCGGGCCAGCTCATCGGCCATCCGGAGGTGACGGAGAACCATGGTGGACCTCCTGGTGAGGCACGGCAGCGCTACGACTGCGGGATCTGCGACGGCCGCGGGCGCGACGACCGCGACAGCTGCTACGACGGCGGCGGCCCCAGCGGCCGATCCGGCGCCGGACCCCTCGGCAGCACCCAGACCCGTCACGCCCGGCTTCGAATGGCCGAGGGCGGCACGCCGGGTCCAGGCGGCGTTCCGCGGGCATCCCTACCGGCAGGACGTGGTCCTGGCCCTGTCAGTCTTCCTGCTCACGCTGCTGCCCGCGCAGGCCGGCCAGGGCTCGGAACTGCTGCACGCCTCCCCGCTGCTGGCGGTCACCTCCGTGGTGTCGTCCGCGACGCTGATCTGGCGGCGTGCGGCGCCGGTGGCCGTGTACTCGGTGGTGCTCGTGTCCTGCACCGTGGAGTGGGCCGCTGCCCTGAGCTCGGCCAGCGACATCAGCTGGATGGTCTGCCTGTACACGGTGGCCGGATACCGCTCGATGACCACGCTGCGGGTGGCGCTGGCCGCGATCGTGCCGAGCCTGGTCGTGCTGGTGTACCGGATGGCGCCGGTGCAGGGCCCGATCCTGGTCTCGCTGTTCTTCCTGGCCACCGGGATCGTGGCCAGCGCGGCGCTGGGTCTGATGGCCCGCGAGCGGCAGGCCCAGCTGGCGGCGCTGGCCGAGCGCGCGGACCACGCCGAGCAGGAGCGCGAGCAGCGGGCCCGGCTGGCGGTGCTGGCCGAGCGGGCCCGGTTCTCCCGGGAGACGCACGACATCGTCGGGCACAGCCTGGCGGTGATCATCGGGCTGTCCGACGGCGGCGCGCGCCAGGTCCAGGCGCATCCGGATCGGGGCCGGGAGGTGTTCGAGCTGATCGCCGAGACCAGCCGGCAGTCGCTGGCCGATCTGCGGCGCACGCTGGGCGCGCTGCGCGAGGACCGGGTCGAGGAGAGCCGTGACGGGCCCGGGGACATCGAGGGCATCGGGGGCGCGGGGAGCTTGGGCGGCTTGGGCGGCATCGGGGGCGTGGGCAGCCTCGGCGGTGCGGGCGGCTTCGGCGGTGCGGGCGGCTTCGGCGGCCTCGGCCCGGAAGCGTTCGCTCCGCAGCCCGGTGTCGCCGACATCTCGGACCTGCTGGAGCGCACGCGCTCGGCAGGGCCGCGGGTGTCGTGCCGGGCCAGCGGCGAGACCGCGGCGCTGCCGCGCAGCCTGCAGTCGGCGATCTACCGGATCGTGCAGGAGTCACTGACCAACAGTCTCAAGCACGCCGGGCCCGACACCAGCGTCGACGTGGTGATCGAGGCGGATGCGGAGTCGTTGCGGATGAGCGTGGCCGACAGCGGCCCGGCGGGGGCGGCCCGGAGTGTGCCCGCCTCGGCGCGGGCCGGCGGGCAGGGCCTGGCCGGGGTGCGCGAGCGGGCGGCGCTGGCCGGCGGCCGGGCCGAGGCCGGGCCGAACGAGGCCGGGGGCTGGACGGTCGCCGCCCAGTTCCCGCTGGTTCCGGCCGGGCAGGCGTGACCGGGGCGATGACCAGTGTCCTGATCGTCGACGATCAGCCCTTGCAGCGGATGGGTTTCCGCATGGTGCTGGAGACCGAGCCCGGCGTGAGCGTGGCCGGCGAGGCCGAGAACGGGATCGAGGCGGTGCGCCGGACCGCGGAGCTGACCCCGGACGTGGTGCTGATGGACATCCGCATGCCGGGGATGGACGGGATCGAGGCGACCCGGCGGATCACGGCCTCCGGCGGCCGCTCGCGGGTCCTGGTGCTGACCACGTTCGACCTCGACGAGTACGTGTACGCCGCGTTGCAGGCCGGGGCCAGCGGGTTCCTGCTGAAGGACGCCCGCCCGGACGAGCTGCTGGCCGGGATCCGGGCGGTGGCCGTGGGCGACGCGGTGGTCGCCCCGGCGCTGACCCGGCGGCTGCTGCACGCGTTCGCCAAGGCGATGCCCGGCGGCGAACGGCGCGCGGCCGAGGATCCGCGGCTGAGCGCGCTGACCGAGCGGGAGCTGGAGGTGCTGCGCGTGGTGGCGGCCGGGCTGACCAACACCGAGATCGCGCAGCGCCTGCACCTCTCGGAGTCCACGGTGAAGACGCATGTCAGCCGCGCCATGGCGAAGATCGGCGCCCGCGACCGGGTGCAGGCGGTGATCATCGCCTATGACGTCGGACTGGTGGATCCGCGCGGCTGAGCAGAGGATCGGCTACCCGGCTACCCGGCGACGCCGCGCAGCGCATCGGGCGTGAGATCGGCCAGGCTCGGGTAGCCGTCGACGGCCATCAGCAGGTCCGTCTCGGCCAGCAGGGCACGCAGGACGTGCACCAGGCCGTCGAGGCCGCCGAGGGCCAGCCCGTACAGGTACGGGCGGCCGACCGCGACCGCGCTGGCGCCCAGGGCCAGGGCCTTGACGACGTCCGCGCCGCTGCGCACCCCGGAGTCGAAGATCACCGGCAGTCCGTCGGCGGCCTCGACCACCTCAGGCAGCGCGTCCAGGGCGGCCAGACCGCCGTTGGCCTGGCGGCCTCCGTGGTTGGAGCAGTAGATGCCGTCCACTCCCCCGTCGCGCGCCCGGCGCACGTCCTCCGGGTGGCACAGGCCCTTGACGATCAGCGGCAGCGAGCTGAGCGAACGCAGCCAGGGCAGGTCGTCCCACGTCAGGGGGTTGCCGAAGACCCCGGCCCAGTGCAGCACGGCCCCGCCCGGATCCTCCTCAGGCGTCTTGGCCAGCGCGGCGCGGAAGACCGGGTCGCTGGTGTAGTTGGCCAGGCAGTGCCCGCGCAGCTGCGGGAAGTTGGAGGTGGACAGGTCCCGGGGCCGCCAGCCGGTGACCCAGGTGTCCAGGGTGACCACGATGCCCTTGAACCCGGCGGCCTCGGCCCGGCTCACCAGGCTCGCGGCCAGATCGCGGTCGGTGGGCGTGTAGAGCTGGTAGAAGCCGGGGGTCTGTCCGAACTCGGCGGCGACCTGCTCCATCGGGTCCACGGACAGCGTCGAGGCGATCATCGGCACGCCGGTCTGCGCGGCGGCGCGCGCCGCCGCGAGGTCGCCGTGTCCGTCCTGGCAGCACAGGCCGAGCACGCCGACCGGCGCCATCATGAGCGGCGAGGGCAGGGTCAGGCCGAACATCGAGACCGACAGGTCGCGCTGGGCGGCGCCGACGAACATCCGCGGGATCAGCGCGTGGCGCAGGAAGGCGGCGACGTTGGCCCGCTGGGTGTGCTCGTCCCCGGCGCCGCCGGCCACGTAGGACCACACCGACGGGGTCATCGCGGCTTGTGCGCCGGCTTCCCAGCCCTCGTAGGCCATCGGGAAGCGGGGCACCACCCCTCGGAGCCCGTCGAAGTAGATCTCGTACTGGTACGCGCCGAAGTCCGGCATCCGCTGTCAGCCTTCTTCCTGGTTGTCCGTGTCCTACGCAGGTATGCCCGCCGGTGAATTCGGCAGGCATCCTACGACCGTAGGCCTGACAGCGCGCGGAGGTGAGGGTCGGAATGACGACTTAGGCCAGGAACCCGCCGTCGACGGCCAGATGGCTGCCGTTGATGTAGGAAGCATCATCGGAGAGCAGGAACGCGACAGCGGTGGCGATCTCGCGGCCGGTACCCGTCCGCCGCAGCGGGATGCCGGTGTCCGCGACTTTCTGGGCGCCCTCGGGGTTCCCCTGCGTCATCTCGGTGTCGATGACACCGGGCTGGAGTTCGTTGACCCGGATGCCGCGCGGGCCGAACTCGATCGCGGCCGAACGGGTCAGGCCGCGGATCCCGTGCTTGGCGCTGGAGTACTCGGGAGTGGGTCCGCCGCGGTCGGCGAAGACGCTGGATATGTTGACGACGGCGCCGCCGCCGGCCTCCAGGATCGCCGGGGTCTCGTACTTGAGGCCGTAGAACAGGCTGTTGAGGTCGATGTCGATGGTACGGTGCCACTGCTCGACGGTCATCTCGGGCAGGGGGACGAAGTGGCCGGACACCCCGGCGTTGTTCACGGCGTAGTGCAGTGCGCCGAACTCCGCCACAGTGCGGGCCACCGCGCGCTCGACGTCCTCGGGGCGGCTGACGTCGCCGGGGACAGCCAGGGCCCGGCCGCCGGCGGCGGTGATCTCGGCGACGACCTCGTCGAGCTTGGTCTCGCGGCGCCCCACGACGGTGACGGCGGCGCCCCGTTCGGCGAGCAGGATCGCGGTGGCGCGCCCCATGCCCGAGCCCGCGCCGGTGACGAGGGCGACCTTGTCGGTGAACTGCTGTTGCATGTCCTTCTCCTCGATCCTGCCGATCTTCTCCATCGGTTCTGTTCGTAGATCGCCGCTACTGCCTCGCCTCGAGCAGGTCGGGCAAGTCGGGCAAGTCGGGCAGGTCGGGCAGGTCGGGCAGGTCGGGCAGGTCCACCGGGTACTCGGCGCCGGCGTCCGCCGAGCTCGACACCGCCTGCCACGCTGCGGCCTCGGCGATCTGGGCCCGGGAGTAGTCCAGGGCCAGCCGCACCGCACCGGCCCCCAGCACGAGGTGGGTGGGCACGGTGCCGGCGTGCACGATGCGCACGAGGATCTCGGCGGCGCGCTCCGGGTCGCCGACCTGCGTGGTGCCGCCGCGCAGCCGGTCCGACATCTTCCCGACGGTGTCGAGGTACTCCTCGGGGATCTCGGCGCCGCCCATCGAGGATCCGGCCCAGTCGGTCGCGAACCCGCCGGGCTCGACCGTCAGGTAGCGGATGCCGAACGGCGCGGTCTCGGCGGCCAGGACCCGGGTGAGGCCGTCGACGGCGAACTTGGCCGCCTGGTACGAGCCGAGCCCGGGGGTGCCGCCGACCCGGCCGCCGACCGAGGAGAACTGGATCACCAGGCCCGCGCCCTGCTTCTTCAGCAGCGGGAGCGCGGCCTTCGAGACGTTGTAGACGCCCCAGAAGTTGGTGTCGAACTGGCGCCGGAAGTCGGCTTCGGCGGTGGTCTGGACCGGCGAGAGGTCGGCGTATCCGGCGTTGTTGACGACGACGTCGATCCGTCCGAACCGCTCGACGCCGGCGGCCAGCGCGGCCTCGGCGGCGGCCGGGTCGGTGACGTCGAGCGCCACCGCCAGGATCCGGTCGCCGTACTCGGCCGCCAGGTCGGCGAGCTGTTCGGGCTTGCGGGCGGTGGCCACGACGCGGTCGCCGGCCCGGAGGGCGGCGGCGGCCAGGGCGCGGCCGAAGCCGCGGGAGGAGCCGGTGATGAGCCAGGTGCTGGGGTTCGTCTGCGTGTTCATGGCTCTACTACAACACGGTTTCGTTATTAGCGCAACCTAGTTGTGCTAAAGATGACCCCGACCGCCCGACTGCACTACCCGGTTGCGCAAGGCGTAAGGTGGAGCGGTGACCGATTTCGAGTTCGAACGGGCCCGGACCCCCGAGGCCAAGCGCGCGCGGCAGCAGGCGATCATGGACACCGCCGCCCGGCTCGCCGCCGAACAGGGCGTGCGGGAGGTCACGATGAGCGCCATCGCCGACGCCGTCGGCATGCACAAGTCGGCGATCCTGCGGTACTTCGAGACGCGCGAGGACGTGTTCCTCCAACTCGCCGCCGACGCCTGGACCGAGTGGCTGGCCGCGGTGCCCAAGCTGTTCGACAAGCCCGCCGCCGGCGGCGGGCAGTGGAGCGCGCAGGAGATCGCCGCCACCCTCGCCCGCTCGCTCACGGACCGGCCGCTGTTCTGCGACCTGCTCGCGCACACCCCGCTCAACCTGGAACGCAACGTCTCCACGGAGCGGATCCGCGAGTTCAAGACCGTCGCCACCGGCGCGACCACGCAGGTCGGCGTCCTCCTGTGCACCCTCACACCGCTGCGGCTGGACCAGGCGCGCAGCGTGGTGACGGTCGCGACGGCGATGGCCGGGGCGCTGTGGCAGATGGCCGCGCCGACCACGACGCTCCGCGCGTTCTACGAGTCCGACCCCGCCCTGTCCCACGCGGTCGTGGACGTCGAGCCACGGCTGACGGACATCATCAGCGCACTGATCACGGGCTACGCCGTCGAGTCGGCCTGAGAATCGGCCACAGGGCTGTACGCGCTGTGAACAGGAATGGTCCGCATTCCCCGCAGGGGCGATGCCACGATCCACAGGACGGAGAGCCAGGAGCCCAGCACGGCGACGGTCAACGTGGCCCGGATCCCGAACGCGGTCGCCAGCGTCCCGCCGAGAACCGCGCCCAGCGGCATCGTCCCCCAGATGATCCAGCGGATACTCGCGTTCATCCGTCCGAGAAGCTCCGGCGGGCAGACGGCTTGGCGGTAGCTGACCGAGGACACGTTGAAGACCACGACCGAGAAGCTGGAGACGAATGCCCCGAAGGACACCAGGAACACTCCGTGCCCGGGCCGTGCCAGGGGAATCGCGAGCACCATCCAGCCCAGGGCCAGCTTTCCCAGCCAGAGCGCCCTCGCCGAGCCCAGGACGCGGGCCGACGGGCCGGCCAGGAAGCCGCCCGCCACTCCGCCCGCGCTGCCGAGCATGTAGACGAGCCCGATGGTGCCCGGAGCCGCGTGCAGCACCCGGACCAGGAAGACCACGGTGATCGCGGTCCGCATGGAATTGAACAGGTTCGAGGACGCGGTGCAGGCGACCACACGACGCAGCAGCGTGTGGCGGGCCACGAAGGACAACCCGGCCGCGATGTCCTGGCGGACCGATGATGTGGTCCGCGTGGGGGTCGTCCGCTTCGTCGGCTCGCGTGTCCGCATCATGGCCAGCGTGCACACGCTGACCACATAGGACGCCGCATCCACCACCACGGCCTGCGCCGCACCGACCGCGGCCACAAGTGAACCACCGAGGCTGGGGCCGATGACGTTGGACAGTGACGAGGGTAGGCCGAACTTGCTGTTCGCCTCGACCAGGCGGTCTCGGCCGACCAGCGTCGGCAGGAAACTCTGATAGGCGACGTCGAAGACGACCGTGAGGACTCCGGTGAGAACGGCGTCGGCATACAGGATGGGCAGGCTCAGCACCCCCAGTGCCGCAGTGATGGGAACGGCTGCCAGCAATACGGCGCGCAGCAGGTCGGAGGCGAGCATCAGCGGACGTTTCGCTGCCCGGTCCACCAGCACACCGGCGGGCAGGGCCACCAACAGGAATGCCGCAGAGGTCGCGGCGGACAGCATGGCCACCTGGAAGGTGCTCGCCCGGAGCACTTCGACCGCGGCCAACGGCAGGGCGATGGTGGTGACCGAGGATCCGATCTCGCTGACCAGCGACCCGCCCCACAGCAGCCGGAAGTCACGCTGACGCCACAGGGAGACGGGCCTGCTCGACATCAGAGCGGCCCATCGGCGGTCGCGGCCGTGCGGCGGCCGACCGGCCCGACCGGCCCGACCGGCCCTGCCGCCGCGCCGGCCGCGACGTTGCGTATCGCACCGCTGACCGCGACACCGATCTTCCCCACCGGGTCGTGGACGTTGTAGCGCGCCATGCAGCCAGTGGCCTCGCCGTCGAACAGGTAGTGGCCGACGACCGGTGCGACGTCGACGTCCAAGACGGCGTCATCGGCCATGTCCAGAACCCTGGTTCGAACCGTGGCGGAGGCGACATACTCCTGGACCACCCAGTCACCGTCGGCCAGGGCCAGCCGTACGTCCCGCGCCCAGGCCTCGGGGGGCCGCTGCAATCCGACATGGACTTCCTGGCCGGCCCGTCCGCCGGCCTTCTTCAGCACGAACCGGTCCTTGTGGCGCTTCAACAGGACGTCGGTCGCGGCACGGTCGCCGCGGAAGGTGATGTGGCCGGTACCCACCGGCCGGGTCCAGGGCACGTGGCGCCGGACCAGGGCACGTTCTTGTCCGGTCAGCCACTGCGGCTCCTGCGAGAGCAGGGCGAGGGTCGTCTTCGATGCCGCCTGCCGTGAGATCACCGGGGAGATGAGCAGGCCTCCCGCCTCGATGACCTCTCGGAGCAGTCGGGCGTCGAAGCCGGCCTTCCGCCAGGTCTCCGGGCCGGATCGGACGAGCACCGCTGTGCGCGCTCCGAAACGGTGGCCGCATCGTGCGAACTCGTGGAACGTCAGGTACCTGGTCTCGAGCCCGTGGCGGGTGAGCGCGCTCACCTGCTCCGAGTAGAGGCGCGAGTTCGGATCGAGGCCCTGCTTCGGGTTGCCGAGGATCACCAGCCGCTCGGCTCCGCGGAGCGCGCACGCCTTCAGGACGGCTTCGGCGAACGCGGTGACCGTGTCCGCCCCGGGGAAGTGCCAGGAATCCGGTGCGGTCATGCGCCACGCCCGAGTCAGCGCCCGCGTGTGGAACATCCCCCCGATCGTCGAGGTGATGTTGAACTCCACGAACTTCGAACCGTCCTCGGTGATCAACGCGTCCGGCCTGGCCATCAGACCGGTGTGCCGCTCCTCGATCTCCTGGCTCTGCAACAGTTCCCGCAGGCCTTCGTAGCCGCCGACGGCAACGGACGGACTCGTTCGGACGGTGTGCAGCGCGACCCGGATCAGCAGGTCCATCAACTGTCCGGACACCAGGGCGAGCTCGCTCAGGGTTTCGGGCGGCAGGAGCACCGGTTCCAAGGGGCAGTACGGGGCGAAGGAGTAGGGAAGGCCGGCCAGCTCCTCCCGCATGACTGCCACGATCGTGCGCGGATCGCGGATCGTGCGCGGATCGCGCTGCCCGGAACTCATGCCCGGCCCTCCAAAGCGATGTTGCGCAGCGCCTGGGAGGTGCTCGCGCTGATCACGTGCGTGTCGTGACCACCGGTGTGCCGCACGTAGCACCCTGCCGGGCTTCCGTCGATGATGAACGGGCCGAGTACGGGCGTCACGGAAACCACATCGACCTCGCCGCTGCGCATGTCGGCCAGGGGCACCTTCGCGGCGCAGGACTGGAGGTATTCCTGGACCACCCAGTCCCCGGCCCGCACGGCCTGGCCGATCGCGGCTTCCCAGGCGGCGGGCGCCGTGGCCCGGCCCACGCAGACCTCTGTTCCTGCTCGGCCCGTCGCGCGCTTGAGGACGAACCGCGTCCTTGCTTTGGCCAGCAGGTTCGGCAGGTCCTCATCGTGGTCCTGGTAGGTGACCGGTCCTGCCGCCACCCTGCGGGTCCAGGGCACCCGGGCGGCAACGAGCTCCTGGGAAGCCTGCGACATCCACTCCGGTCCCGCGGAGAGGTCGGCGAGCAGTCGCTTGTCGGCGAGGATGTACGAGGACTGCGGGGCCAGCAGGAGGCAGCCACGGCTGATCAGCTCAGTCAGAGGCCGGGTGCCGAACGGAGACGATCGCCAGCGGAAGGCACCGTTGCGCCGCAGGGCCGTCCGCCACCCGAAGCCGCGGCGCCGCGCCAGCTCCGTGGCCAGCTCGTCCGGGTCGAAGACGCGCGCGTCGACGCCGTTGCGGCGCAGGTGGGCGGCTTCGATCTGGAAGGCCGCACGGCTCGGCCGGGCGTAGTGCTCGGTGATGCCCAGCACCGCGACGGTGGGATCGGTGCCGAGATCTCGCGAGAGCCGCACCAGCAGAGCCGCCACTGCCGACAGCGGCTCAGGGTAAGCTGCGGCAGCTGCGGCAGCTGCGGCAGAGGCGCCGGCTCCCCACAGCCCGGTCAGCAGATGCGTCTGCACCATGCCGCCGATCGAGGCACTGACATTGAACTCGATGAACTTGGGCCCCTGCTCGGTGATCAGCACGTCGGGGCGGGCGAGGCAGGCAGCCAGGTCCGATTCGCCGCGGTCGTCC
Organism: Catenulispora sp. GP43; assembly: GCF_041260665.1. Taxonomy (NCBI): domain Bacteria; kingdom Bacillati; phylum Actinomycetota; class Actinomycetes; order Catenulisporales; family Catenulisporaceae; genus Catenulispora; species Catenulispora sp. GP43. The sequence continues at coordinate 198,956 of NZ_JBGCCT010000008.1, read as the reverse complement.
AGGAAGAACGGGTTCTCCGCCAGATACGGCTCGGGATCGACGCCGAGCGCGCGCAGCCGCTCGGCCGGTGTGCGTCCCAACCGTCGGGCCGCGTCGTCCAGCAGGTCCAGGATGCGCACCGCCGAGTCCGTCATGGCGCGGTACAGCTCACGGCGCAGGACGATCGGCGCCAGCGGGATATGCGAGTCCCAGGTGAACGGAACCTCGCCGAGGGACCGCCGCAGGGCGCTCACCTCATGGTCGGGATCGACGAGGGACAGATGAGCCGCCGTGAACGGACTTGCGGCTTCCGTCTCGGTCAGCGCGGGGTTCACGACTCGCCCCCAGCGCCAGTGTCCTCCGCTTGTACGACCGTGAAGACGGGCTGGCGGGCACCTCCCTGAGCCACGTTCATCAAGGCATTGCCGCTGATCCGCGAGGCGTATCCCCAGATCTCCCCGTCGACGACGCAGGGCGAGAGGTCTCGGTACCGCTCGCCGGTACTCGATCCGACGGACCCGGTGGGCACGTACTCCTGGAAGAGCCAGTCGCCTCCCGCCTCGTTCCGGATCAGGTCCTGCCAGCGCTCCGCCGTCACTTCCCGGCCCACGACCACATACCGCCCCTGCGTTCCGTAGGCGCGCTTGGCCACAAGCTCGCCGCGACTCGCCAGCACCTCGGTCTTGCTGATTCCGTCGCCGAACCTGCGGCTGAACGGCACGAGCGCGTTGATGGCCTGCCGCTCCTCCGGCTTGAACAGGGAGTCGAACCTCGGATCGGACATGACGGCCAGACACAGCTTGTTGTCGGCGATCCACCGGCCGGCCAGTCCGGAGGGGATGGTCAAACGGCCGGTGACGACGGCCTCACAGAATTCCGTCCAGGCGGACGGATCCGCGTCGACCGGGACCGAATGCTTCAGGTAGCCCACGCCCGGCCCGTGGCCCGCGCCGTACCGGGTCGCGTCGCACACCTTCGCGGTGACTCCGAGCCTGCTCAACTGAGCGGCCATCTGCTCGAGTTCGAGCTGGTTCCCGTGGTCGGGGCGGAACAACGTGACGTCCGCGGGCTCCCGGCCGCCGCCGTTCCGCCGGCCCAGTCCCAGCAGCCAGTCGGCGAACCAGGTCTCGTGCTCGATCCGGCTCGGCGGCGCGCCCCAGGCGGAGATGACGGCGTCCATGCCGGGTGCGGCACGCCAGTAGGTGTCGACCATGCCGGAGTACAGCAGTCCGCCGGGGCAGTTGCAGTTGAACTCCAGCACCCGCAGGCTGCCGAGCGAGGCGCCGACCAGGTCGAACCGGCACAGGTCCACCCGTGCCGGGCCGCGTTCGAGATCGCGGTCCACCCACCTGGCCAGGTGCTCAGGGATCTGGAGGTACTCCCGGAGTCCGGCGTCCTCCGAGTACCCCTGCAGGATGCGGTGCAGGGCGGACACCACGCTGAGCACCCGGCGCTGGATCTCCGGCTCCGCGACGGGGTCCAGGACGGCCACGGCGGGTGCGATCGGATACGGCACGGGGCCCACGCCGGTGCTGGTTGTGACGAGCCCGTTCTTCTCGACCTGGTCGATCACCCAGCGGTAGGCGTGTCTGAAGGCACGGAGGTCCGGGTCGGCCTTCTCGTCGAACGCGGCGTCGAACACCACGCTGCGCGCGTCGAAGACCGGCCTGTCCCCGTGGTCCATCGTGGTTCCTGATTCCATGGCTCCCCCTGGATGAGCTGAGCGACGATCAAGTGGTGTGGGCGTTGTTCCGTCGGCCCGGGGAAAACTGGCACCAGGTCGTGGGGGCGGTCACGCGACGGCGGCCGGGTTGCACAAACCCGCAATGCGAGCGCGGTGATCCGGTGACCGCCGCCGGTTTGCACATTCCTGCAACGCCGGTCGTGTGCCTTGCCGCCCCGGTCACCGATAGGCATGATCTTTATGCCGCGGGTCATCACCACTGGCCCGCGGTCCTGGGAGCCGAGCCAACGGGGGGCACGACATGCCTGGTAATACACGCGTGGTCGCACGCGGTTCCGCGACACCATCTCTGATGCGCTGGGGCCTGTCGCCCTCAGCGGATCTCGTCTACCGGTCGTTGAACGCTTTGGGCGGGCCGACCCTGGAACAGCTGGCCGTTTCGTTGGAGTGGCCGGTGCGCGACGTTCGGGAGGCACTCGAGGAGCTTCACGATGTGGGCGGCTGCCACCCCGCTCGCGGGCCGGTCCGCCGGTGGAAGGCGGCCGAGCCGGGGGTGGTCGCGGACGCCCTGCGCCGGCGGCATCACCGGCTCGCCGTGGCCGGCCATGCCCTGCGGCGGCAGCTGACCCGCCTGGAAGGCTTCGCCGTCGAGGAGGGTGATCTGTCCGCGGCACTGGGAACCACGATCCGCCCGCTGTTCGGCGACACCCGCCGCACCAGGCTCAAAGAACTGGTCGTCGCCGAACGCTGCGAATACCTGGCCATGAATCCGGAGCCGGCGTTCGACCACCAGGCGGTGAAAACCGCCGCCCCGCTCGATCGCCTGCTGTGCGAGCGCGGCCAGGCGTTCTCCCTGGGCGTGCCGCCGACAGTGGAGGACCGGTCAGGCGGTCTCACCCAGGAGCTGATCACCCTGGGGATGCAGTACCGCGAACTGCCCGAGCTCCCCGCCAAGCTGGTCATCATCGACCGCGCGACCGCGCTCACCCCGATCAATCCCGGCGACCCCCGCCAGGGCTTCTGGGAGATCACGACGCCGGAGGTGGTGCATCGACTTCTCGACCTCTACATGCGGCGATGGCGGCAGGGCATCGCACCGCGAAAACGATGGACACCCCCGATGACACTCACTCCCCGCGAACGCGCCGTCCTGTCCCTGCTGGCCGAGGGCTTCACCGACGACACGGTGGCCGCCCACCTGGGCCTGAGCCGCCGCACCATCGCCTACACCGTCGCCGAGCTGATGGAACGCTACGGCGCCCGCAACCGCTTCCAACTCGGCCTCTACCTGTCCGACCTCAACGCGGGTACCGCAGACGCCGACCTCGATCCGCTCACCGAACCCGAGCCCGAACTCAAGCCCATGCACAAGCACAAGGACAAGGAAGACTCATGAAGACCTGCATCTCCGCCGCAGCGGCGCTGCTAGCCGTCGCCGGTTTGCTGGCTGGTCCTTACGCGGAATCGACCGTCGGAACTGCCGGCAGCCACCGGGCGGCGACGGCCGGCGTGGCGCCACAGCCCGCCCGGGCAGAAGACGCACAGCCCGACGATTCCCCGGTCCCCGGTTGCCTCAGCTGCTAGCAGTCCGGCATTTCGGTACGGTTGTCAGGCTAATGAGACGGGTGCAGATCCCCCGAGGGATCTGCACCCTGCCGCTGTTCGCTACTGGTTGGCGGCCGTGCGATCAGCCGCCGGACCAGTCCGGGTCCGGCTGTGTGATGGCACCCGACGTCTCGCTCGCCGCGTCGGGCTGCTTGACGGCAATCGACGTCTCGCTCGGGTCAGGCTGCTTGACGACACCCGAGATCTCGGTCGGGTCGGGCTGCTCGACGGCACCCGACGTCTCGGTCGGGTCGGGCTGCTCGACGGCACCCGACGTCTCACTCGGGTCCGGCTGCTCGACGTTGTCGCCGTGCTCTTGATCGGCATTCATAAGGAACCCCCGTCCTCGGTGAATATCACCTCTGATATGAGGCTACACGGGTCGCGCGCTCCGGGCTCAGCCGTTGTAGCGCCTGCGGGCCCACAGATACCCGCACAGGGTGATCGCCGCGCTCCATCCGACGGCTTCGGCCAGGTTCGAGCCGGGGGCCCGGCCGGCGAGCAGCGCGCGCAGCGTCTCGATGACCGGGGTGAAGGGCTGGTGGTCGGCGAACCAGCGCAGCGGCGGCGGCATCGAGGCGGCCGGGACGACGCCGCCGCCCAGGAACGGCAGGATCAGCAGCGGCATCGGCAGGTTGCTGGCGGTGCCGACGTTCCCGGCCGTCATGGCCAGCGCCACGGACAGCCAGGTGATGGCGAAGGTGAACATGGCCAGGACGGCCACCACGCCGAGCCAGTCCAGCGCGCCGGCCGCCGGCCGCAAGCCCATGGCCAGGGCGGCGGCGATGGTCGCGGCCAGGGCCAGGAAGTTCTGCACCAGCGCGCCGAGCACGTGTCCGGTGAGCACCGAGACCCGGGCGATGGCCATGGTCTTGAAGCGGGCGACGATGCCGCCGGTGACGTCCATGGCGACGGCGATGGCGGTGCCCTGGGCGGCGCCGGCGATGGTGGTGGCCAGGATGCCGGGGGTGAGGTAGGCGACGTAGGCGGCGCGGCTGCCGCCGACGCCGGCGCTTATGGTGCCGCCGAGGACGTAGACGAACAGCAGCAGGAAGACGACCGGGACGGCGGTGTAGGTGATCAGCGGGGTCGGGTAGCGGCGGATGTGCTTGAGCTGGCGGCGCAGCATGGTCGCGGAGTCGGCGACGGCTCTCGTGGCGCTCATCGCGCGGATTCCTTCATGGCGGTGGTGGCGGTGGTGGCGGTCGTGGCGGCGGCGGTCGTGGCGGCGGCGGGAGCAGTCGCGGAGGCGGCGGTCAGGGCGAGGAAGACGTCGTCGAGGTCGGGGGTGTGCACCGTGAGCCCGGCGACATCAGCCCCCTGCGCGTCGAGCCGGTCCAGCAGGCTTCTGAGTGTCGGGACGACTCCGGCCTCGGAGATCTGGACGGTCAGCGCGTCCTGGCCGGCGAGGCTCACGGTGATGTGCCCGCCGGGGATCAGGCGCTTGAGTTCCTCCGGGGTGCCCTCGGCGACCAGCGTGCCCCGGCTCAGCAGCGCGACGCGGTCGGCGAGTTGGTCGGCGTCCTCCAGATACTGCGTGGTCAGGAAGACGGTGACGCCGTCATTCGCGACGAGGTCCCTCACCGTCTGCCACAAATCGCGGCGGCTGCGCGGGTCCAGGCCGGTGGTGGGTTCGTCCAGGAAGATGAGGCGGGGTGCGCCGGCCATGGTCATGGCCAGGTCCAGGCGGCGCCGCAGTCTCCCGGAGTAGGCGGCGGCCGGCTTGCGCGCGACGTCGGCCAGGTCGAAGCGGTCAAGCAGCGCGTGCACGATCTGGCGGCGGCGTCCTCGGCCGACGTGCAGCAGGTCGGCCATCAGGCGCAGGTTCTCCTCGCCGGTGAGCAGATCGTCCACGGCGGAGAACTGGCCGGTGACGCCGATCGCGGCGCGCACGGCGTCGGGGGCTTCGGACAGGTCGTGCCCGGCGACCCGGATCCGTCCGGCGTCGGCCTTGATCAGGGTGGACAGGATCTGGACGGCGGTGGTCTTGCCGGCGCCGTTGGGGCCGAGCAGCGCGAAGACGGTGCCTTGCGCGACGGTGAGGTCGATGCCGTCCAGGACGAGGTGGTCGCCGTAGGACTTGCGCAGCCCGGTGACGGAAATGGCCGGTTCTATGTTCAGCACGGCCTGAAAGCTACGTTGCGTTCAGAGAATATGTCTACGGAGCCCACATCGTATGTGCAGGTAGAGATTTATATTTTGATGCAACGACGCTGGAGCCGAATGCACCGACCGCGTTGCATCAGGGTGCCGCCGAATGCAATACTGCCGCCATGCCCGGAGGAAGACTGAGCCAGCAGGACCGCCAGCGCATCGCGGCCGGCCTCCTCGAAGGGCTCTCCTACGCCGAGATCGCGCGGCGCCTGGGGCGGACCACGTCGACCGTCAGCCGGGAGATCGGCCGCAATGGCGGGCCCGCCGGGTATCGGGCCGAGCTCGCGCACCGTGCCACCGAGCGGCGGGCGCGGCGCCGGACGCCGAGCGGCCGTGGCGGTGGCAGTGGCGGTGCGCCTGGTGCTGGTGCCGGTGCCGGGGCCGCTTCCGGAGCCCGACTCGGCGACGCCGATGCCCAGACCGCCCAGGCCGCCCAGGCCGGCGGCGTGGAGATGGCGGTCGGCATGGGCCTGCCGAAGATGATGGCCAAGGTGCTGATCGCGCTGTGGCTCAGCGCGGACGGCCGGCTCACCGCCGCCGAGCTGACCCGCGAGTTGGCGGTCAGCCCCGCGTCGGTCTCGGCGGCGGTCAGATATCTGACTGCCCAGAGCCTGATCAGGCGGGAGACCCAGGGACGCCGGGACGTGTACGTGGTCGACGCCGACGCCTGGTACCGCTCCACCGTGGCCGGTGCGGAGCAGACGCTGCACGCGGCACGGGTCGCGAAGGAGTCCGCCGAGCGGCTCGGGCTCGACACGCCGGTAGGGATCCGGCTCGCCAAGGGCGGCGCGTTCCTGGAGCGGACCAGCCTGGATGCTTTGGAGTCGGCGGAACGGTGGCGCGGGCTGTTGGCGAGTGTCGCCTGAATGGGCGTACAGCAGACCGCGGCGGCCGCTGCGGGATCGGGCCGGGGCGTGGGACGGGCGCCGCGTGCCGGGTGTCGGCGCTGCCAGCCCGAGATCACGCGGGGACCGCCGCGCCGCCCCCGCGTTCTCACAGGTCGCCCCTGTGTCGTCGTTGTCACCGGACGTTCTTCCGGTGGCGGCTGGGGCGTTTACGTCGCAGAATCCGGGGCATCCGGTCGCGACCAGATTTCCGATGTGAATCGCCCATGGCCCGAGTGTGACGAGGCGGTGGTGGATGATGTTCGGCCCGGCAACCTGGCGCCGTCATCGCGCGGCGAGGCAGAAGGCCGCGTGTGAGCGCGTCATGCAGGAGTTGTGCGGTCGGGCACTGGTCCGCGAAGCCGAAGACCTCGTGGAGACGGTGTGGATCGAGGGGCTGGACCGGGCCGAGCACGCCGACCCGACAGTGCGCCTGATCCTGGAGCGGGAGCGGGCCGCCTTCGTGCGCGCCACGCGCCGGCGCGCGGCCGAGGCGGACAAGGACCAGCGGCGGATGGCGGCGGCCACCGCGGAGATGGTCCAGCTGACCGGGACCGGTCCGCAGGGTGACCGGTCCGCAGGGTGAGTGAGGCTTCAGCCGCCGATCATCAGACGTCGGACTCCGCATTGCTCAGACGTCAGACTCCCCAGTGCTCAGACGTCGGACTCCAGCGCGAAGGTGTTGCCGTCGGGATCCTGGAACCAGGCGATCCGTCCGCCGCCGGCCCGCGGGGTGATGCCCCTGGCGTCGTGCTCGAACTGCTCGTAGCGGGTGAACTCGACCCCGGATGCGGTGAGCTCGTCGACGATCGCGTCCAGGTCGTCCACGTACCACACGGCCAGCGTCGCCGCCGTCGTCCCGGCCGTGGAGGACTGGTAGACGTTCAGCGCCGGCCCGCCCGCGGAGCCGTAGATGCGGCTGCCCTCGGCGATGTGCGCGCTCGGCGCGGACTGGATGAGCGGCAGACCCAGCTTGCCTTCGTAGAACGCCGCGGCCCGGCGGATGTCCGCGACGGCGATCGACGTTCTGAGCTCGTAGGCACTCAAAGGCATGAATCAGCTTCTCACAGGACGAAGTCCGTGACGTACTCCTTGGTCAGCAACACGTCCAGGCCCGCGAAGCCCAGGCCCGCGACGTAGTCCACCGGCACCGCGACGTGCTTGCGGTGCCAGAAGTGGCCGGCGGCCAGCAGGACGTGCGTGACCGCCTCGTCCTCGGTCCGCACCACCAGCCCCAGGACGCGGCCGGCGTCCCCGTCCAGCGCGGAGATGTGGTCGCCGCGCCGGATCCTGGTCTGGGCGTCGGGGACGGCGCGCATCACCGCCGGGCCGGCCGAACCGCGCACCGGTGTGGCGGGCAGATGGTCGAAGGCCGCCTTGTCGCAGTCCAGCACGATGTTGCCGTAGGACGTGGTGCCGGCCAGCTCCGGCGGGACCAGGCGGGCGGCGCCGTCGACCAGGGAGCACACGACCAGGCTGGTCAGGCGCGGGAGCTCCGGCTCGACGACGAATTGCAGCAACTCTCCGCAATCGGCGTCGGAGCAGTAGACCTTGCTGCCGAATTCGTAGCTCGCAGTTACGCTCATTTCGGGCACTCCTAGCCCCACATCCGAATATACGGGCCGGTGGACCTTGGTGAAACGCATTCGGCCGACGCAGGCCGCCACGGTCCGATCCCGGGCCGTGGACGGCTCGCGCGGCCCGAGGGGACGGCGGGACGCGAACGCGTCCCGGTCCTGGGTGCGCATGGGCTTCGGGCTGGGCGTGGGGCTCCTGATGGCCTACGCGCTGGGGCAGGCGCTGCTGCAGTCCGCGCAGATCCTGACGCTGGTGCTGCTGGCGCTGTTCGCCGCGGTCAGCCTGGATCCGGTGGTCGGGGCGCTCCAGCGGGTCCGGGTGCCGCGCGGGCTGGCCGTGGTGGTGGTCGTGCTGGGCGTGGCGGCGCTGGCCGCGCTGTTCGTGGCGCTGGTGATCCCCCCGGTGGGCAAGGAGGTCGACCAGCTCACCAAACAGATCCCGATCTGGCTGCAGGACCTGCACAACCACAACTCCGCCCTGGGCAAGATCGAGGACCGCTACCACGTGGTGGAGAAGGTCAAGCAGCAGCTGGCCTCCGGCGGCCTGGGCGCCAAGCTCGCCTCCGGCGTGCTCGGCGCCGGCAAGATCCTGCTCGGCCTGCTCACCGGCGCGCTGATCGTGATCACGCTGACCATCTACTTCATGATCGGGCTGCCCTCGATCGAGGACTTCGCGCTGCGCCTGGTGGCCGCCAGCGGGCGCGCGCGGACCCGGGACCTGACCGAGCAGATCATGCGCCAGGTCGGGCGCTTCATGCTGGCGAACCTGGCGACCTCGGCGATCGCCGGGCTCGCCACCTCGGCGTGGTGCTGGGCGCTGGGCATCCCCTACGGGGCGCTGCTGGGCTTCTTCGTGGCGATCATGGACCTGATCCCGATCATCGGCTCGACGATCGGCGGGGTGGTGGTGTCGCTGGTGGCGTTGAGCGTGTCGCTGCCGGCGGCGATCGCCACGGCGCTGTTCTACACCGGGTTCCGGTTCCTGGAGGACCACCTGACCACGCCGCTGACCATGAAGTACGTGGTGCGGCTGCACCCGGTCGCGACGCTGATCGCGGTGCTGATCGGCGGGACGCTGCTGGGGATCGTGGGAGCCCTGGTGGCGGTCCCCGCGGCGGCCGCGGTGGGGCTGGTGCTGGACGAGGTGGTGTTCCCGGCGCGGGATCGGGTGTGAGCGCGGCTCAGACCGCCACGATGTCCGGATACACCGGCTCCCACATCGCGTCCCGCACCCGCGCCTCGATGTCCTCGCCGACCTCGGTCCCGGCCACGCCGCCCTCGGCGGCCGCCCGCGCCACCGCGACGGCGACCGCGACCGAGGTCTGGCGCAGCCGCGGCACCGGGGGCAGGATCGGCGATCCGGGCGTGTCGGTGTCCACGCGCCCGGCCACCGCGGCGGCCGCGGCCGCGAGCATGGCGTCGGTGACGCGGGTGGCCCGCGCGACGATGGCGCCCAGGCCCAGACCGGGGAAGACCAGGGCGTTGTTCGCCTGCGCGATCTGGTACGTGGTGCCTTCGTACTCGACCGGGTCGAAGGGGCTGCCGGTGGCGATCAGCGCGCGCCCCCCGGTCCAGGCCAGCAGGTCGGCCGGGGTGGCCTCGGCCAGGTCGGTCGGGTTCGACATGGGCAGGATGAGCGGCCGGTCGGTGTGCTCGGCCATGGCGCGCACGATCTGCTCGGTGAAGGCCCCGCCGCGGCCGGAGGTGCCGATCAGGATGGTGGGGCGGACCCGGTCCACGACCTCGGCGAGGCTCACGCCGCCCCGGTCGGCGTCGTGGGCCCAGTCGGCGCTCTCGGCGGCGGGCCGGGCGTAGCGGGTCTGGAAGTCGCGCAGCGAGTCCTGGTCGTCGGTGAGCAGGCCATAGCGGTCCACGCACCAGATGCGCGCCGTCGCGTCCTCCTTCGACAGCCCCTCGGAGCACAGCGCGTCGCGCAGGTCGTCGGCGATGCCGATCCCCGCGCTGCCCGCGCCGAAGACCACGATGCGGTGCTCGCCCAGCGGCCGGCCGCCGGCCTTCACCCCGGCCAGGACCGCCGCCAGGGTGACCGCCCCGGTGCCCTGGATGTCGTCGTTGAAGGTGAAGACCTTCTCGCGGTAGCGGTCCAGGATGCGGTGGGCGTTGGTGGTGCCGAAGTCCTCCCAGTGGAGCAGCGCGTGCGGGAAGAGCCGGCCGGCGGTCTGGACGTAGGCGTCGATGAAGGCGTCGTAGGTCTCGCGGTCCACGCGCGGGTGCCGGTTGCCCAGGTAGCCGGGGTCGTCCAGCAGCTCCTGGCGGTTGGTGCCGACGTCGAGCATGACCGGCAGCACGCGCGCCGGGTCGATACCGGCGGCCGCGGTGTAGACGACCAGCTTGCCGACGGCGATGTCGACGCCGCCCACGCCCCAGTCGCCGATGCCCAGGATCGCCTCCCCGTCGGTGGCCACGATCAGGTCCACGTCCTGCGGGCCCAGACCGGCGGCGGACAGCGAGCGTTCGATGTCCTGCGGGGCGTTCACGTTCAGGTAGACGCCGTGCGGGCGCCGGTACTCGGCGTTGTAGTGCTCGATCGCGGTGCCGACGGTCGGGGTGTAGACGATCGGCAGGATCTCGGCCAGGTGCTCGGTGACCAGCCGGTAGAACAGGACTTCGTTGCGGTCGCGCAGACTGCTCAGGGAGACGTACTTCTCCAGATTCGTCGCCGAGGACCGGAACTGTTCGTAGACGCGGGCCGCCTGCTGGTCCTGGGTCACGACCGCCTGCGGCAGCAGCCCGATCAGGCCCAGGGCCTGGCGCTCGGCGGTGGTGAAGGCGGTACCGCGGTTCAGGCGCGGGTCGGTCAGGACCGCACGACCGCGAGCGGTGGTGCGGACGGTCGGGACAGTCTGTTTCGGCACCGTCCCAGGATCGGCCCGGCACCGTGGACAGTGCAACGTCCTGAGACGCCGTTCGGTCCCGCGGGGGTTGTGGGGCGCGGGCAAGCGTGGTCGGCTGGAGGGGTGACTGCGACGATCTCCCCGGACCAGGAACGCCGGCTTCTGGACTCCGTGCCCACCGGACTGCTCATCGACGGCCGCTGGCGCCCGGCCTCCGACGGCGCGACCCTGGACGTCCACGACCCCTCGACCGGCGAGTTGCTGCTGACGATCGCCAGCGCGTCGGCCGCCGACGGACAGGAGGCGCTCGGCGCGGCGCACGCCGCCCAGGCCTCGTGGGCGCGGACGGCGCCGCGCGAGCGGGCGGAGATCCTGCGCAAGGCGTTCGACCTCGTCATCGCCCGCTCCGAGGACTTCGCGCTGCTGATGACGCTGGAGATGGGCAAGCCGCTGACCGACTCCCGCGCCGAGGTCGCCTACGGCGCGGAGTTCCTGCGCTGGTTCTCCGAGCAGACCAACCGGGTGGCCGGCCGCTACCAGACGGCGCCGGACGGCAAGTCGCGCCTGCTGGTCGCCAAGCGCCCGGTGGGCCCGAGCCTGCTGATCACCCCGTGGAACTTCCCGCTGGCCATGGGCACCCGCAAGCTCGGCCCGGCGCTGGCCGCCGGTTGCACGGTCGTGTTCAAACCGGCCACTCTCACGCCCCTGACAACGCTGCTGCTGGCCCAGACCCTGATCGAGGCCGGCGTCCCCGACGGCGTGGTCAACGTGATCCCGACCCGCCACGCCGGCGCGGTCACCGGCCCGCTGATCCGCGATCCGCGCCTGCGCAAGCTGTCCTTCACCGGCTCGACCGAGGTGGGCCGCCGCCTGATCGCGGACTCCGCCGAGCAGGTGCTGCGCGTGTCGATGGAGCTGGGCGGCAACGCGCCCCTGATCGTCTTCGCCGACGCCGACCTGGACCGGGCCGTGGACGGCGCGATGCTCGCCAAGCTGCGCAACGGCGGCGAGGCGTGCACGGCGGCCAACCGCCTGCTGGTCGAGAGCTCCATCGCCGACACCTTCGCCGACCGCCTCACCGCCCGCTTCCGCGAGCACACCCTCGGCCGCGGCACCCTGCCGGACGTCAAGATCGGCCCGCTGGTCGACGAGGACACCCGCAGCAAGGTGGAGCACCTGGTCGACGCGGCGGTGGACAGCGGCGCCAAGGTCCTCACCGGCGGCCGCAGAGTCCCCGGGGCGGGCTACTTCTACGAGCCGACCGTCCTGACCGGCATCCCCGCCGACGCCGAGATCCTGCGCGAGGAGATCTTCGGCCCGGTCGCCCCGATCGTCACCTTCGACAGCGAGGACGAGGCCGTCGAGCTGGCGAACGCGACGGAGTACGGGCTGGTCGCGTACGCGTTCACGAAGGACCTGAACCGGGGCCTGCGCCTGGTGGAACGCCTCGACGCCGGCATGATCGGACTGAACACCGGCATCGTGTCGAACCCGGCGGCGCCCTTCGGCGGGGTGAAGCAGTCCGGGATCGGCCGCGAGGGCGGGCTGGAGGGGATCGAGGAGTATTTGGAGACGCGGTACGTGGGGATCGCCGATCCGTTCGCCGAGGGGGCTTAGCGAGCCGAGCCCTACCCGTCCCCGCGCCGCCGAGCCCGATAGGCGGCGACATTCGCCCTCGTCGCGCACCGGTCCGAGCAATACCGCCGCGAGCTGTTCGTCGTGGTGTCCACGAACACCGCCCGGCACGGCAGCGCCTCGCACAGCCCCAGCCGCTCCGGCCCCCGCTCGGCGATGGTGTACGCCAGCCCGAACGTCGCCCCGGTCACGTACGAGCGTGCCGGGCCGTACGGCTCGTCGGTGAGGTGCAGGTGCCAGTCACCGTCGGCGTGGTCGCTGATGGCGGCCGAGACGGGGAAGTCGCACAACAGCTTGTTCAGGGCCTCGGTGGCGCGCTCGGGGCGGCCGGTGGCCGCGAGTTCGAACACGCGCCGCAGCCGCGGCCGGACCTCGCGTAGTTCGTCCAGGCCCGCCTGGGCCGCGGTGGGGGATACGCGCCAGCCCTGCGGCAGCAGGCGGCAGACGTCGTCGCCGCACTGGAGGCGGTCGTGGCCGGTCCCGTGGTCGTCGGTGTTCACCAGGGCGACTGCCCGGTCGGCGTAGGCGAGGAGCTTCATGCCGATATCCCCCAGGTTCGCCTAGATCCCCGGCCCCACCACGAACTTCACGCTCCCGTCCACGTCCACCGTCGCGTCGAGCTCACGCCCGTCGAGCACGGTGGCGGCCGTGCTCTCCAGGAAGATGCGCGCCGGCCCGGACTCCACGACCTGGTCCCCGGCGTCGGGCCCGGTGGCCAGCACCGCCGAGAACTGGTCCTGGTTGCCGTTCATACTCGGGTCGGCCGCGACGATGCGCAGCCCGGCGGTCTCCGATGGCAGCTCGGAATTCGAGGTCAGGACCTGAATGGCCGCCGCGGCCCGATCGGTGAGAGACAACACGACATCCTCCAGGTGCTGAACGTGGAACATTCCATGGATCCATGGGTTTCCCCTTGGTTACCCGCTCACAGGCGCCCAAACGTCCACGCAAGGTGTTGCGTACGCGCTGCGACCACTACTCCGCCGCCGCGGCCATGGCCAGATACGCCCGGGCCGGCGCCAGCGGCTCGGCCGCCGGCCCCTGCAACAGGGCCCCGTCGGTGCCGAACCGGGAACCGTGGCAGGGACACTCCCACGTCTTCTCCGCGTCGTTGAACCCGACCGTGCACCCCCGGTGCGGACACAGCGCCGACACCAGGTGCAGCAGGCCGCTGTCGTCCCGGAACGCGGCGCAGTGCTCGCCGCCGACGTCCACCACCGCGCCGTCGCCGGGCCGGATGGCGTCCAGCGCGTCCCGCTCGTCCGGCTCGATCCGGTGCCGCACCACCGAGCGCGCCGGCCCGCTCCAGTCCTGCGCCGAACACGGCTCTTTGTCCACCCGCTCCAGCGCGAACGCGGCCGTCCACGGCGCGGGCCGGGTGCCGCGGATCCCGGCGGTGATGAGCCGCCCGGCCAGCACAGCGGCCGTCGCGTCCCAGCCGGCCGAGCCGGTCGCGACCCACTGGCACTGCCGCCCCGGGACCGCCGAGGCCCGCCCTATCAGCGGCAGGCGGTCATCGGTCTGGTAGTCCTGGGCCGACCAGCGGTACCGCACATCGCTGAGGCCCACGTTCGCCGCCGCCCACGCCGCCAGCCGCGCGTAGCGCTCCTCGACACCGCCGGACCCGGGCTCGTACCGCTCCCCCGCCACGACCACCAGCCGGCGCCCGTCGTCCAGCGGCGCGCTGCGGACCGACACCCCGGACTCCCCCACCGCCGCGTACATCCCCCGCGGCGCCCGCTCGGCCGGCACCGCCCCGGCCACCAGCAGCTCACGCCGGGGCCGCAGCGCGCGCCGCGCCCCGTCGGTCGCGGTGATCGGGTATCCGGTGGCGACCACCACGTGCTCGGCGGCGACCGAGGCGCCGCTCTCGGTCATGACGACGCAGGGTTCTCCCACGTCGACGGTCACGACCCGGCTGTGCTCGTACACCGCCGAACCGCGCCGGACCAGGTCTCGGGCGATGCCCGCGAGCAGTCGGCAGGGGTGGAACTGGATCTGCTCGTCGACGTACAGCGCGCCGGCCACGGCGAACGGCAGCCGCGCGCCGGTGCCGACACCGGTGCCGTACACGGCCGGCACGCCGGCACCGTGTGCGGCGGCCAGTTCCTCGTGCAGCGCCGGCAGACCGTGTTCGTCGGCGGCGTACAGGTAGGCCGTGCTGCGCTCCAGGTCGCACTCGACGTCGAGCAGGCCGGCGACCTCGGCGATGTGTTCCACGGCTTGTGCCTGCGCCTCGGCGTAGGAGCGCGCGGCTTCGGCGCCGGCGACGCGGGCGATCCGGCTGTGGGCCGGCGTCTGCACGACCGAGGCGCGGCCGGCGCCGGCGCCCTTGGCCGCCTCGGCGACCCGGCCGGCTTCCAGCAGGGCCACCCGGCGGCCGGTGCGCGCCAACTCCCAGGCCGTCCACAACCCGGCGGCCCCGCCGCCGATGACCGCCACGGCGGCCCGGCCTCGGCCCTCCAGGCTCGGGTAGCCGGTGGTGCCGCCGTTCGTCGTCCAGTACGCCTTTTCGGTCATTGACGCCGGGTAACCGACATGAAGAGCTTGAAACGCCGTTCACCCACATAGCGCTAACCGGTCCGGCGCGGGGTCCCCGGACAGCGGCGGGTGGCCGCCGACTGCGATCGGCGGCCACCCGGTGAGAAGGCGGTGGGTCGGAGGTTCAGCGGCGGCGCAGAGCGTCCACGCTCACCACCATGAGCAGGAGGGTGATGATCACGAGCATGGCGCTGCCGGCCTGGATGGCCCCTACCATGAGCAGTCCACCGGCGATGAAAACCATTAGCATGAGGCCCGAGGGTCGTCCTCTTGACGCTGCCACGGCGGCCTCCTTCCGGTCGAGACCGACAGGTGGACATCCTGTCGAGTACGACCCTAACCGCGTGGCGGCCGAACCACTGTTCGTACGCGCGCCGGCCCGGACGCACCCCTGCTCAGCTTGAGGCAAGGCTGCCCTTAGCTGCCACGACCGGGTTCCCGATGCCGCGCTGCCGGCGCCCGACGAAGCCAGGGCCCTGATCAAAAAGTCAGGGCCCTGATCAAGCTCCGGTCCGTCAGAATTCGAGGCCGACCAGGTCCTCCTCCGACAGCCGGCCCATCTTCCGGTACTCCCGCCGCGCCCCGGTGAGCAGGTCCTCGGCGCCCACCGCGCGGGCGCCGGCCGCGGCCAGGTAGGCCGCGGTGGTGGCGGCGGCCCGGATCGCGCCGCCGGCCAGCTCGAAGCGGTCGGCGACCGGGTCCAGGGCGGTGCCGTCGGCGACGTCGGGGTCCAGCGGGACCGGACCGGACAGGCAGCGCTGCCACAGGGCCTTGCGCAGCGCGGCGTCCGGGAAGGGGAAGTCGACGATCAGGTCGAAGCGGCGGGTGAAGGCGTCGTCGATGTTGGCGCGCAGGTTGGTGGTCAGCAGGGCGACGCCGTTGAAGGATTCCAGGCGCTGCAACAGATAGGCGCTTTCCATGTTGGCGTAGCGGTCGTGCGCGTCCTTGGTCTCCGAGCGCTTGCCGAACACCGCGTCGGCCTCGTCGAACAGGATGACCGCGTCGACCCGGTCGGCCTCGGCGAACAGCCGCTCCAGGTTCTTCTCGGTCTCCCCGACGTACTTGTCCACCAGGGCGCTGAGTTCGACCACGTACAGGTCCAGGCCCAGCTCGCCGGCGACGACCTCGGCCGCGAGGGTCTTGCCGGTCCCGGACTCCCCGGCGAACAGCGCCGCGACCCCGCGGCCGCGGCCGCCGCCGGTGCGCAGGCCCCAGGTGCCCAGGACCCGGTCGCGGTTGCGGACCCGGTCCACCAGCTCGCGCAGGCGCGCGCCCTCGGTCTCGGGCAGGACCAGGTCCGGCCAGCCGACGGCGGGCTCGACGTGCCGCACCCCCGGTCCCATGCCGCGGGCGTTCTCCTGTCTGGCCGCGCGTCGGATGTGCGTCTCGTCCGGCTGCCGGTCCTCCAGTGCGGCCAGCGCCCGGGCCGTCCCGGCCGCGCGGGCGATCCCGGTGGCGGTCAGCCGGAACGGGGCGACCGTGGCCTCCAGGTCGGTGTCCGGCGCGATCGGCCCGAGCTCGGCACGCCAGCGCGCGACCCACTCCGGGGAGCCGCCGGGCGGGGACTGCACGTCCACCACCAGCGGACGCACCGGCCAGCCGCCGGATTCCCGCCGCACCTCGCCGACCAGCACGACCGGGATCCGGTCGGTGCACAGCGGCCCGGGGTCGGCCGGTTCGGGCAGGACCACCACCAGGCCGGCGCCGCGCAGCCGGGCCTCGCGGACCAGCGCGGGCACGAACTGCTCGGCGCGGGCCAGGACCTGTTCGGTCAGCGTGATCCGCAGCGCCGGACGGCCGGCCGCGGCGAACAGCGCCAGCGCGACCGCGTCGGCGCTGCCTTTGCGCTGCTCGCGCAGCTGGATCAGGGTCGGACCGGTGCGCAGCAGATCCACCAGGCCGGGACGGCGCTCGATCTCGGCGCGGGTGGCGGCGTCCGGTTCGGCCGCGCCGCCGCGCACGCCGAGGCCGTCGGCCGTCTGGAGCAATCCGTGCAGGACATCGTCGGGCGTGTCGTCGCCCAACAAGTGCGCCACCACGCGATCGGGGACCCGCAGCGTCCGCGACAACAGCGGCCGCTCGGTGTCTTCCAACTCCAGCAGGCCGCCCTCGACCAGCGGCGCCCCGCGTCCGAACCGGGCTCGCGCCGCCGGGTCCCAGGCGTTGTGGCCGCACAGGTCCAGCGCCAGGCCGACGGTGGCGCGGCGCCGGGTCACGTCGTCGTTCAGGTAGCCGTAGCAGGACTCGAAGACCCGGTCCAGATCCGGTGCCAGGGCCAGGACCAGGACCGCCGCGTCGAACTCGGACAGCGCGAAGACCTCGGCGAGCTCGGCCAGCCGCGGCCACTCCCGCACCGCGATCGCCACCTGCCCGGGGGCGGGCGCGGCATCCAGGCTTCCGGCGCCCGGGCTTCCGGCATCCAGGCTTCCGGCGTCCAACAGCCAGCCGACGTGGTCCTGCGACAACCGCAGGCCACGAAAGGGATCGCCGGCGCTGGGATCGGTCGCGGACCGCTCGTCGATCAGAGCTCTTATCTGCTCGGCGAGCCGATCAAGACAATGCCTGGCCGCGACGGCGTCGCCGTTCACTGCTCGATCTTCCCGTAACGGCGCAGCCGCAGCGGCGCCTCGGCCTCCGGCTCGTCCAGGCGGTGGCTGCGAATCCCGGCGCCCTCGGTGACCGCCGGTCCCACCGGGAGCTCCGGTCCCACCGGGTACGGCGCGGTGACCACCACGTCCAGGGACGGCTTGAGGTCGCCGCCGAGCGCCGACCAGATGTCGGCGATGGAGCGGGTCTCCGTCGGCGGGACGGCCGCCGTCATCGGGATCTGCATACCCAGGGCCGCGAGTTGGCCCGAGCCCGGCGGGATGGGCAGCGTGTCCTGCCCGATCAGACAGCCCAGGACCACGGCCAGCAGCCGGTGTTCGTCCTCGGCCCGCTTCGTCCAGGCGGTCACCAGATAGGACAGGCGGAAGTGGCGCGGGGGGTGGCGGCGGCGCACGACGATGCCCTGCTCGTTCCGGACCGCGACCACACCGCGTTCCCGACGGGTGAGGTCCTCGCGGATGTCGTAGAGGTACGCGTCGACCGTGGGGCTGTTCCGGCGCGCGGCCCAGTCCCGGGTGGGCGCGTCGAAGGCGATCTCCACTCCCTTGTCGGGCAGGGAGGAGCGCAGCAGACTGCGCAGCGCCTCGTCGATTTCGGGGATCAAACTCTGTTCTCTTCCACTCCGCCGGCACGCCTACACATAGCCACCTCATCGTGGTGCCCGTGTCCCCGCCCCTGCCAGGTGCGCCGGTACCGCGTGGCGGGCACGGCCCGATGTCCGCCCGGGCAACGCCCGGCGCCCTCAGGTCCAGCGCAGGTAGCCCTCGCGGGCGGCGTGTGCGACCACATGGGCCCGGTTGCGGAGCTCCAGGCGCGTCATCACGTCGTGCAGCACGCCCTTGATCGTGCGCTCGGAATAGCAGAGCTTGGCCGCGATCTCCTTGGTCTCCATGCCCTCGGACACCAGGCGGATGACGTCCACCTCGCGGCTGGACAGGCCCATCGGCAACGCCTCGGTGCCGGCCCCGCGCGCCCGCCGGGCCCGGCCGACCTCGCCGAGCAGCCCGCCGAGCAGGTCCGCCGGCAGGTCCCCGGCACCGCGGTCGACCAGCTGCACGGCGCGCACCAGACGGTCGGCCGTGGCCTCGCGTCGCCAGACCACCGCGGTCACCCCGAGCTCGACCACCTCCAGCAGCTGGGCCTTGTTCATCCGGCTCACCACCAGCACGGTGTACGCGGGCTTGGGCGCGCCCTGGGGTCCGGCGTCCAGCAGCTCGCCGGCGTCGTCGGCGCACATCACGATCAGCGGGTCGCGGCCGGGGCCGTCCTCGGCCAGCAGCTCGATCTCGCTGCGGTGCTCGAGCAGGTTCACGATGCCGGCGCGCAGCACCGGATCGGCGGCCATCACCACGGTCTGGACACGGCGCACAGGACCGTCCCCCCTCAGCCTCGCCAGCCCGGGTGGTCTGTATCTGTCTTCTCAAGGGCCGGGGCGGCGGCGCCGCCGACAAAAGAACATCACGGCATCGGGCACGAAACCAACGGACCTCAACGGAAAAACACGCCAGCGCCCACGCCCGCATCCGCGCATTGATCGAAAACGACCAGGCGGGAAGGGGCGCGGGCGGATGGCCGCCGGACGCTGAGAATGATGAGGTTGACGCCTCCGGAGCCGGTTCGCCGGGCGCCGGAGGCCACGAATGCCAGGGCTCTTCGATCAAGGCCCTACCACAGTGCGGATCCGTACCGCTCATGGATCAGTGGCGGGTATAGAACTCCAACTCCGTCAGCGCCGTCTCCACGGCCTTGGCCGGATCGGCGGCGGTGGGCGGGTAGGAGGAGGTGATGGTGAGCACCACCTGGCGGATGTCGTCGCCGCGCAGCTCGAACTTCTGGAATCCGGGCTGGTCGTCCAGGGTGAACGTCTTCTTGATGGGAGCACCCTTGCCCGGGATCGGGATCAGCTCGGCGTCGATGGTCTCCGGCGAGCCCTGCGCCCCGAAGGTGTCGGCCGCGGCGCCGGCGCCCGGCGTGATGCCCACGTCCAACAGGTTCGCCGGCTGGGAGAAGGTCACGGTCAGGCTGGTGCCGTTGGTGTTCTGCGGCGAGAAACCGCTGCCCCACCAGGTGTCGGAGTAGGTGTCGTGCAGCAGCTTGGCCTGGTGGTTCGGGTCCTGATGCGAGGCCGTGACAGTCCAGTTGGAGACCTCGTTCGGCTTGGCGAAGTGGTCCCGGACGTTCGTGGACGCCGGCGGGTACTCCTTGACCACGACGACCACCACCACGACCACCACGACGACCCACACCACCGGCCGGATCGCCTGCCCCGGCCCGCGCCGCAGCCGCGGACGCTGGCCGGCGAACGGCAGCGGCCGGTTGCGCCAGAAGAAGATCAGCCGACGCCACCACGACGGGCGCCTGGCCTCCACCGGCGCGTACGCCAGGCGCTGGCCGCACTTGCGGCAGAAGTGCCGCTCGGGCGGGTTGCGGGTGGCGCACCACTGACATTCGATGCCCGCGTCGAGGGCTTCGAGCCCTTCGGCGTTCTTGCGCTGCGGGGCGATCGGTTCGGGCACGCCCGGCAGCACCGGCGCGATCCGGGCCTGGGCCGTCGGATCGGCCACCGGCACGAGCAGGGCGCGGGCCCGTTCTGCCTGCGCGGCCCGTTCGGCCCGTTCGGCCTCGGCCTTCAGCGCCGCGGCCCTGTCGGCAGCAGCCTTCTGTGCAGCAGCCTCACCGGCGGCGGCATGCTCGTGCTCTGCCTTGTCCGCCTCTGCCTTGTCCGCCTCGGCCCGGGCCGGCTCGGTGATCGGCACGGTGTCCGACTCGCTGGCGGCCGGCCGCGGCTCGGAGCCGCGCTGGGACCCGGAGTCGCGCCGGGAGTCAGAGGCCTGCTTGGGGATGGAAGCGAGCTTCGGCTCGGACCCGGGCCCGGCGGCGACGGCCCGCTCCGCCAGCCCGGCCGGCAGAACCTCGTCAGCGGACGGCGGTTCCTCGAACGCCGCCGCCGTACCGGCGCCGACCGCCGCGGGCCTGGGCCGGCTCAGCGCCGCGCCGCAGCTGTCGCAGAAGGCCTCCCGCTGGTCGCGCGCGCCGCAGTCGGGGCAGATCAGCTCACTGAGATCGGTGGACATCGGGGCGCAACGCTCCCTTTCAGGATTTCTCGACGACGATGGAATACGGGACGTGCGCCGGCCGGATCGCGGCGACCAGCGCCCGCAACCGGTCCAGATCGACCGCGCGGGCCTGCTCCTTGGTGAGCCGCACCACCAGGGCCGGCTCGGGCTCCCCCGGCAGCGGCCCCAGCGGACGCCCGGACCAGGCCATGCCGCCGCTCTCGTGGATCTCCGGCTGGATGCCGAACCCCAGACGGACCGCCTCGGCCAGGCCGTGCACGGTGCCCCGGTACCGGTGCAGCCCGGCCGCGCCGGACACGGCCGCGCGCAGGTCGGGGTCGGACTCGTCCCCGGACAGCTCGGCGCCGACCCAGCCGCCGAGCCAGCCGACGAAGTCCGGGGGCGCGAGCTCGGGCCGCAGGTAGTCCGCGAGGTTGTCCAGGACCGAGAACATCGGCGCGAACAGGTCGTCCAGGCCCGTGACGAACCGCTGCGCGAAGTCGTCGTCGGCGTAGACGCTCGGCAGCTGCTCGCCCAACGGGAACGGGGTGCCCAGGCCGTCGGCCGCGCCCCTCATCCGCCGACCACCTTCACGCGGTGGTCGTAGGAGAACACCAGCGCCGAGGGGTCCAGCTCGATGCGGTCGGCGGAGTCGCCGCGCTTGCCGGTCAGCGGGTCGGCCGGGTGCAGGCGCACCTCGTCGACCATCTCCACGCCCGGGACCCGCTGCAGCACCGCGTACAGCTCGCCGGAGTGCACCGCCCGGCCGAACGGCCAGCCCTTGCCGGTCGGACCGCCGGTCAGCGGGTCGAGGTAGGAGTACAGGGCGTTGACCGCCCCGGTGCGGACCAGATCGGTCTCGGCGCCGCGGAACGCGTGCAGCGTCACCGCCGCGGTGACGCCCTGGTAGAACGGGGGGCCGACGGCCAGCCGGGTGCCGATCGGGCGCCGGTCGTCCAGATAGGCGGCGATCCGGCTGAGCAGCTCGTCGCCCGGGACCAGCTGCTCGAAGCGCAGGAAGCCGCCGACGTCCGGGACCGCCTGCGGCACCACCAGCAGCCGGACCCCGCCGACGCCGGCCTGCTTGCCGTCGGCCTCGCTGTGCTCGTCGACCGGCAGGCAGTGGATGCGCGCGGCCTCCGGGGCGGCGCGGCGGGTCAGCTCCTCGTAGTCCCGGACCGTCACCGCGCGGTCCTGGGCCCGCAGCGAGATCGGGGCGCGCACCTTGGCCTCGGCCACCGATTCGCCGTCCACGCCGCCGCGCGCGGCCTCGCGGTTCTCCACCCGGGAGACGTAGGGGATCGACGTTCGCAGGACACTGAGAGATCCGCGCGCGACGTTGCCGGCCCGGCCGCCGCCGATCCGGTAGGCGGTGGCCCGGATCCGCACGCCCTTGAGCGGGACCGCCCCGTACTGCCGCACGCTGCCGTCCGGCTGGCGCAGCGCCGGGCCGAAGGCGATCTCCCCGCTGACCGGGTCGAGCTGGAAGTGCCGGTCGTCCGGGCCGGAGCCGGCGAAGGTGTCGACCAGCTCCCAGCGCTTCCAGCCCTCGCCGTCGGAGGTGTCCAGCTGGAGCATCGGGTCGTCGACCGCGACCGGCGTGCGCGACACGCGGAAGCGCTGGCCGGCGACCCCGGAGGACTCCCCCAGGTCCTCGTCGCGGACGGCCTCGGAGTGCAGAGCGCGTACCGTGCCGCCCATGGTCCGCGCCGAGGCGCCCCGCAGGCTGGGGCTGACGGCGTAGAACGGCTGCGCCGCGCGCGGCTCCAGCACCCGGCAGCGCAGCCACGCCGCCTCGACCCCGGCCAGCCGGGAGACGATGTGCCGGGAGGGCACGTGCAGCGCCACGTCCCCGGGCCGGTTCAGGCCGCCGGTCTCGTCGGCGTCCACCTCGCAGGCCGTCCAGCCGTCCGCCGACCAGGCCTCCCAGACCAGCGGCGGCTGGCGCGGGTCCACGCCGACACCGTCGACCTGGCTGCTCAGCCGCAGCACCGCCAGGCACGAGGGCACCGGCGAGGACAGGCCGAAGTACAGCGCGTCGCCGGGCTGGGGCGCGGCGGAGAAGGCCGGCACGTCCTTGCCGTCGAGCACGTCCACGGTGCGGTCGGTCGGGCTCGCGCCGTTGTTCTGCACCACCACCGCCGTCAACTCGCACGGCACGATGCGCAGCGGCTCGGCCGAGCTGAAGACCACCGCGTCCTCGGACTCGGTGCGCAGCGTCGCGATCTGCGAGCCGGCCGGCACCAGCACGGTGTTCGGCTGCGGCGCGGACAGCCGGAAGGTCACGTCGGCGCGCGCCGGCGCCGGCGGGAACCGGTTGATGCCCAGCAGGTCCAGGAACGCCAGGTAGTTCTTGTCCGGGACCCGGTTGAGCCGGTAGACCAGCTGGTCGGCCATGTAGGCCACGGCCTCGATGAGCGTCACGCCGGGGTCGGAGACGTTGTGGTCGGTCCATTCCGGGCAGCGCTGTTGGACGTAGCGCTTCGCGTCGTCCACGAACTGCTGGAACCGGCGGTCGTCGAGGTTCGGCGAGGGCAAAGCCATGTCAGGCTGCTTCCGTATCTGTCGCGGCCGGGTCCAGCGGGCCTTCGTGGTCGGGGATGACGTAGAAGGGGAAGACCAGGGACCGCGGGTTGTTGGTGCCGCGCAGCTGGTAGTGCACGTCGATGTAGAGGACGGTGGGGCGGTCGGGGTCCACGCTGACCTCGACGCCGGTGACCGCGATGCGCGGCTCCCAGCGGTCCAGGCTGGTGCGCACCTCGTGCTGGATGCGGCCCACGGTCTTGTCGTTGACCGGGGCGAACACCAGGTCGTGCACGGCGCAGCCGAACTCCGGGCGCATCGGCCGCTCCCCCGGCGCGGTGGCCAGCACCAGGCGCATGGCCTCCTCGATCTCCTGGTCGTGGGAGACCAGGCCGATGCGGCCGCCGGCGTCCACCCGCATCGGGAAGCCCCAGCCGGAGCCGACGAAACGCTCACCCATGGCCGATCAGGCTCCTCATCTCAGATCACCACGATCTGCTGGTCGTCCAACGTGCCTTCGCCCTCGATCGAGACGTCCCCGATCAGCGTGATCTGCGCTGCCTCGATGGACACCGAGGCCCCGCTGAAGTTGACCTCTTCGGACTCCACCGAGGTGACCGCGGCCGCCAGGTTCAGGACCGAGGCCTTGAGCGAGAGCAGCACCCCGGCCTCGACGCTGACGTTGGTGGCGCCGTTGATGCTCACCGAGCCCTCGGGCGTGACGGTGATGGTGGCGTCGGCGCTGCGGATGGTGACGCCGCCGGCCGGGGACAGGCTCTCGACGGTGATCGGGCCGGCGGTGTTCTTGACGGTGGTCTTCTTGTCCATCTTGTTCAGCTCGACGGTCTGGGTCTCGTCGCTGGTCAGCACCTTGACCCCGGCCTTCATGGTCAGTTCGTCGTCCAGCAGCTCGATCCGGTTGCCGCGCCGGGAGGACATGGCCAGCACGTTCGGGATGCCGTCCTTGGAGACCAGGTTGTCGACGGTGAGCTTGGTCGGCTTGTTCACGCCGTTGTACAGGCCGCCGATGACGTAGGGCTGGTCGAAGTCGCCGCGGTCGAAGGTGACCAGGACCTCGTCGTTGACGGCGTAGCCGATGAAGCCGCCGGAGCCCGGGGCGCCGGCCGGGATGTGGTCGGCGCCGGCGGTGTGCTCCAGGCCGCCGAGGACGCTCACGCCGCCGTGCTGGACGGTGCGGGCCCAGTCGCTGGTGTACTTGTCGTCGAGCCAGGGGTAGCGCAGCTTGACCCGGCCCATGCGCAGCGGGTCGTGGATGTCGGTGACGATCGCGCTGACCACGCCGCTCATCCGGTGCCCGGTGCCGCCGGTGCCGCCGGAGGCCAGGCCGTACAGGGAACGGAACTGGCGGCCGGTCATCGACACCCAGGTCTCGTAGGTGCCGTGCTCGAACACGTGCTTGACGCCGGTGATGGTGTAGGCGCCGTCGAAGGGCTTGCCGGCCTTGCTCAGGGTGACCGACTTGTCCGGCAGCAGCTGCGGGGTGCCGCGGACGGCGACTTCGAGCTCGGCGAAGGAGGAGGTCACGTCGGCGGCCAGGGACGTGGCGGCGGTGTTGGCCTCGGTGTCGCTGACGTACGGGGTGCCGGTCTCCACCAGGGAGCCGCCGCCGAACCGCGCCGCCACACCCGACGGGGTCAGGCCGGCCTCCACCTCGGGGTTCTCCACGCTCGGGGCGCGCCCGATCAGGGTCTGCTTGGCCACCATGTTCCAGCCCCGCGAGGTCACCTCGGTGACCTGGTCGGCGGCGGTGAACCCGGAACGGCAGCGCAGGGTGTTGGCACCGAACTCGAGCACGTACGGGCTCTTGTCGGCGCTGACGCCGGTCAGCGGCACGGCCTTGGTCGGAGTGCGGAAGTGCAGCAGGCCCATGTTGTCGAAGTACACGACCTTGCCCGCGCGCTCGGCCAGGCCCTGGATGAAGGACCAGTCGTCGATGTTGGGCTGGGAGGTCTGGGAGTCCGGCGGCGGGGGCGGCGTGGACTCGATCTTGCCGAACGCCACCCCGTGCTCGGCGGCCACAATGCGCACGATGTCGGAGGCGGACATGTTCGGGTACGTCTTCACGCGCCGCTTGCGCAGCAGTTTGAAGGCGTGGTCCATGCCGCGGATGACGGTGTAGAACTCACCGCCGGAGTAGTCCGCCTCGATCCCAGTGATGTGCCCGGTGATCAGCGGCTGGTCCTCGCCGATCAGCCCGGCCACGGCGAAGATGGTGATCGGCAGGCCGATCTCCAGCTGCGCGTTGGTGGACGTCAGCAGGCGCGTCTTGTCCTTGAACACGACGTGGAACGTGGAGGGCACGTTGAGGCTGGCCTCGACCCAGCAGGAATGCAGGGAGGCCTTCAGCAGCGGGGACAGCGCGCCGCCGATCTGGACCTTGGGGACCGAGGAGAAGGAGCCGAACGTCACGCCGGTTACCTCCGGACCTGGTCGGGGGCGGGGATGAGCAGTTCGGCGCCGGGCGTGAGCCGCATCGGGTCGTCGATCTCGTTGGCCTCGGCGATGGTGCGCCAGGCGGTGGCGTCGCCGTACTCGGACCAGGCCATGGACTGCAGGGTGTCGCCGGAGCGGACCCGGTGCGAGCGGTGCGCGGACAGGGCGCCGGAGGTGGGGTTCTGGCCCAGGGTGAGGCCCGGGATCTGAGTGATCGTCAGGTCGCAGGTGGCGCGCAGGGGGACCCCGGAGGGGTCGAAGTACGTGTAGTTGGCGGAGATGTTCTGGACGTAGGCGTTGAAGCTGACCGTGGAGAAGCTGCCCCACTGGAAGAAGACCCACGGGGTGGAGGGCTGGAAGGCGGCGATCGACTGGTCGGTCACCTCACAGCACTTGAGCAGGGCTTCGACGTCGTCCTGCACCTTCGTCCCGGCCGGGGTCATCGAGGAGTCCAGGAAGAGCTGGAAGGTCAGGGTGTAGGGGTCGGCGCCGCCGAAGCTGGGGATGCTGACGTACTTGAACAGCGGCAGCGGGGTGTTGCTCCAGTTGGCGCTCTTGGCCAGGGTCAGCGTCTCGGGGTTGAACTGGAAGTTGATCTCCCGCATGGTCCCGCCGGGCTCCAGCGCCGGCCCGATGGGCGGTTCCTTGATCGTGAGCGAGGCCTTGACCAGGCTGGTTCCGGGCTGTGAGGACATGGCCGATCACGCTCCCGACGCGGTGAAGCCGTGGTGGGCGATGACCAGCCGCTCGGTGGCCACGGTGTTGCTGGCCGGGTCCAGCGTCGGCCCGCTCCAGCTGACCGGCAGCACGTCCAGCAGGCCCCACTGCACGACCTGCGACCCGTCCGCCCGCAGCGCGGCGATCTGCGCGGTGGGCCGCTGGATCCCGGTCGCGATCGAGGAGATCCACGCGGCGATCTTGCTGCTGTCCGGCGTCAGGGGGCGGGTGAGCGTGATGTTGCCGTGGCTGACCCGCCCGGGCAGGAAGGTGGTGTAGCCGTTGTTCCCGCCCTCCTTGTGCTGGTAGACCTCCACCTCGGCGGACAGGCCCTCGCACTGGTTGAACAGGCCGAGGTCCTGCCCGTCGATGGTCAGCTTGAAGAACAGGCTGGACCCGGGATCCAGGGTGGAAGTACTCATGTCGTTCGTCAGTCCTCTTCGTGGTGCGGGTGATCAGGCCGGGGCGAAGGCGGCGGGGCGGGCTCAGCGTCCTGAATCGCGCAAACGCCCCATCCGTTCACGGTCCATGCGCAACTCGGTCCGCAACAACCGGGCCAAGGGCGCGACGAGCTTCTCGGCGAGCTGCTCCATCTCCTGATGCTCACCCCGCCCGCGGCCCCGCCCGGACCCGCCCCGCGCCCCACCGGACCCCTGCTCGGATTCGCCACGGCGGTAGCCCAGCAGCGTCCCGGCAATCGGATTGTGCTCGGCGAACATGTCCAGCCCCCGCTGCTTGACCACCTGCTTGAACTGCGACGGATCCCGGACGAGCGCGGCGGCGTCCCGAAGGTCGGCGATCTTGTCGGTGAAGCTGCCGACCTGGTCATCGACGGTGTCATTGAACCGCTGCCGCGTATCACGGGCCTGCGCACTCACGGCATCGGCGAGAAACGAGCCCACACCGCCGGCCCGCTGGATCGGCGGCAGCAGCGGTGGCGCGGCCGGCGGCCGGAAGGCCATCGGCAACGGCAGCGGCGCGGCGGAGGCGGGGGTGGGGCGGTGGATGGGGACGGCGCGCTGGACGCGGGGCGACCAGGTTGCCGATGTGGTGACTGGCGGGATGGTCGCGGAACGCTGGATCGGTGCGGCCGCCGGCGGGTGATTCGGGGCGGTGGCAGGGGTGGCGGTCGAGCGCTGGATCGGGGTGGCTGACGGGGAAGTCGCCGAGCGCTGAACCGAGTCGGCCGCCGACGGGTGATTCGCAGCGGTGGCTGGAGTGGCGGCCGAGCGCTGCATCGAGTCGGTGGCTGGCAGCTGACTCGAGCCGGTGGCAGGAGTGGTGACCGAGCGCTGCATCGAGTCGGCCGCTGACAGGTGACTCGAGCCGGTGGCAGGAGTGCCCGCAGAGCGCTGAATCGAGCCGGCGGCCGGCAGCTGAATCGAGCCGGTGGCAGGAGTAGTGACCGAGCGCTGGATCGGGGTGGCCGGCGTCGCCGAACGCTGGATCGGACCGGCGAGCGGCGGGTGACTCGGGCCGGTGGCAGGAGTGGCAGGAGTGGCCGCAGAGTGCTGAACCGAGCCGGCGGCCGGCAGCTGACCCGAGCCGGGGGCAGGGGTCGTGGCCGAGTGCTGGATCGGAGCGGCAAGTGGCGGATGACTCGGGCCGGTGGCAGGAGTCGCGGCCGAGTGCTGAACCGAGCCGGCGGCCGGCAGCTGACTCGAGCCGGTGGCAGGACCGGCTGCCGAACGCTGGATCGGAGCGGCGAGTGGCGAGTGACTCGGGCCGGTGGCAGGGGTGGGCGCCGAGCGTTGAACCGAGTCGGCGGCTGGCAACTGACTCGAACCGGTAGCAGGAGTGGCGGTCGAGCGCTGGATCGGAGCGGCAAGTGGCGGATGACTCGGGCCGGTGGCAGGAGTCGCTGCCGTCTGCTGAACCGAGCCGGCGGCTGGCAACTGACTTGAGCCGGTGGCAAGACTGGCTGCCGAACCCTGAACCGAGTCGATGCCCTGCTGCGGGCCCGGGCCAACAGCAGGAGTCGTTGCCGAGCGCTGCATCGAGTCAGCCGACGGCGAAGTCGCCGAACGCTGAACCGAGTCGGCCGCTGACAGCTGACTCGAGCCGGCGGCAGGAGTGGCTGCCGAGCGCTGAATCGAGTCAGCAGGCGAAGCTACACCGCGCTGGATCGAGTCGACGGCTGACGGCCGGTTCGCACCCGTAACCCCAGCGTCCGCCGAGCGCTGAATCGGAGCGACTGTCGGCGCGCCCGAAATGCCCTTGCTCAGGCCTTTGTTCGGGCTGGCCGTCGAGCGCTGACTCGGGGCAGCGGCTGCGTTCACTGAACGTCGGACCGGGACGGCGGCCCGCGCGCCAGTCGAGCGCTGAATCGGTGCACGCTCGATCGCGCCGGCGCTCCCAGCCGTGGGTTGGAAGCCTGCCGGCTGCTGGGCCGGGCCGCCAGTCGGCGCTCGATGAGCCGAACCGGCGGCCGGCGTGTGCTGTGCCGGGCTGGTGCTCGGCGAGGTTGCCGCTGAGCGCTGGACCGGGCGTTCCGTCGGCGGAGGTGTCACCGAACGCTGGATCGGGGCGGTTTGCGCGGGCTGCGTCGGGCTCGCCGCGGTCCTCGCCTCGTGGTTGAAGACGGGCCGCACCGGCTCGGGGCGGCTCGCACGCTGCGCCGACGCTTCCCCCACGTCGCCGAGCCCGGGGCGCGACAGCTGCCGTGCACCGAGCAGGGGCCTGGTCGAGGTCGGGGTCGGAGGCTTCGGGGCCGAGGGTCGCGGCGTGTTCAGCCGGACGGGCGCGGTCTGGCGCTTCGACGGTGTGCTGGACACGGGCTTGCGCTGCACAGTGGGCGAACTGGCAGCAGGCGGCGTGGCCGGCGTAGCCGCAGCCGCAGCCGCAGGCGGGGTGGCCGGCGGCTGCGGCGCAGCAGGCATCTCACGCGCAGGGTCGGCCGCAGGCGACGCGCCGCCACGCCGCTGGACCGCGCGGATGGGCATGGCCTGAGGCGTGGACGGAACAGAGCGCTGAACCCTCGGCAGGCTGAACGCATCGCCGGAAGACGCTGACTCAGGTGCCAAGCCCGAGGAAGGCTTCGAAACCGCCGCTGAGGCCGATGCCGAGGCCGAAACCGATGCAGATCCCGATTCCGAGCCCCGCACCAACGGCTCGCCCAAGCCCGCACGCATGCCGCCGGAGACTTGAGTCCCCGAGCGGCCCGATACCTCCGCCGACGCCGAATCGCCAGACCCACTCGGCGAGTTCGCAGTCTGCGAGGCGGCAGCACTCTGGGCCGGAGCCGGAGCCGGAACCGGAGCCGACACCGGAACCGAAGCCCGACCCGACACCGCACGCTGAACCGGCGCCACCGGCCGCACCCGAGGCGTCACCGCCGCCTCGGTCAAGCGCGGCCGAGCCGTACGCGCCGGGTTGGGACGCGCGGCGGGCTTCGGCGTGCGAATCGTCGACTGGCGCACGACCGGCACCTCAGCGACCGCCGCCGCCTCAGCCGTCTGCACGCTCGGCGGAACCGGCGCCGTGAGCGGCAGATTCAGCGCCGGGAGCGCGAGCGAGGCCGGTGTGCCGGTCCGGGAGATCGCCCGCGCGACCAGGCGGCCGGCCGGCGCCTCGGTACGGACCTGGCGGCGCGGCTCACGCTGGAACGAAGGGTTCTGCCACGTCGCCAGGCGCGCGCCGAAGTCCGACGCCGACACGCCGCCCGCGCTCGAGCGGCTGACTCCCCGCATCCTCGGTACCGCGGCCCATTCGCGCCGCTGCACCGTGACGACGCCGGACGGGCCAGGCTCAGCCGACACCCCGCCCGAGCCAGTACCAGTACCAGCGCCAACACCCGAGCCCACATCAGCAGAACTCATGCCAGCCACCGCCACATCACCCAAGCCCTCACCACCGGTCCCGGCCCCGGCCTCGGCTACCGCCCCGGCTATGGCCCCGACCCCGGCCCCGAGCCCCGAGTCACCCCGCCCCCGCCGCGAGAAGATCCCCATCCGCTCAGCTCACCCCTCCGCAGCGCGTGCGTTCAGGCCGGCGATGCCGGTCACGAAGCCGCGCCGGTCACCGTGCTCCAGGTCGAGGATCTGGTCCAGGCCCCAGTGGAAGTGGTAGGCGACGTACGCGACCTCGTCGCGGAGCTGGTCGGCCGCGTACGTCACGATTCCCCCAGGCGGCTCCC
The DNA here is from genome assembly GCF_041260665.1 of Catenulispora sp. GP43. NCBI lineage: Bacteria > Bacillati > Actinomycetota > Actinomycetes > Catenulisporales > Catenulisporaceae > Catenulispora > Catenulispora sp. GP43. The sequence continues at coordinate 168,550 of NZ_JBGCCT010000008.1, read as the reverse complement.
GCCGAGGTCGATCTCGAAGTCCTCCGCGCAGTTCGGGCAGGTCACCGAGGCCAGGGTGTGGCCCTCGGCGTTGATCTGCTCGTAGAAGTCCTGCAGGAACGCCAGGTCCGAGGCGAACATGTTCTCGACGATGCCGTCGTGGACCATCGGCAGGGTGCCCAGGCGGGTGATCACGCGGCCGAGCAGGACCACCGACAGGTACGCCGGGTTCTCGCGGACACGGACGTCCCGCAGCGGCACGAGTTCGTCGCGGGCCGTGGACAGGCGCATCGCGCCGCGGCGGTGGACCACGCCGGTGTCGTCGACGTAGCCGCGCGGGAGTTCGAAGTCGAATTCCGTGCGGAGGGTGTCCACCGTGGTCACCGGCGCCGGGGCGGGAGCGGGAGCAGCAGCCGGGGCGGCCAAGGCCGCCGGGGCGGCAGCGCCCAGAGCCGCGGCCGCCACCCCGGACGCCGCCCCGGACCCCTCCGCCGGCGCCTGGACCGGCGGCGCGGCCCCGGGCAGGGAGCGCTTCATCAGCCGATCTTCAGTTCTTCGAAGGTGATGGTCACCTGCTCGTTGAGCACCTGGGCCTCGCCGGCCTTGGTGCCGCCGGTCTCGACCTTGCAGCACCACGCGTTGCGCAGGTCGTACCGCTTGATCGGGTTGTTCTGGTAGTCCATGTAGATGATCGTCGCGTTCTTGCGCGCCGAGCCCATGTTGCCGGCCAGCGACTCGTTGATCCAGTCGGTGAACGACGAGCTCTGGGTCTGGCCGCGGGTCACCGAGACCGTGCCGCCCTTGGAGATGCCGGGCATCATGCTGACCTTCGGCTGGCCCTGGGCGTTGTTCTGCACGTGCGAGATCACGTCCTGCTCCAGCTGGAGCGAGCCGACCTCGGCCAGGTACTCGACCTGCACGCCGTCGATCTGGAGGGCGAAGTTGTGCGCGGCGGCGGAGTCGCCCTGTGAGAAAGCCATGGTAATCCGATTCCTTCAGTGCACTGCTGCGGTGGATGAGTGGTCACAGTTCGCGGGAGGGGGCCGCGCGCCCCGGCCGCATGCGAGAAAGGGCGGCCGGGACGCGCGGGGCTTGGGTCACTCCTCCAGTTCGCTGCCGCCGCCGGAGATCTGCGCCAGCCGGAAGACCACGAACTCCGCGGGCTTGACCGGGGCGATGCCGATCTCGCAGATCACCCGGCCGACGTCCACCGACTCCGGCGGGTTGGTCTCCTCGTCGCATTTGACGAAGAAGGAGTCGTCGGCGCGGGAGCCGAACAGCGCGCCGCCGCGCCACTCGTTGGTCAGGAACGCCGAGATGTTGCGGCGCACCCGGGCCCACAGCGCCTGGTCGTTCGGCTCGAACACCACCCACTGGGTCCCGGTGAGGATCGACTCCTCCAGGTAGTTGAAGTAGCGGCGCACGTTCAGGTAGCGCCACGCCGGGTCCGAGGACAGGGTGCGCGCGCCCCAGACCCGGATGCCGCGGCCGGGGAAGGCGCGGATGCAGTTCACGCCGATCGGGTTGAGCAGGTCCTGCTCGCCCTTGGTGATCTGCAGTTCCAGGTCCACCGCGCCGCGCACGACCTCGTTGGCCGGGGCCTTGTGGACGCCGCGCTCGGCGTCGTTGCGGGCCCAGACGCCGGCCATGTGGCCGGACGGCGGGACCGCGATCGACTTGCCGACCGCCGGGTCGAAGACCCGGATCCAGGGGTAGTACATGGCCGCGTAGTGCGAGTCGTAGCCGGCGCCGGTCTGACGCCAGGCGCGGATCTGCTGGGCGTTGAGGTTCGGCAGCGGGTCGATGATCGCGACCCGGTCGCCCATCAGCTCGCAGTGCCCGATCAGGGCGGTCTGGACCGCCTTGACCTCCTCCTCGGAGATGGTGCCCTGCAGGTAGGCCGACATCAGGTCCGGGACCGCGACCATGGTGATCTCGTCGATCGCCTCCAGGCCGCCGAAGCCGGTGCGGTCGGCGGAGTCGCCGATGTAGGAGCCGGTGGACACCGGGGCGGCGGGCTCGGCGGCCGGGGCGCCGCCGGCCGGGGCGCCGGCGGGCACCTGCACGGTCTGGTTGTCCGGGCGGGCCAGCGTGCCGGTGCCGGCCTCCTCCACAGTGATGAACTTGGAGCGCTCGCGCACCTGGGTGGTGACGTAGGAGCGGCCGGCCTTCTTGTTGGCCGAGACGTCGAAGGTCTCGGTGACCTTGTCGTCGACCGAGACGACCAGCCGGAAGCGGTCCGCCGCCTCGCCGCCCTTGTCGCCCTCGCCGGCCGGGACGTCGGTGACCTCGACCGAGACCCGGCCGGTGGTGCCGGGGACGGTGCCGACCTTGAAGCCGCCCAGGGCGACCGGCTCGCCGGCGGTCAGGGCCGCGCGCTCGGAGCCGGAGACCACGCCGCGGTGCCCGGCGCTGACCGCCCTGCCGTTGGCGCCGTCGCCGCCGCCGGGGCCGGCCAGCCCGCCCTCGGTGCCGCCGACCCGGACCACGTAGCAGACGGTCCCGCCGTTGTTGAAGAACCCGTACACCGAGTGCGCCAGGTAGTAGCCCTCGGTGAACTCGCCGAACTCGGCGACGTACTGGGACCAGTTGGTGACCAGCGTCGGCGCGTTCAGGGCACCCCGCGGCGCGAGGCCGACAAAGGCCGCGACCGAGGTGCCCACGCCCTCGATGGGCCGCGAGCCGCTGGCGACCTCTTCCACGTAGACGCCCGGCGACAGATATGTCGGCATGGTCGATGTCTCCTCGAAAACCGTACTCGGGCCGGAACCCGTACTCGGGCAAAAAAGTTCAGCCGCCACACTGACCGATGCCGCGCTCCCGCCGGAAGGTCCACAGGGACGGACGCGAGGGCACTGCCCGCTGCCCCTACGGGCGGCGGTGGCAGGACCTCGGGTCCAGGAATCCCGGCAGCGGCGTCTACGGCTCCTGACCGGCCCGTATGGTGTTCCGGCAGGACCGCCCGCAACGATCCCGTGCGGGCGGCAGGGCTTTGTCAGGGAGCAGCGATTCGTGTGGGTTGACCTGAACCCGGTGACGGCGGACGTCGAACCGGGCGCCGAGGCCGCGGTGACCATCACCGTGCGCAACACCGGCGACATCGTCGAGGAATACCACCTGCAGGCCACCGGCGACCCCGGACAATGGGCCGCCATCGAACCGCAGACTCTGCGCCTGTATCCCGGCACCACCGGCACCGCGCAGCTCACCTTCACCCCGCCCCGCAGCGCCGAAGCCCAAGCCGGCCCGCAGCCCTACGCGGTGAAAGTCACCCCCCGCGAAGACCGGGAAAACACCCACGCCATCGAAGGCACCCTGCGCGTCGCAGAATTCGCAGACCTGCGCGCCGAACTCCTCCCAACCCAAACCCGAGGCTGGCACCGCGGCCGCGTCAAACTCGCCGTCGACAACTACAGCAATGTCGTCACCAGCGCCGCGGTCGCCTCGACGTCGACCAACTCCAACCTGCAGGTCGACATCCGCACCCCGGCGCTGCGCCTGCAACCCGGACGCGCGCAATTCACCAAATTCACCGTGCGGCCGGGGCGGCTGCTGTGGTTCGGCGTCAAGGCGAAGCACCAGTACAACCTGACGGTGACACCCTCCGGGCTGGGGCAGCCGATCAGCTTGCAGGGCACGTATATGCAGTCGGCACTGCTGCCCCGCTGGCTTCAGCGCCTGCTGATGTTCCTGTCGGCAGCGGCCGTGGCGATCCTGGCCCTGTGGTTCGGCATCCACCCCTCCTTCGCCACCAGCGCCCAAGCCTCGCCGCAGCCGGTCGCCGCCACCGCGCCGACGGTCATCGTCATGCAGCCGACACCGCCGCCGTCGTCGTCGTCCAGCAGCCCGCCGCCGAAGCCGACGACGAGCCAGGCTCCGCCGCCGCCGTCCAGCGCCGCCCCGCCGCCGGCGTCCACGTCCAAGCCCGCTCCCCCGCCGCCGGCGTCCACCTCCAAGCCCGCTCCCCCGCCGCCGCCGGTCCATACCAAGACGACGAACATCCTCAACTACGCGGCCAACGCCTCCGTCGACCTGAACATGGACAAGTTCAACGACGGCCAGCAGGTGGACATCTGGCCCACCAACCACACCCCGGCCCAGACCTGGACGATCTGGCAGTACGCCGACGGCAGCATCGTCATCCAGTCCAACGACCAGCCGGAGAGCGCCGGCACGAAGGTCCTGCAGGTGGACCAGAACAACGACCCGAACAACACCGACGTCGACATCTCCGACGACTGGAACTTCGTCGCGGGTCTGCAGGCGCACCTGACGGTCGACTTCCAGCAGTGGACGCTGACCAGCATCCCGGGCAACACGAACTACGGAGTGCTGAAGAACAAGAAGACCGGGACCTGCCTGTCCAGCCCCGGCGTCAAGCAGTGGCTCACGATGGCCCCGTGCAACACCGGGGACCAGAGCCAGTGGTTCTGGCTGTTCGGCGTTTGATCTGAGCCCTGACGAACATCCGACCCGCCGTCGCAGAACCTTGCGACGGCGGGTCAGTGGTTTTTATGTGCCATGCCTACTGCGCCGGGGCCTCCTGCAACTTGGCCAGCTCCCGCGCGACCGCCTGCTCGTGCGCCTCGGCGTCCTCACGGGCCTTGCGCGGACTCCACCGGCCGCGCATGGCCGCCGCGAACGGCAGGAACACGATCTGTCCGGCCAGGGCCACCCACCACCAGGTCTGCCATTGGTGCGGCCCGTCCTTGACCGCCTTGGCGACCTCGGTGCCGTGCGCCTGAAGGATTGCGATCTCCGGCTGCGCCTGCTGGACCGTCTGCAGATCCGCCATGCCGACCTGCGTCACGGCCTGGGCCAGCACGCTCGGCGGGATCGCGGCCGGGTTCGGCGGGTACTTGGCCAGCTCGGCGAAGACCGCGGGGTGCTGGGCGATGATCGCCAGCGCCGGCCCGGCCTCGGCCTGCGCGGCGGCCACCTCGGCGCCGTGGTCCACGACCGGGGTCACCGAGGTCACCACCACCGGGACGAACGCCGCCGAGACCGCGACCACGATGCGCAGGATCCAGCCCCACACCGCCAGCCCGGTCGCGGTGGCCGCCGGGTTGCGGTCCTCGACGGTCTCGGTGAACGCGGCCATCCACGGCGCGTAGGTCACGCCGGCCAGCGCGCCGCCGATCAGGAACAGCACCGCGAAGGTGTAGTAGCCGGTGTGGGCGTGGGTGGCCAGCGTGGCGAAGACCGCGGTGGTGGTGATGGTGCCGGCGCAGCCGACCATCATCAGGGGTTTGCGGACCTTGAGCCGGTCCGAGATCAGCCCGGCCACCACCAGGGAGACCGCGTTGGCGGCCCAGTACCAGTTCGCCACCGCGTTGGCCCGCTGCTCGCTGTAGCCGTAGACCGCGGAGAAGTAGATGACCAGGTTGCCGACCAGCGCGTAGTACAGCAGCAGGTACACGCTGACCGCGAAGGCCGGCCCGGCGATACCCGGCCGCAGCATCTGCCGCCAGTGCCCGGCCAGTTCCTGCTCCGGGTCGATGCCGCGGGCCCGCGCCTCGACCAGCGCCCGGTCGCGCATGCTGACCATGATCTGGTCCCGCAGCCGCGGCGAGAGCTCGCGCAGCGCGAACAGCGCGACGACGAAGACGATCAGGGAGCTGATCCCGGAGTAGTGCAGCTCGTCCTGCCAGGTCGAACTGTTCAGCGTGTGACTGGTGACCGTGGTCACCACCAGGGAGCCGACCACCGGCCCGATCGCCCAGAACCCCATCGCCGTGGCCCGGCCCAGCTGCGGGGAGAAGTCGCGGATCAGCGCCGGGGTGGCGACCAGGATGATGCCCTCGACGAAGAACAGCACGGCGAACAGCGCCAGGAACGCGCCCTTGGTGGACGTGCTGGGCAGGATCAGCACCAGGACGCCGGCCAGCAGCAGCCCGTAGACCACCAGGTTGGCCCGGCCCCAGCGGTCGGCCAGGCCCGCCAGCAGCGAGGAGCCGGCGCCGACGGCGTTGCCGATCACCGACATCCAGACGAAGTACGTGAACGTCATGTGGTAGCGGGTGATGATCGACGTGGCCACCGCGTACTGGATGTAGAGCAGGTAGTACAGCACGATCGTGGTCAGCACGACGATCGCCAGATAGGCGTAGCGGCGTGCGGACTCCGGGTAGGCGGCCAGATCTCGGCGCCAGAAGCGGGTCAGGACGCCGGGACCGGCGTCCACTGCGATGCTCGAAGAACTCACGTCCGCAACTCCTTCTTGAGGATCTTGCCGGTCGGCCCCACTGGCAGGGCACTGAGAAACTTCACTTCACGCGGGTACTTGTACGGCGCCATCCGCTCTCGGCAGAACGAGATGACTTCCTGCTCGTCGGCGTGCGCTCCGGCCTTGAGCGCGACGTACGCCACCACCTCCTCCCCCAGCCGCTCGTCGGCGCGCCCGATCACCGCGGCCTCGGCGATCGCCGGATGGGCGTAGAGGACCTCCTCGACCTCCCGCGGGTAGACGTTGAACCCGCCGCGGATGACCAGGTCCTTCTTGCGGTCCACGATGTAGAGGTAGCCGTCCTCGTCGGCGTAGCCGAGGTCGCCGGTGTGGAACCAGCCGTCGCGGAACACCTCGGCCGTGGCCTCGGGGTTGTTCCAGTAGCCCTTCATCATGTTGTGGCCGCGGATGACGATCTCGCCGACGTTGCCGGGCCCGGGCGGCAGCGTCCGGTCCGCGTCGTCGACCACCCGGGTCTGCACGCCCCACACCGGCTTGCCGATGGAGCCGACCTTGCGCTGCTCGGCGCTGATGTTGAAGGTCGTGGTGCTCGCCGACTCCGACAGGCCGTAGCCCTCCAGGATCACCACGCCGGGGAACTTCTCCTCGAAGGCCCGGATCACCTCGCCCGGGATCGCGGCGCCGCCGGAGCAGCCGACGCGCAGCGCGGACAGGTCCCGGCCGGAGGTGTCGGCGTGCAGCAGCGCGAAGTACATCGTCGGGACGCCGGAGAAGATCGTGCAACGGTGCTTCTCCATCGCGTCCAGCACCGGTTCGATCTCGAAGCGCGGCACCAGCGCCATCGTGCCGGCGAAGCGGACCACGACGTTCAGGACGCTGGAGAGCCCGAACACGTGGAACAGCGGCAGGACCGCCACGATCGTGTCGTCCGGCCGGATGCCGAACAGGTCGCCGGAGACCGAGCAGTTCATGTAGAGCTGGAAGTGGGTCAGCTCGGCGCCCTTGGGCTTGCCGGTGGTGCCGCTGGTGTACAGGACCACGGCGGTGTCGTCGGCGTTGGTCGGGACGATGTCGCCGGTGTCGTCGGCGGCCAGCAGGTCGGTGAAGGGCTTGGTGCCCTCCGGGACCTGGTCGTACCCGGGCAGCGTCACGACGTAGACCTCGGTCCCGCCGGCCTGCTCGGCGCCCGCGACCGCCTCGGCGGCCAGCAGGCTGAAGGCCACCAGGATCCTGGAGCCGGAATCCTCCAGGTGATAGGCGATCTCGCGGCCCTTCAGCAGCGGGTTCAGCGGGACCATGATCAGCCCGGCCTTGAGGATCCCGAAGTAGCAGAGCAGGAACTCCGGCAGGTTCGGCAGCTGCACCGCGACCCGGTCGCCGCGCTGAAGGCCGAGGGCGAGCAGCGCGGCGGCCACCCGTCCCGAGGCCTCGTCGACCTGTTCGTAGCTGAGTGTCCGGTCCTGGCTGTGGCACAGCGGCTTGCCCGGAGAGGCGTACCGCGACTCGCGGAGGATCGTCGCGAGGTTGAAGCTCATCGAGGTTCCCACTTCCCGGTCACAGACCGACCGCCCGGTATGTTTGGCGCTTAGTATCGTCTTGAAATCCCCGGTGTCAATGGGTGCGATCAGAGCCCTGACGAGGAGTGACATGGCGGAGCAGGATCGGACGAGGGTGCCCCGCGGCGAGGCCAGGGACCGGATCGTCGCCGCGGCCACGGACTTGTTCGCCCGGCAGGGATACGAGGCCACGACCACGCGCCAGATCGTGGAGGCCGCGCAGGTCACCAAGGGCGCGCTGTACCACTGGTTCAGTTCCAAGGAGGAACTGCTCACCAGCATCTACCGCGAACTGCTCGCTGAACAGACCACCCGCCTGGAGACCATCGCCGCAGGTGAGAGCCCGGCCGACGTCCGGCTGCACCGCGCGGTGACCGACCTGTTCGCGCACATGGACGACCACGCCGAGGCGCTGACGGTGTGGGCGCGCTCGATGCACCTGGTGGCCGGCGAGCACGCCGCCGCGGTGCGCGCCGAGCGGCGCCGGTACCAGCACCTGTTCCAGGACCTGGTCGAGGAGGGGCAGAAGACCGGGGTGTTCCGCGCGGACGTGGGGGCCAGCGTCATCACGAACACGTTCTTGAGCAGCGTGGTGCAGATCCACCGGTGGTTCCGGGCCGAGGGGCCGCTGACGCGGCGGGAGCTGGGGACGCAGATGGTGTCGCTGTTCCTGGACGGGGTGCGGGTCGGGTAGGGCGCACAGGTCCGTATCCGCTCGACACCATGGAGGATCGACGACCAGGAAGATCAACAGCTGGGGTGACCGGATGCTGGCGCGCGTGCTGCGTCGGGAAACGGCCGGGGCGTGCGTCACCGGCGAGCAGGGGTGGCCAACCGGCGAACCCGCGGCGCGGCGGCTTGGCGGCTTGGCGGCGCGGCGGCGACGGGCCGGCTTGAGGGCGGCGGACCGACCTCGCAGCTCAGGTCCCGCAGACCGTCGCGACCACCTGGGCGTCGGTCAGGGCCTGCTGCGTGTCGGGCTGCTGGCCGGCCTCCGCGGCGTTCATGATGTTCTGCAGGTCGTCGGCGACCTTGTTCATCGCGTCCTTGCCGCCGGGCTTCTGCGTGGTGAGGGCGGCGGCGCGCAGCTGGCTTATCGAGGTGTTGACGCCCTTGAGCGCGGTCTGCGGGTCGGCGGAGTTCTGGGCCTTCTCAGCGTTCTGGATCGCGAGCATCGCCTGGGTGCAGCCGTTGTCGCTGCCGCCGCCGGAGGTTCCGCCGGTGCCGCCCGAGCCCCCCGTGCTGCCGGCGGCCTGGCCGCCGGTGGTGTCCGACGCCGAGCCTGCGCTGATGGTGCCAGAGCTCGAGCATCCGGCCAGCAGCACCGCGGCGCACGCGACTGCGACCAGCGCGGGAATGCCGGGACGAGTGGACATGAATCAACCCCCCTTTGCTCATACAGCTCGGTCATCGTAAACGCCGGTTGTCAGAAGCCGTATGAATGAGCGGGCAGCTGACTTTGGTCAGGACCCTAGGGAAGCGGGCTCGGTATTGCAAACGTCGAGCAATAACCTTCAGGGCTCAGGCGCGGCGCACCCGGGCCAGCACCAGGTACATCTCGCAGCCGAGGCAGAACCCGAACGCCGCGTTGAGGAACGCCGCGGCCAACGCCAGCGCGGTGGCCGTCACACCCAGCACCGGCACCCCGGCCAGGTAGCCGACCGCCCCGACCGCCGCGAACACCAGGCCCACGCCCTGCGCGAACCGGGGCGGCGCCTCGTCCTCGAACGCCGTCGGCGGCCCGAGACGCGGCCGGACCACCCGCGCGAACAGCAGGCCGTAGGGGGCACGCCGCAGCCCGGCGAACGCCCCGATCGCGAAGACGAGCGCCTGGGCCGCCAGCAGCCAGCCGCTGCCGGTCGCGAGCACCACCAGGAGCACGACGGTGGTCAGCGTCGCGCCGAAACGCGGCGCGCGCACGTCGATGCCCCGGGCCGCCGCGGGCGAGGTGACCTGCGAGTTCGTCATCCGGCCACGGTAGGTCGGCGGCCGCGGCCCGGGAACGTGCGTCTCATGCACCGGACAAGGCAGGAATAACCCGCGAGACGGCGGCACTGTGTGCTGCATGGATCCCACGGGAGTGCTCGCGGCAGCCGGCGCGCTGGCCGCCGCCTCGGCCTTCGGACTGTGGCGCAAGCGCACGGACGGCACGGTGCGCACCCTCGCGGCCGAACAGCCGACCGCGGAGCACCTGACGGCCGCCGATCTGGGCATCGACCTCGACCCGCGGGCCACCCTGGTCCAGTTCTCCTCGAAGGTCTGCCAGTACTGCGGCCCGACCCGCCGCATCCTCAGCGAACTCGCCGAACACCACAGCGTGGCGTACCTGGACATCGACGCCGAGGAACGCCTCGACCTGGCACGGCGGCTGACGGTGCTGCGCACGCCGACGGTGCTGCTGCTCGACGGGGCCGGGCGCATAACGCACCGGGTGTCCGGGCCGCCTCGGCGGGGCGAGCTCGCGACGGCGGTCGGGGAGCTGGTCGACGCCGGTGATGGGGCGCCCGGGTAGGCCGGCGGCGCGACTGGCGGTTCCCTTTGCAGGACTCAGTGATCGTGCGGCCCGGTCCGATGTACCGGCCCGTGACTGTCCTCGCAGTGTCCCGAATCCTTCTCCGGCACCGTGTGCGAGATCTGCAGCACCTCGGCCTCGCCCTCGTCCTCGCCGAGGTGGTCGACCTGCAAGGTCGCGTGGCTGATGCCGTGCTCGGCGAGCAGCTTCCGCTGCATCACGCGCCGCACCTTGTGGCAGTCGCCGCCGGGGACGACCAACACGTGCGCGCTCAGCGCCGCCTGGCCCGAGGTGATCTCCCAGATGTGCAGGTCGTGGACCTCTATCACCTGCTCGACGGCAGCCAGCTGGTCGCCGACGGCGTCCGGGTCGATGCCGGCCGGCGCCGCTTCCAGGAAGATGCGGCCCGCGGCGGTCACCAGGCCCAGGCCGGCCTTGAGCATCAGCGCCACGACCACCAGGGTGGCGATCGCGTCGGCGCGGCCGTAGCCGGTCAGGACCACCACCAGGCCGGCGATCGCGGTGGCGATGAAGCCGTACAGGTCGGTCAGGATGTGCTGGAAGGCGCCCTCGACGTTCAGCGACGTGCGGTTCGCCTTGGAGATCGACCAGGCCGCGGCGATGTTCACCACCACCCCGACCAGTGCCGTGGCCAGGACCAGGCCGCCGGTCACCTCCGGCGGGTTGAGCAGCCGGCGGACCGCCTCGAAGGCCAGCACCGCCGAGAGCACCAGGAGTGTCACGCCGTTGGCCTGCGCCGATAGGATCTCGGCACGCTTCAGGCCGAACGTGTAGCCCCCGCGCGCCGGACGGGCCGCCAGGCGCATCGCGAACAGCGCCAGCAGGATCGAGCCGGCGTCGGTGAGCATGTGCGCGGCGTCGGAGATCAGCGCCAGCGAGTGCGCGACCAGCCCGATCACGATCTCGACCGCCATGAAGCCGAGGATCAGGCCCAGGCCGGTCAGCAGCCAGCGGCGGTCGGCGTCCACGGCCACGCCGTGGCTGTGCCCGGCGTGGCCGTGGCCGGAGTGGCCGTGCTCGACCGCACCGTGCTCGACCGTGCCCCGGCCGCCGGCGTGGCCGCCGTCGTGGTCGTGATCGTGGAGATGCTCAGACACTGAACTCCGCCCGGGTCGGGATGTCGAAGGTGACACCCGAAGTGAATCGCACTGTTGCGTACCAGGGCAAAGATGGCAACGACATCGGTTTCCATTGTCTACCGCCGGTAGATGAACCCCGCCAACGGCGCGTGCACCTTCCACCCCAGCGACTCGTACAGCGCCCGGCCCTCGACGGTCGCGCCGAGCACGCTCGTCGAGGCGCCCAGCTCGTCCGCCGCGTTGGCCAGCGCGTTCATCACCACCGAGCCCAGCCCGCGGCGCCGGTGCGCGGGCTCGGTCACGATCTGGTCCACGGTCCCGTGGTCCCCGACGTAGCCGTACTGGCCGCGCGCGGCGAGGTCGCCGTCGAAGGTGTGGATCCGCACGTAGGTCACGCCCTCCTTGGCCTCCGAGCTCAGCGTGTACCCATCTGGCAGCACGACGGCCGCCGGCGCCACGTCGGCCGCCATCAGCCAGCCCGGGTCGTCCTCGGTCCAGCCCGGGGGCAGCCACGGCGCCAGTTCGGAGGGCTCCACATGGCTCTTGATCCAGGTCAGCGGCTCGTCGATGGTCGCCGCCAGCTCCCGCACCGCGTCCTGGCTCGGATCCAGCAGCACATGGCGGCGCAGTTGGTTCGCCGCACCCACCTCGATCCGCAGCCCCCACGGCGTGACGACCGGAGCCGCGGTGCCCCGCGACACGCTCCAGCCCTCGGACCAGCGATGCGTCAGCTCGGCGGTCATACAGCCCTCCCGGTAATAATCGCTCTGGATTATTGAACCTTACCGAGAAGAACCGACAGCCGGAATCAGACGGCTACTGCAGGTCGCACTTCCCGTACTCCGACGATCCGGCGTCGTCGTGGCAGGTGAAGTTGGCGACCGGTCCCGGCGTCTGCGGCGTGGTGAGCGCAACGCCCCACGACGCCGTCGTACCTCCGCAGCCGACGTGCAGCGAGAACGACTCGGTGGTCGGCAAGGTGTACCAGTACCGCGAGGTGGATCCGTTGCCGATGCCCTGCCACGGCGAGTAGCCGGAGCCCTGGGACGCCTGCACCCAGACGCCCTCAACTGAATGCCCCGACACACACGAGATGGTGCCGCTGATCTGCAGCTGGCTGGGAGCCTTCGTGGTCGACGCCGGCGGAGGCGCCGCGGTGACGGTCGAGGCCGGCGGTTTCGGCACGGCCTTCGTCGACGGCGGCGCCGATGCCGGCGGCGAGGGGTTGCCCGCCGATCCCGACGGCGGCGGTGCCGCCACCGGCGCGGACGACGACGTCGAGGCCGTCGTGGCCGTGGTGGGCGTGGTCGGCGAGGGGGCTCCGGGTCGCGGCGACCAGGTCAACTGCGGCGGTTGCTGCGAGTACCCGCCGTCAGAGCCGGTGACGTAGCCCCCGGGGGTGCTGGTCGCCGCCGCCGCGCCGACCGTGCTCTTGCGGGGCTTCGAGGGGCCGCCGGCCACCGCCACCACCGACACGACCCCCACGGCCACCGCGACCACTGCCCCCGCGGCGATGGCGATCGTGCGCTTGCGCCCCGCCGCCGACGGATCAGCCGGCAGCGGGATCGTCTTCTTCTCCTCCATCGCACCCCTTCACCCGACCCGCCGAAGCGGGACACAAACCAGGATCGTTATACGCGACCCCGACTTCGGGTGCACTCCGAATCCTCAACGGGATTCTAGGTATAGCTGGGGTGGCTCGCATGACGAGCACCGGGACCTCAGTCCGCGCTGCTCCGCCGCTGGTAGCGCCGGTTGAAACGCTCGACGCGTCCGGCGGTGTCCACGACGCGGCTGTTGCCGGTGTAGAAGGGGTGGCTGGCCGAGGAGACCTCGACGTCGATGACCGGGTAGGTGCGGCCGTCCTCCCACTGGACGGTCTGCGCGCTCTCAGCGGTGGACCGGGACAGGAAGGCGTAACCGGCAGCCTGGTCGCGGAAGACGACCGGGCGGTATTCGGGGTGGATTCCGGGCTTCATGGTGTTCCTCCTGCGCTCTTCGCGTGGGTTGACAGTGCGATGAACGATCGGGCCCACCGTGCTCAACGCGATACGGGCTGAGTTATTCCGCGCGTGAGTCCGCCCGTGAGTCCGCGCCGCGAGGCGGCAGACAGCCCAACTCGTACACCGTCGTCGAGGTGAACACCCGCCCCGGCAGCAACACGGTCGAGGGGTAGTCGGGACGGTGCGGCGAGTCGGGGAAGTGCTGCGTCTCCAGCACGATGCCGCCGTACTGCTCATAGGGCCGCCCGCCCAACCCGGTCAGGCTGCCGTCGAGTTCGCCGGAGAGGTAGAGCTGAAGGCCCGGCTCGGTCGTCGCGATGCGCATGACGCGGCCGCTGGCGGGATCGTGCAGGGTGGCGACCGGACGCGGCCGGGTCGTGCGTCCGCCGCGCAGCACGAAGCAGTGGTCGTATCCGCCGGCGGCCTGGAGTTGCGGGTGCGGGTCGGCCAGGCGCGCGCCGACCGGCGCCGGGGTGCGGAAGTCGAAGGGCGTGCCGGCGACCGGGGCGGCTCCGTCGAGCGGGATCAGGGCCTCGTCGACCGGCAGGAAGCCGTCGGCGGCGACGGTGAGTTCGTGGTCCAGGACGTGTCCGACGCCTTCGCCGGCGAGGTTGAAGCGGGCGTGGTTGGACAGGTTCAGGACGGTGGGGGCGGTCGTCTCGGCGCGGTAGTCCAGGGTGAGGCGGCCGGCCGCCAGGGTGTAGCGGACGCTGACGGTCACCTCGCCGGGGAAGCCCTCCTCCCCGTCGGGGCTCACACGGGTGAGGGTGAGCGCGGTGCCGCCGTCCGTCTCGGTGACGCCGTCGGGCGCGCTCCACTGGCGCGCGCCGAAGCCGGGGGTGCCGCCGTGCAGGGTGTTGGGGCGCGGGCCGTCGTTGAGCGGGAGGCGGATCTCGCGGCCGTCGAGGGTGAACGTGCCGCCGGCGATGCGGTTGGCGTAGCGTCCGACGACACAGCCGAAGTAGGCGGCGCGTTCCAGATAGTCGGAGATGTCGTCGAAGCCGAGGACGACGTTCGCCGGTTCGCCGTCACGATCCGGCGTCGTGAGTTCCTGCAGGGTGGCGCCGTAGGACAGGATCGTGGCCTGGAGTCCGGAGGAGTCGGTCAGATGCCAGCTGTCGACCGCGGTGCCGTCGGGCAGGGTGCCGAAAGGTCGGAGGGCTGAAGATCGCAAGGGGCTGCTCCTCGGTGCCGGTGGGGGTGAATCAGAAGCTTGTGAAGATTGTCAGGAAATGAGCTATTCTAACGTTGGAACACTGACATCAGATCACATCGGCTGGACGGAGCGCTGAGGCGACGATGGATGGGGCGAGGAGTGTCCCGAACGGCGCCGGACCCGCGCCGCGGCTGAAGGACGTCGCCGAGGCCGCCGGCGTCTCGGTGAAGACGGTGTCCAACGTGGTCAACGGCACGGTGCACGTGGCCGCCGCGACCCGGGAGAAGGTGCAGGCCGCGATCGACGCGCTGGGCTACCACCCCAACGTGGCGGCCCGCAAACTGCGCACCGGCCGCAGCGGGGTGATAGCGCTGGCCTTCCCCGAGCTGCCCTCCCCGTACTTCGCGGAGCTGGCGGTCGAGGTGATCGCCGCGGCCCGCCGGCACGGCGTCACGGTCCTGATGGACGACACCGCCGGCGACCCGCGCGCCGAGCTGCGCATCGCCAGCGGCCTGGGCGACCCGATGATCGACGGCGTGATCCTCAGCCCGCTGGGCCTGGACCAGCACGAACTGGCCGCGCGCGAGCGCCAGATCCCGCTGGTCCTGCTCGGCGAGGCCGACCTGGGCCTGGTCTGCGACCACGTGCACATCGACAACGTGGCCGCCGCGCGCGAGGCGGTGGCGCATCTGATAGCCGCCGGGCGGCGCCGCGTCGCCGCGATCGGCTGGCAGGACCCGAGCCCGCGCGCCACCGCCCAGCAGCGCATGGCCGGCTACCGCCAGGCCCTGGCCGAGGCCGGCCTGCCGGCCGAACCGGCGCTGTGCCCGCCGGTGCGCGCCTACTTCCGGCCCGACGGCGCGGCCGCCATGCGCCGGCTGCTGAAGCTGCCCGAGCGGCCCGACGCGGTGTTCTGCTTCAACGACCTGATGGCCCTGGGGGCGCTGCGCGCGATCCACGAGGCCGGGCTGCGGGTGCCGCACGACATCGCGCTGGTCGGCTTCGACGATGTCGAGGAGGCCGAGTACGCGATCCCGTCGCTGACGACGGTGGCGCCGGACAAGACCGGCATCGCCGAGGCCGCGGTGGACGCGCTGCTGCAGCGGATCGCGGACGGGTACGGCGAGCCCGGGCGGCTGATTCAGCCGGGGCACCGGTTGGTGGTTCGGGAGAGCAGCGGGGAGCTGCGGGAGTAGCGGAGGCGCCGCGGCGCGCGGGGGCCGGGGCGGCGGTTGCGGGTTCTGCGATGCTTCAGCCGGCGCCGGGCAGCGCGGACCCGCAGCCGGCGCCTCCTGCGCCACGCACGCCACGCACGCCACGCACGCCGAGGCCGCCGGGCACGCCCCGCCCGACGGCCCGGCGCCGCGGCCGTCCGCAGCGGTCATCGCCGCCGCGAACGCTCGAGCAGCGCCTGCGCCAGCACCACCACGGCCAGGAACGCGCCGTTCACCGCGTCCGTCATCGCCGATCCGTACTGGGACAGGTACCGGTCGATCAGGTGGTGGATCACCGCCAGCAGCAGCACGCCGCAGACGGTTCCGCCGATGGTGCCGTAGCCGCCGGTCAGCAGCGTGCCGCCGATCACCACCGCGGCGATGGCGGTCAGCTCGTAGCCGACGCCGATCGTGGTCACGCCGGAGCCCAGCCGTGCGCCGCCCAACGCCCCCGCGGCGCCGGCCAGGGTGCCGGACAGCAGGTAGACCAGCACTTTCGCCCGCGCCACCGGCAGGCCGAGCAGGACTGCGGAGTCCTGGTTGCCGCCGATGGCGGTCAGGGTCGCGCCGTAGCCGGTGCGCTCCATCAGGACCCAGCCGGCCGCGAACAAGACCGCCACGATGCCCACCGGTACCCACGTCCCGGCGCCCAGGTGCCGGAACCAGGAGCCGGCCGGCACCAGGTACGTCGTCGACCCCTGATTCGTCAGCGCCTGCAGCAGTCCGCGCGCGCCGAGCAGTCCGGCCAGCGTGACGATGAACGGCGCCATCCCCCCGTAGGCGACCAGCAGCCCCTGCACCGCGCCCCAGGCCGCGCACACCGCCAGCGGCAGCACGATCGCCAGCCACGGCCCGTGCGCCGAGCCGCGCGCCGCCAGCACTCCCCCGAGCGCGTACAGCGAGCCGACCGACAGGTCGATGCCGCCGGTGGTGATGACGAACGTCATCCCGAGGGCGAGCAGCCACACGAAGGCGTTGTTGCCCAGGATGGTGCTCACGTCCGACCACGACGCGTCCGACGGCGAGGCGGCCGTCGCGGCCGCGCACACCGCCACCAGCACCACCAGCGGCCCGCGCCGCTCCGCGCGCCGGATCCAGCGCTCGCGCGGCGTCTCCAGCAGTCCTTCGGCGCCCTCGCGCGGCGGCGGCGCCGGGACCGGGGCCAACGTCCGCGGTGTGCGCACGCTCATCGCGTCCCCCGTTCCCTGGACACGTAGACGGCCAGGCAGATCAGCACGGCCTCGACGATCTGCGTGGTGGAGGTCGGCACGTTGTGCTGGATCAGCACCGCCGAGGCCAGCTGCATGAACATCGCCCCGGCCACGGTGCCCAGCACCCGGACCCGGCCGCCGGCCAGCGGGGTGCCGCCGACCACCACCGCGGTGATCGCGCTCAGTTCCATGTTCAGTCCCTGGTTGGCCGGGTCGGCCTCGGCGCCGTGGCCGACGATGAGCACGCCGGCCAGCGCGGAGAGCACCCCGGAGAGCACGTAGACGGTGACCAGCACGCGGCGCACCGGCAGCCCGGCCAGCAGGCTGGCGCGCTTGTTGTCGCCGATCGCGACCAGCTGGCGGCCGAAGGTGGTGCGGCGCACGGTGTAGGCCACGGCGCCGGTGGCCGCCAGCGCGATCCACGCCATCAGCGGCACCCCGGCCACGTTCTGCTCGCCGAGGTTCAGGATCGTGGTGTCCGCGACCGGCTTGGCGGCGGCGCCGTTGAGCAGTTCGGCCAGGCCGCGCAGGCCGATCATCAACGACAGCGTGGCCACGATCGGCTGCACCCCGGCGAAGGCCACCATCGAGCCGCCGACCGCGCCGGCGGCCGCGCCGAGCAGCAGGGCCAGCACGATCGCCGGGGCCGGACCGTAGCCGATGTACAGCGGGATGATCGAGGCGGCCAGCGCGATGGTCGCGCCGACCGACAGGTCCACGCCCTCGGTGCCGATCACCAGCGCCATGCCCAGGGCGACGAGCACGGTCGGGGCGGCCTGGAACAGCTGCACGCGCCAGTTCGACGCCGACATGAAGTCGGTGTTCATCGCGGTCGCGACGGCGATCAGCACCGCCAGGGCCGCGTAGACGCCGTAACGCTGCGCCAGGTCCAGGACGCGGTCGCGGGTGCCGGCGCCCGCGCCGTCGACGGGTTCGATGACGGCCGCGGTCATGCCGGGTCCTCCTCGCGGGGGTGTTCGGGCTCCGGGTGCCCCGGAGCGATGGACTCGGCTCCCTCACCGGCCAGGGCCCGCATCAGGTTCGGGGCGGTGACCTCGGCGCGGTCCAGGCGCGCCGCCACCGATCCGGTGTGCAGCACCACCACCCGGTCCGAGCCCTCGATCAGCTCGTCGAGCTCGGAGGAGATCAGCAGCACCCCGACCCCTTCGGCGGCGAGCTGGTCGATGATGGTCTGCACCTCGGCCTTGGCCCCGACGTCGATGCCGCGCGTGGGCTCGTCCAGCAGCAGCACCTTGGGGTTCAGGCACATCCAGCGGGCCAGCAGCACCTTCTGCTGGTTGCCGCCGGACAGGTCCTGCACCTTCTGCTCGGGACTGGAGGCCTTGATCCGCAGCCGGGTCATGAAGAACTCGACGATCCGGTCCTGCCGGGCGGTGGAGACGATGCCGGCCCGGGACAGCCGCGGCAGCGCGGCCAGCACGATGTTCTCCCGGACCGACAGGCCCGGGATGACGCCCTCGGCCTTGCGGTCCTCGGCCAGCATCGCGATCCCGGCGCGCACCGCGGCCTTTGGGCTGCGGCGGCGGATCCGCCGGCCGCCCACGGAGACCGTGCCGGCGGCCGGATGCGCGCCGATCACCGCCTGCGCGGTCTCGCTGCGGCCGGCGCCGAGCAGGCCGGCCAGGCCGACCACTTCGCCGGCGGCGACGTCGAGGCTGACGTCGCGCAGGCGGTGGCGGTCGGTCAGGCCGCTGATGCTCAGTGCGGGGCGGTCGGCGGCTGCTGCCGCGGCGAGTGGTCCCGCCTCGGATCCGGAACTGAATCCGGCGCCCGATCCGGCGTTCATTCCCGCACCGCCGGGGCCGCCCGCCTGACGGTCCCGGCGCGCCGCCGGAAGCGGAAGCAGATCCTTCAGGGCCGCGTCGTCCGGCGCCGGCCGCCGCTGTGCCTTGTCCGGAGCGAACGCCGTGACCCGGCCGTCGTGCGCGGCCAGCAGCGCGCGGCCGAGCATGAGCGCGACCAGCTCGGTGCGCGGCAGCCCGGCCATCGCGCCGCTGTGCACGGTCCGGCCGTCGCGCAGCACCGTGACCCGGTCGCAGATCTCGTACAGCTCGTCCAGCCGGTGGCTGACGAACACCACCGCCGCGCCCTGCTCCCGCAGGGTCCTGATGACCCCGAACAGGGTCTGGACCTCGCGGGGCTCCAGGCTGGAGGTCGGCTCGTCCATGATCACCACGCGGGCGTCGGTGCGGACCGCCCGGGCCAGCGCGACCATCTGCCGGGCGCCCAGGCCCAGGGTGTGCACCGGTGCGGTGACGTCGACGCGTACCCCGTAGCGCACCAGGATCTCGGTGGCCATGCGGTTCATCGCGCGCACGTCGACCAGGCCGAACCTGCGCGGCTCGCGGCCCAGGAACAGGTTCCGGGCCACCGACATCATCGGCACCAGGTTCACTTCCTGGTAGATCGTCGAGATGCCGGCGGCCTGCGCCTCCAGCGGCGTGCGGAAGGTCCGTTCGGTCCCGTGCAGCGCGACCACCCCGTCGTCGGGACGGTACACGCCGGTGAGCAGTTTGATCAGGGTGGACTTCCCGGCGCCGTTCTCCCCCATCAGGGCGTGCACCTCGCCGGGGCGCACCAGCAGGTCCGCGCCGCGCAGGGCGTGGACGCCGCCGAAGCTCTTGACCACCTGCCGGGCCTCCAACGAGGCAGGAGCGCCCTGGGGCGCCCCTGCCTCCGGCGGCACGGAGGGGTCTGGTTCATCCGGCCTCGTCGGCACGGTTCCTCCTCAGTGGACCCAGGAATCGTGGACCCGGGAATTCAGATGTCGCAGATCCCCGTCCCGCCAGCTCAGTAGACCTGGCCGCCGGTCAGCGCCTGCTGCGCGTCGGCCTGGGTGAAGTGGTTGTCCTTGATGATCACCTTGCTGGAGACCCCGGAGGTGCCGAAGAAGGCCTGCAGCGAGGAGAAGGCCAGCGGGCCGAAGCGCGGGTTCGTCTCGACGTCGGCGTAGATCGAGCCGCCGGCGACGTCCTGCACGGCCTGCTGGGTCCCGTCGATCGAGACGATCTTGATGTCCTTGCCCGGGGTCTTGCCGGCCGCCTTGATCGCCTGGATCGCGCCCAGGGCCATCTCGTCGTTCTCGGCGTAGACGGCGTTGATGCCGGGGTTGGCCTGGAGCATCTGGGCCATCACCGACTGGCCGTCGGTCTGGTCGAACTTGCCGGTCTGCGAGGTGACCACGGTCATGTTCGGGTACTTGGCCTTGAGCTCGTCCTGGAACCCGTTGGTCCGGTCGGTGCTCACGTTGTTGCCCGGGGTGCCGGACAGGATCGCGACCTTGGCCGTGCTGTTGGTGGCCGCGGCCAGGTCGTCGGCGGCGATCTGGGCCTGGCCGTAGAAGTTCGAGCCGATGAAGGCGATGAAGTCGCCGCACGCGGTGCCGGTGACGGTCCGGTCGATGGTCAGCACCGGGATCTTCTTGGCCTTGGCCTCGGCCAGCGCCGGGCCCAGGCCGTCGGAGTTCTCCGGGGCCACGATCAGGACCTTGGCGCCCTGCGCGATCATGTCCTCGATCTGCGAGTTCTGCGCGTTCACGTCGGCGTTGGCGTTGCGCTGGATCAGCTTGACCCCCAGCGACTTGGCCTGGTTGGTGATCGAGTCGGTCTCGGTGGAGCGGAAGGGGTTGCTGGTGGACTCCGACTGGGAGAACCCGACGATCGTGGCGGGATCGGTGAGGTTCAGCTGGGGCACGCCGCCGGCGTAGCTCTGGTACGTGCACGCCGGGCCGGAGGCGGAGGTGGCGACCACCTGCTGGGCCGCGGTCCCGGTCGAGGACGCGCCGGAGGCGGCGGGTTTGGCCGCCGACTTGGCGCAGGCGGCGGTGCCGGCCAGGCAGGCCACGACGACGGTCGCGGCCATCGCCGGCCTGGTCAGGGTCTTTACACGCGAGCGCATGGAAAATCGTCACATCCTCGTCACGGGCGGATTCGGGTACGCGCCGACACGCGGCTCCCGGCGCGCGCATCGGTTCTTCGACGGTTCCGTGGTGCGGTGTTTCCAACGATGTAACGCTAGTCATGCACCTCCGAGGGATGTGTGTCAACCCTCTTGCTGCCGGGAGCAAAACGCCTATCAGGCCTCGATAAGCGCCTGGAGCAGCGGTTTCGGCGAGTGGATCGGCATCCGAGGGATCACCCGCCTCAACACAGGGTCTTGACGCACCCCGGCACCGGTGCCTGAATGAGGCATTACATCGTTGAATCAGGGCTGCTCTACCCACCGGAGCCTCATCATGTCCCTGCCCCACGTGCCACTGTCGCGCCGCGCTCTGCTGCGCACCGGCGCCCTCGCGGCCGCCGCGGTGACCACCCGTCCGTACCTCGTGTCCCAGGCCTCAGCGGCGAGCGCGCGCCTGGCGCCGGCCGGCGGCGGCCTGTACACGCCGAACGCCGCTCCCCTGGCGCCGACCGCGCTGCTGCGGCTTCCCCCGGGCGCCGTCCGCCCCTCCGGCTGGCTGGCCGGCCAACTCCAGCTCCAGCTGAACGGCCTGTGCGGCAGGTACCAGGACACCTCCCACTTCCTGGACAAGTCCACAACCGGCTGGCTCAACCCGTCCCAGAACGGCTGGGAGGAGGTGCCCTACTGGCTGCGCGGCTACGGCGACCTGGCCTATCTCACCGGCGACGCCACGGCCCTGGCCGACACCGCCTCCTGGATCGACGGCATCCTGGCCACGCAGGCCTCCGACGGCTTCTTCGGCCCGACCTACCTGCGCACCAACCAGGGCGGCCAGGCGGACTTCTGGCCGTACCTGCCGTTACTCCAGGCTCTGCGCAGCCGCCAGGAGTACACCGGCGACCAGAGCATCCTGACCGCCATGACCGCGTTCTTCCAGTTCATGAACGCCCAGCCCGGATCGGTGTTCTCGGCCTACTGGCTCTCCTTCCGCGTCGCGGACGGCCTGGACGTCATTTACTGGCTCTACAACCGCACCGGCGAGTCGTTCCTGCTCGACCTGGCCGACACGATGCACACCAACAGTGCGAACTGGCTGAACAACCTGCCCACGCCGCACAACGTCAACCTGGCCCAGGGCTTCCGCGAACCGGCGGTGTACGCGCTGCGCTCCGGCCAGTCCGGCATGACGCAGAACGCGTATCAGAACTACGCCTCGATCATGGGCCGCTGGGGCCAGTTCCCCGGCGGCGGCTTCGCCGGCGACGAGAACGGCCGCCTGGGCTACCGCGACCCGCGCCAGGGCTTCGAGACCTGCGGCGTCGTGGAGCTGATGGCCAGCCACGAGCTGCTGAACCGGCTCACCGGCGACCCGGTGTGGGCCGACCGCTGCGAGCAGTTGGCGTTCAACATGCTGCCGGCGGCCCTGGACCCGCAGGGCAAGGGCACGCACTACATCACCTCGATGAACAGCGTGGACCTTTCGAACACGGTGAAGACCCAAGGCCAGTTCAGCAACGTCCGGGCGATGCAGGCGTACATGCCCGGCGTGGACCAGTACCGCTGCTGCCCGCACAACTACGGCCAGGGCTGGCCTTACTTCACCGAGGAGCTGTGGGCCGCCACCCCGGACGACGGGCTGTGCGCGGCGATGTACGCCCCCTGCTCGGTCACCGCAAACGTGTCCGGCGGCCGCTCGGTCACCATCACCGAGAGCACCGGCTATCCGTTCACCGACACCGTCACCCTGACTCTGTCGCTGTCCACACCGGCAACGTTTCCGCTGTACCTGCGGGTCCCGGGCTGGTGCTCGTCCCCGGCGGTCGCGGTCAACGGCAAGGCCGTCAGCGCACCGGCGGGTCCGGCGTACACCTCGATCTCGCGCACCTGGCACAACGGCGACACGGTGACGATCCACCTGCCGTCCACCCCGGTCGTCTCCTCGTGGAGCACGATCGGCGGCGCCCTGTCGGTGTCGAACGGGGCCCTGGACTACTCGCTGCGGATCGGCGAGAACTACGTCCAGTTCGCCGGCGACTCGGAGTTCCCCGAGTACGAGGTGCACGCCACCACGCCCTGGAACTACGGCCTGGACCTGCCGGCCTCGAACCCGGCCGGCGCGCTGTCCTTCCACGGCGCCACCGGCTCGGTCCCGGCGAACCCGTTCACCCAGCAAAGCGTGCCGGTCAGCATCACCGCCCCAGCCGCGCAGCTCGCGCACTGGACCGCCGACGACCAGAACGTCGCCACCGAGCTGCCAACCGGGCCCTTCCAGGCCTCCGGCACGACCGACGTCACCCTCATCCCCATGGGAGCAGCCCGGCTGCGCATCACGGCGTTCCCCAACGCGGCGGCGAGCGGCAGCGCCTTCGTCCAGCCGAGCGGCTACTTCAGGCTGCTGAACGCCAACAGCGGCAAGGTCATGGGCGTGTCGAACATGTCCTGGGACGACAGCGCCCAGGTGGTCCAGTTCGACGACAACGGCACCGCCGACCACCTGTGGCAGCTGATCGACAACGGCGACGGAAACGTCCGCGTCCGCAACGCGTGCAGCGGCCTGGTCCTGGGCGTGGACGGCATGTCCACCGCGAACTCGGCGAACATCGTGCAGTTCGAGAACACGAACACCCTGGACCATGTCTGGACCCTGATCGACAACGGCGACGGCCGCATGCGCATCCGCAACGTCAACAGCAACAAGGTGGCCGGCGTCGCGAACATGTCCACCGCCGATTCGGTGAACGTGGTCCAGTACGACGACAACGGCACCGCCGACCACCTCTGGACCCTGATACCGGACGGCCCGGTGCGGATCATCAACAAGAACAGCGGTCTGGTCCTCGGCGTGGCCGACATGTCCACGGCCGATTCGGTGGACGTCGTGCAGTACGACGACAACGGAACCGCCGACCACCTGTGGACCTT
Organism: Catenulispora sp. GP43; assembly: GCF_041260665.1. Classification (NCBI taxonomy): domain Bacteria; kingdom Bacillati; phylum Actinomycetota; class Actinomycetes; order Catenulisporales; family Catenulisporaceae; genus Catenulispora; species Catenulispora sp. GP43. Next base: position 144,789 of record NZ_JBGCCT010000008.1, on the reverse strand, counting down.
CCTGAGCGATCCCAGTGGCTGGTGGAAGATCCAGAACCTGAACTCCGGCAAGGTCATGGGCGTGTCGAACATGTCGACCGCAAACTCGGCGAACGTCGTGCAGTTCGACGACAACGGCACCGCCGACCACCTGTGGCGGCTGCGCCCCGGCGGCGGCCCCTGGTTCCGGATCCAGAACTCGAACAGCGGTCTGGTCCTCGGCGTGGCGAACATGTCCACGGCCGATTCGGCGAACGTGGTGCAGTACGACGACAACGGAACCGCGGACCACCTGTGGAGGATTCTCTAGCCGGACGCCCGGGTCAGGCCTTGGTGGAGAGGGTCCGCCAGGCCTCCCAGGTCTCCAACCGCTTCTGGTAGGCGGCCGTGACGACCGGATAGGGATAGACGCCGAGGAACAGCCGAAGAGGCGGTTCCTCGGCGTCGACCAGTTCCAGGATGACATCCGCCGTCACCTTCGGGTCCCGCGGCGCGCGGGCCGTGGCGCCGGCGCGCCGGGCCTCGCGGACCGGCTCGTAGGCGGCCATCGGCTCGGTGTGCACCGCCGAGCCGGCCGACCAGTCGGTGCCGTAAGGACCGGGCTCGACGATCGTGACGTGGATACCGAGCGGGGCGACCTCCTGCGCCAGCGCCTCGCTCATCCCCTCCAGGCCCCACTTGGAGGCGTTGTACAAGCCGAGGGTGGGGAACGCGGCGAGCCCGCCGAGGCTGGAGACCTGCAGGATGTGACCGCTGCCCTGCTCGCGCAGGTGCGGCAGCGCGGCCTGCGTCACCCACAGCGGGCCGAGCAGATTGGTGTCGAGCTGCGCGCGGGCCTGCTGTTCGGTGACCTCCTCGACGGTGCCGAGCAGGCCGTAGCCGGCGTTGTTGACCACGATGTCCAGCCGCCCGAACTTCTCGACAGCACTTCCGACCGCGGCAGAGGCGGCGGCGCGGTCGGCGACGTCGAGGCCGAGCGGCAAGACCGCGTCGCCATACGCGTCGACAAGGTCGTGCAGGGTTTCGGGACGACGGGCCGTGGCAACCACACGGTCGCCGCGGGAAAGGGCCGCCTCGGCCCAGATCCGGCCGAAGCCGCGGGATGCTCCGGTGATGAACCATGTCTTCGTCTTCATGGTTCGATCTTCGAACGGTCGCCGATCCGCAACCAGCACCCCGCCGGGGTTACCCTCGGGCCATGGCGACCGACAACCTGTTGGGAGAGTTCCTGAAGGCCCGCCGCGCTCAGATCTCGCCCACGGACCGGGACCTCGCGCTGTCCGGACGACGCCGGGTCGCAGGCCTGCGGCGTGACGAGCTGGCCCGGCAGGCGGGGATCAGCGAGCCGTATCTGACGCGGCTGGAGCAGGGCGTCGACCGGAATCCCTCGCCGCAGGTGGTGCGGGCGTTGGCGCGGGTGTTGGAGCTGGACGCGGACACGACCGCGTACTTCCACTCGCTCGCGGCGCCGGTTCCGGACGCCGCTCCCGCGCCTGATGTCAGCGAGGATGTGCACCAGCTGCTCGACTCCTGGGCCGGGAGCCCCGCGTACGTCCGCAACCGACGCTTCGACGTGCTCGCCGCGAACAAAGCCGCCCGAGCGCTGGCCCCGATGTACGAACCGGGGCGGAACCTGGCCCGCGAGGTGTTCCTCTCCCCCGAGGTGCGCGAGCTTCTGCCCGATTGGCCGCAGATCGCCGAGCAGACGGTCGCGGCCCTGCGCGCCGAGGCAGACCTCCGCGATCCCGCCACCGCGGTTCTCCTCACCGAGTTAAATACGAGCGCGGATTTCCTTTGCCTGTGGGAAAAACACGACGCGCGCCCATCCCGCGACGAACTCAAGCGCTTCGCGCACCTGATCGTCGGGGAGCTGTCGCTGCGGCGCCAGGCGCTCACCGTCGGCGGGGCCGAGCAACAGGTGATCATCGTCTATCAGGCGGCGCCCGGGAGTCCTTCGGCGGACGCCCTGGCCCGGCTGATCACAGACGGCAACTGATCACAGACGGCAGCTGATCTCCATGCCGTCCTCGACGGGGAACGTGACGCCCTCGTAGCCGTTGGCCGGATCGCGCACGTACTCCAGGTACGGCTTGACCGACTCGAAGCTGGTGTCGTCCGCGACGACCAGCGCGCCGGGGACCAGCCGCGGTTCGAGCACGCGCAGGACCGAGGTGTACAGGTCCTTCCATCCGTCGAGCAGCAGGAAGTCGATGTGGGATCTGCCGAGGTACTCCGGCAGCGTCTCCAACGCGTCGCCTTCCAGAACGGTGACGACGTCCTGCAGGCCGGTCTCCTCGAACGTGGCGCGCGCGGCGGCGATCTTGGCCGCCGCCATCTCGGTGGTCACCACGCGCCCGACGCCGTTGTCCCGGACCGCGGCGGCCAGGTGGAGCGTGGAGATGCCGTAGGACATACCGAACTCGACGACCGTCGCCGGCTTCACGGCGCGCACGAGGGTGTAGAGCAGGCGTCCGGCGTCGGCGGAGATCGGCATGTAGATCTCCGACCAGGCGTCGGCGCGCTGTTGGGAGTCGGTGTCGGCGAAGCCTTGCGGACGCTGGGCCAGGGCCCGCTCGTAGGCGGCGTCGTCTTGATCCGCGGAGGCGAACATCCGCTGGAGGGCTTCGGCGACGCGCGGGTCGCGCAGGGTGCTGGGGGTGCTGGAAGAAGTCATGTGCGCTAGAGTAGACGCAACGTTGCGTCTTGTCTACAGCGGCCGGCCTTATCCTGACCCCCACGATCAGGGCACGGCACGTCAAGGAGATGAATCACTTTGCCCGCACAGCAGCGCCACCACGGAAACCGGCACGGCCGCAGCGAGGACGCGCGGCAGGCCGTGCTGCAAGCGGCCGACGACCTGCTGGTGGAGAAGGGCTTCGCGGGCGTGACGATCGAGGGCGTCGCGGCCGCCGCCGGCGTCGCCAAGCAGACGATCTACCGCTGGTGGGGCTCGAAGACGGACATCCTGCTGGACACGTTCCTGGAGGACGCCGCCCGCGACCTGGCCCCGCAGGAGCACGAGCCCCTGGCCGAGGACCTGCGCGCGCACCTGACGCGGCTGGCCGGCTTCCTGAGCGGCAACGACGCCGGCGCGGTCTTCAAGGCCCTGATCGGCCACGCCCAGCACGATCCCGCCTTCGCCGAGAAGCTGCGCACGCACTACCTCGACGAACAGCGGCAGCGCGACCGTGCGCCGCTGGACCGGGCGATCGCGCGCGGCGAGCTGCCGGGGGATGTGGACGTGCTCGCCGCGGTGGACCTGCTCGTGGGGCCGATCTATCACCGGGTCCTGATGACCGGGGATCCGGTGGACGAGCGGTTCATCGGCGGGCTGGTCGCGCACTTCGTCAAGGGCTACGGCCTGAGCTGAGTCCGCTCGTCACGACCCCGGGCATCCCGATCCGCGCGGCAGCCGATAGTCGCTGTCGATCGTGTACCGGCCCGGGCTCTGCACTACAAGCCGCGTCCAGTCGCCGTCCTTGGCCAGGCAGGCGCCGCTCTGCCCGTCGACCCGCAGCCAGGGCGACCACTGCACGCGAACGGTCACCGGTGTGGTGCCGCCGGCGACGTCGAGCACGATGTGCGCGGGGTCGGTGGCCACGACCGTCGCCGGCGGCGAGGCCAGCGCCACGGCGTCGGTGAACTTCAGCAGGCGCCACGACGGGTCCTGCCAGATCTGGTGCAACCACGGCGGATCGGTCGCCAGCACCGCGGCCTCGTCGCGCGCCGAGTAGTCCAGGCCCGCGGCGGTGGCGGTCGGGACCGCGACGTATCCGACGGCCCACTTCTGCAGCCAGTCGTGGTAGGCGGCGGAGGTGAGGCCGCCTTCGTAGAACAGGGGGTTGCGCTGCACGTCGGCCTGGCGGTTCCAGCCGCGGGCCAGTTGGGCGACGTCGACCAGTCCCCAGGATTCCCAGTGGTTCAGCATCGGGACGGCTTCGACGCGCGCGCCGGTTGCCTCCACGTGCAGGCTGCGCAGTTCGGCGACGAGCCCGGCGCCCTGCGCGCGGCCGGACGGGGTCGGGATGCCGACGATGTCGCTGGTCACCGTCCAGTAGCCGGCGAACAGGAACGCCAACAGCAGGGCCATGCTGCGCAGCCCCGGCCGGCGGGGAACGCCCGGCAGGTGCTGCCGCAGCGCGCGCAGCGACGGCAGGTCGGCGCGGGCGCACAGCGCGGCCAGGAACACCACGCTGCCGAAGATCAGCGCGAGGCGTTCGACGTTGCTGCCGAGCGGGGTGTCGATCAGCAGCGTGAGGCCGGCGCCGGCGGCGTAGAGCAGGGCGCCGACGCGCACCACGCGCCACACCGGCGCGGCGGCCGGGCCGCTCGGGACCAGCAGGGCCACCGCCAGGGCGCAGCCGGCGGTGCTGATGATCGTCGTGGCGCCGACCGGGTCCACGCCGGAGAACGGGAACAGGACGCTGGTCAGCAGCACCACCACCGGGCCCGGGACGCCCAGGGCCACGCCGCTGCGGCGGCGTCCGGTCAACAGCAGGGCCGCGGCCGCGACCTCGACGAACAGCCCGGCCAGCGGACTGGCGCACACAGCCAGGAACGCCAGCGCCGCGGCCAGCGCGGTACGGCCCCAGCCGGGCGTGCGCTCGGTCCCGGCGGCCGCGCCGGCGGCCAGGCCGAACATGAGCCCGATGGCGAAGGTGACCCGGCCGGCGGCCAGGTCGCACCACAGCGCGAACGTCCCCCACAGCGCCACCGGCAGCGGCCAGCGCAGCCCGGCGCGGGTCAGGATGTGCGCGAGCAGGACCGCCGAGACCACCACGGACAGCACACCGGCGGCGCGGACCCCGACAGCGGCCATCAGGAACGGCGCGAGCAGGCTGTAGGAGGCCGGGTGGATGCCGCCGTACCAGGCCAGGTCGTAGGCCGAGCCGGGGTACTTGGCGGCGAAGTCGGCCCAGGACCACTGCGCGGCCAGGTCGCCCCCGACGCCGGCCAGGAAGCGGGCCCAGATCAGGGTCAGGACGAGCGCGAGCGCGGTCGCCGCCCAGATCGTCGACCTGTCGCGCAGCAGGCGCGGGACACCGGGGGCCGGTCCGGCGGGCCCGGCATCCGCATCCGCATCTCCTCCGGCGACAGACACGCGGCAGGCCACCCTTCTTACTGGTTGCAGCCCAACATAGTGATCACCTAACCACGCACTGTGACGACACGCAGTTCCAAATTACAACAGCACTTATAGAAGTGCTGTTACGATTGCCGGATGACCGCCCCCGACCAGCCCGCCGACCAGCCCTTCGACGACCCGTCCGACGCCAGCCTGTGGCGCCCCCTGTATCAGCTGGTGGCCGCCGTCGACGCCGACATCGCGCAGGTCTACGCCGACGCCGCGATAGCGGGCGTGAAGCCCAACTGGGTGCGCGAACTGCTGCGCCTGTACCGCGAGGGCCCGATGACCATCACCGAACTCGCCGAGGCGATCGGGCGCACCCACTCGGCCCTGAGCCAGAAGGTCGCCGCGATGAAGACCGCCGGCCTGGTCCACACCACCCGCGGCCCCGACGCCCGCACCAAGCGGGTCGAGCTGACCCCGAGGGCCCGCCTCCTGGCCCCCCGCCTGGCCGCGGAATGGCGCGCGACCGAGGCCGCGCTGGCGGAGCTGGAGGCGGAGATCCCGTACCCGGTGAGCAAGGCGGTGGCCGACGTCGAGCGGGCGCTGGCGCGCAAGAGCTTTCACGAGCGGATCAGTGAGCGGCTGAGGGAGGACCCCGCATGGCGCGGCGAGTAGGGGCGGGGCGGCTGCGGGCGAGAGGTTCGGGGCAGCCAGACTCACAGCCGCCGGATTCGCGCCAAGCTCCCCACACCAAAGCGCCCCGCACCGCGACCGCCACCGCCACCGCCAGCCCGAAGCCCAAGCCCCGCCGCCTCACCGCCATGCTCGCCGACACCGCCCCGCTCCGCGAGTCCCCCGCATTCCGCCGCCTGTGGATCAGCCAGCTGTGCTCCAGCTTCGGCGGACAGATGACCACCGTCGCCGTGCTCTTCCAGGTCTGGCGCAGCACCGGCAGCGCGGCGTGGACCGGCGCCATCGGCCTGGCGCAGGCGGTGCCGTTGATCGCGTTCGGCCTGTTCGCCGGCGCGCTGGCCGATCGGCTCGACCGGCGTCGCTTCTACCTGGTGTGCACCGTCGGGCAGGGGGCGTGCTCGGCCCTGCTCGCGACGCAGGCGCTGCTGGGGACGTTCCCGGTGCTCGTCGTGCTTCTCGTTGTGGCGGCGCAGTCGTTGTTCGGGGCGGGGAGTGGTCCGACCGCGCGGACGTTCCTGCCGCAGCTGGTCCGGACCGAGCACCTCGGGGCGGCGCTGGCGCTGAACCGGATCGCGTTCCAGGCCTCGATGATGGTCGGGCCGGCGGTCGGGGGGCTGGTGGTGGCCGGGGTCGGGATCGGCGGCTGTTATCTGATCGACGCGCTGTCCTTCGCCGTCGCGTTCTACGGCGCGTTCCGGCTGCCGCGAATGGCCATGTCACTGCGCTCGGAGGCGGCGCCGCGGGCCGGGATGCGGGGTGTGGCCGACGGTCTCAGCTACCTGATGCACACCGCGCCGGTGCGCGGTGCCCTGCTCACCGACCTGGCCACGACCGTGCTCACCATGCCGGTCGCGCTGTTCCCGCTGCTCAACGCCGAGCGCTTCGGCGGCAACCCGCGCACCCTGGGTCTGTTCCTGGCCGCGATCGCGGTCGGCGGGGTCACCGCCTCGGTGTTCTCCGGGACGTTCACCAGGCTGCCGCGGCCCGGCGCCGTCATGCTGCTCGGCTCGACGGTGTGGGGCGCCGCGCTGCTGACCCTCGGCCTGGTTTCCAACGCCTGGCTGGGCCTGGCCTGCCTGGCGGTCGCCGGGGCCGCGGACACCCTGGCGGTGGTCTCGCGCAGCACGGTCGTCCAGCTGAACACCCCCAACGAGATGCTCGGGCGGGTCTCCGCCGCCGAGCAGATCGCCGGGCAGGCCGGGCCGGAGCTGGGCAACCTGCGCGCCGGCCTGACCGCCGCCGCGACCTCCGGGACGGTGGCGCTGGTGAGCGGCGGCGTGCTGTGCCTGGCCGCGCTCGCGCTGATCGTCGTGAAGACGCCGCAGCTGCGGGAGTTCACCCGGCCGACGGCCGTCGAACCCCCGCAACCCCTCAGCGTGGCCTGAGAACCGCGCTGATACCTACCGATGCCTAGCGATACCTAGCGATACCTACCGACACCTACCGCACCGACAGCGAAGCCCGCGCGTTCAGCGCGTCGGCGTCGAACCCCGTCGTACTCCGGAACGCCTCGTCGATCGCTGTGATCTCCGCTGCGCTGAGCACCTCCTCGATGGCGCCGAACCCCTCCGGCGCCCGGTCGGCCACCAGGTTCAGGATCCGGTCCATCGGGAACGTCCGGTTCGCCGCCACCACCGCCGCCGTCGCCGGAAGCCGCAGCGCCTCGTACGCGGCCAGCCCGGCGGCCGGGTCGTCCTCGTGCGAGGCCAGCGCATGCGCCAGATGCCGCGCGTCGAGGATCGCCTGCGACCCGCCGTTGGACCCGATCGGATACATCGGATGCGCCGCGTCCCCGAGCAGCGTGATCCGCCCGCGTCCCCAGAACGGCAGCGGATCCCGGTCCACCATCGGGTACTCCAACACCTTCGGACTCGACGCCATCAGCTCGCAGATGTCGACGCCCGCCATCGTCCACCCCTGATAATGCGGCAGCGCCTCGGCCAGATCGCCGGCCCGGTCCCAGTCCGGCACCTGCGCGGCGTCGGAGTCGACACGCACCTCGGCGACCCAGTTGATCAGGACCCGTCCATCCTCGCCACGCGGCGCGGAGATGGGATACACGACGAACTTCGCCGCCCGGTTGCTCCCCGCCCACATCATGCTCCGGCCGGTGAGGAACGCCTCCCCCTCCGCGCAGCCGCGCCACATCTTGATACCGCTCCATCGCGGCGCGCCCTCGTCCGGATGCAGCTGCGCACGCACCGTGGAGTGCAGCCCATCGGCGCCGATGACCAGATCGGACTCGACGGTCCCCAGGTCCTCCCCGGCCCGCCCGACCAGCCGGCTCAGCACCCTGTCGCCCTCCTGCCGCACCTCGGCCAGCGCCGTGGAGGTCTGCACGCTGTCCGGCCCGAGCCGGTCGCGCACCGCCGCCAGCAGGATCGCCTGCAACTCGCCGCGGTGCACCGAGTACTGCGGCCAGTTGTAGCCGGCCGCCTCGCCGCGCGCCTCGGACCAGATCCGGTTCCCGAACCTGTCCATCACGACCACCTCGGCCGTCGGCACCGCCAGCGCCGCCAGCTCCGGCCCCAGGCCCAGCTCGATCAGCTCGCGCGTGGCGTGCGGCAGCAGGTTGATACCGACGCCGAGCGGTCGCAGCTCGGACACCGAGTCGATCACCCGGATCTCGGTGCCCACCCACGCCGCGTGCAGGCTCAGCGCCGCGCTGAGCCCGCCGATCCCGGCGCCGACGATCAGTACCCTCACAATTGCTCCCTCCGTCGCGACTGACGATCATCGCAGACCACTGCTGTCTACGGCGTCAGACACCGGATCGAGGCTGCTTTGGGCGAGCGCATAAAGTGATATCACTTTGCTAGAGTTTTCTTCAGAACACCGAGGCGAGGCACAGGGCCCGAGGAGACGCCGCCATGTCCAGCAATCCCGTCACACCGCCGTCGCGACCACAGCCACCGTCACAGCCGCAGCCGCAGCCGCAGCCACAGCCACCGACCGCGCCCGCGCCTGCGCCTGCGCCTGCGCCCGAAGTCCCGGGCCTGGCCGCCGCCGCGCCACCGATCACCGAGCGCGCCGCCTGGAACATCAGCGGCTGGCTCCCGTTCCTGCTGGATGTGCTCGGCCTCGTCGGCGCGGATCAGGACCGGCGGGTAGAGGCCGGGTTCGTGGTTCGTCATGTCTCCAGCCTCGATCCGGCCCGCATCATCAGTCCAACAGATGTATTCGCTTCTCGCCACCGGCGCGGACAGCGCGGTCCCGCACTACCACCGCGGATCCTCGGAGCTGTTCTACGTCCTGGACGGCCGGCTGGACGTCCTGGTCGGAGCGGAGGTGCGGACCGCGGACGCCGGCGACCTGCTGATCGTCCCGCCGGGCCTGAACCACGCCTTCGGCGCCCACGCGGGCTCGACGGCCGAGGCGCTGATCGTGATCACACCGGGGGTGCGGCGCTTCGAGTACTTCCGCCTGGTCGAGCGGACGCGCTCCGGGCTGGAGCCGCCGGAGACGCTGCGCGGGACGCAGGAGCGGTTCGACACGTTCTTTGTCGACAGCGGGGTTTGGGAGCGGGAGCGGGCGCGGACTCGCGGGAAGCGCTGAGCCCGGGCCGAGGCCGCGGGCCGCCCCCGACTGCGAGCCCCATAACTTTCCAGGCTACTGTTGCCGCGATATCGACCTGCGAAAGGCATTCGGCAAATGGCGGCCCAGAAGCGTCCGGCTCAGCAGAGCGTCAACATCAGCACCGTCAGCGGCAAGGAGATCTTCCTGATCGTCCTGGCGATGATCGTGCTGGCCGGTACCGCGGCGAGCGTCGCACTGCTGGGCTGAGAACCGACGCGCGCCGGGTTCGCCGGCCGGCTCAGTCCGGCAGCCGCTCCGGCGCCGCCTGGTGCACCTGCTTGAAGATCACCGAGGTCCGGAACCCGGTGACCTCCCGCCGCTTGGCGATCCGGTCGGTGAGGAACACGTGCAGCCGGTCCAGGTCGGGCACGCCGACGTGCAGCACGAAGTCGTCGCCGCCGGAGAGCACGAACGTGCTGAGCACCTCCGGCAGCCCCGAGGCGAAGTCCGAGAACGCGTCGATCACGCTCCGGCTCAGCGGCCTGATCTGCACCGCGACCAGCGCCTGCACCCCGCGGTTGAGGGCCGCGGTGTCGATCTCGGCGTGGTAGCCGCGGATCACGCCGCGCCGGGTCAGGGACCTGACCCGCTCCAGGCACGTCGAGGGCGCGACGCCGAGGGTGCGGGCGAGCTCGCGGTTCGACTGCCGGGCGTCGGCTTGCAGGAGGCGGACGATCTCCGCGTCGAGGTGATCCATTCTCCGATCCTGGCATCCGCTCTCGTTCCGGCTCAGGCTGTCCCGGATTCGGCCCCGCCGAGCCGGGCACGCACCAGCTCCTCGGCGACGGCCGCGAGTGTCACGCCCCGGCTTACAGCACTCTCCAGCAACCCGGCCACGGTGTCCTGGATGGCGAGAACCCGTTGCCGCGCCTGGTCTTCGGAGCCCTTGTCCAACTCGATGGTGATCGCGTTGATCACGCCCCCGGCACTGGCGACGTAGTCCGGGACCCAGGCGATCCCGCGCTCGTGCAGCGCATCGGCGACATGCGGGACCGCGAGCTGGTTGTTGGCCGGCCCGACGACGGCCCGACACCGCAGCCCCGGCACGATCTCCTCGGTCAGCACCCCGCCGAGCGCGGCCGGGACGACGATGTCGACGTCGGCGGTCAGCGCCCGGTGCGGATCGGCGCACCAGGTCGCGCCGAGGCGATCGGCGAGCTCCTTCTTGGCCGGGTCGATATCGCTGAGCACGAGGTCGGCGCCGGCCTCGGACAGCAGCGCCGCGATGCGCGCGCCGACGCTGCCCAGGCCGACGACGGCGAGGCGCAGGCCGCGAAGGGGGTTGGCGGCGCTGGCGGGCTGGCTGTCGCCGCCGGGCCGGTTACCGCCGCCAAGCCGCGCCCCGACCGCCCGCAGCGCCGCGACGGTCCCGGCCGCCGTCGCCGGTGAGGAATCCCCGCTGCCGCCGTCCTCGGCCGGCTTGCAGAACACGTGCCGCGTCAGCTCCCCGATCACCACCATGTCCTGCGGCGAGGTGCCGACATCCGGCCCGGTCGCGTACCGGCCGTCCAGCGCCTCGATGGCGTCGGCGACGTCGTACAGGATGTCGCGCTTGCCGGCCGGCGTGAGCACGTACCCCTCGGGCATCGCCACCACCGTCTTGCCACCACCGCGGGCCAACCCGGCCGCCGCGAACTTGGCGGTCATCGCCGCCGACAGCCGCAGCGCGTCCTCCAACCCGTCCTGCCAGCGCGGATACCGCCAGATCCGGCACCCGCCAGCAGCGGGCCCGAGCGCCGAGGAATGCATCGCCACGACGATCGGCAACCCGGACCGCACTCCGGTACGGATGAGCACCGACTCGTGATCAGGCCACTGAGGGAAACCGGGCATGGGACTACCGCCTCTCGGACGAACGACCGCTTCGACGACCCACGATCGGGCATCCGTGAGCCTCCGCGGTCGCCGGCCGAACAGATGGCCGGAATAGCTGTCGGCGGCCGTCCGGGAGCGAACGTGGTTCGGCGGGGCGGGGTGGCGGCCGGTCAAACGGGCGGGCGCGACCGGCTTGTCTAGCGGTCCGCCAAATACGCGTGCACCAACATCACCGCCATCGACCCCTCCCCCACCGCGCCGGCGACCCGCCGTGCGGACCACGCGCGCACATCGCCGGCGGCGAAGACCCCGGGCACCGTGGTCTCCAGGTGGTACGGCGCGCGCGGCAGGGGCCAGGCCGGTTCGGCGGCGCCGGCGGCCGCGATGTCGTTGCCGGTGACCAGGCAGCCGTCGGCGTCGCGCAGGAAGCGCGGGCCCAGCCAGGCGGTGTCGGGGGCGGCGCCGATGAAGGCGAACAGCCAGGTGGCGTTGGCGTTCTCGGTGGCGCCGGTGCGGGTGTCGCGCAGCGTCAGGCGCTCCAAGTGGGTGTCGCCGGAGGCGCCGGCGACCTCGGTGCGGGTGCGGACCTCGATGGTGGGGATGGCCTCGATCTGCTTGATCAGGTAGGTCGACATCTCGCGTTCCAGGGAGTCCCCGCGGACCAGCAGGACCACCTTGCGGGCGCACTGGGAGAAGTAGATCGCGGCCTGGCCCGCCGAGTTGGCGCCGCCGACGATGTACACGTCCTGGCCGGTGCACAGTGGCGCTTCGGTGAGCGCGGAGAAGTAGTAGACGCCGCGTCCGACGAAGTCGGCCACGCCGGGAGCGTGCAGCGTGCGGGTGTTCGCGCCGGTCGCCACGAGCACCGCGCGGCCCGCGACGCTGCCGCCGTCGGCGAAGCCGACAGTGAAGCCGCCGCCGTCCCGCGCGGCAAGAGCGCTGGCCTGCCGCGTCAGGACGAGCTCGGCCCCGAACTTGGTCGCCTGCCGGCGCGCGCGATCGGCGAGGTCCGCGCCGGAGATGCCGTCGGGGAAGCCGAGGTAGTTCTCGATCCGCGAAGTGAGCCCCGACTGCCCGCCGATCGCCCACCGTTCCACCACCACGGTGCGCAGCCCCTCCGAGGCCCCGTAGACGGCCGCCGCCATCCCGGCCGGGCCGGCGCCGACGACCACCAGGTCGTACGCGCCGCCGCCGGGATCGGTGTGCAGGCCCAGCCACTCGGCGACCGGTTCGAGCCCGCGCGGCCGCGACACGTGCAGCACCCGCCCCGCCTCGTCGATCAGCACCGGGGTGTCGGCGGCGGCCACGCCATGGTCGGCCAGCACCTGTGCGCCACGCGGGTCGCCTGGCCGCAGCCAGGTGTAGGGGACCTCGCTGCGCGTCAGGAAGGTCCGCAGCACCGAGCATTCCGGCGACCACTGATCGCCGACGAGGGTCACGGCCGGCCGTGCCTCGTCCTCCGCAGCAGGCATGCCATCGACAGTAGAACGGGTTGCCGCAGGACGCATCGCAGCTGGTCGCCGGCCCGCTGCTTCGGCGACTGATCCCCAGTCCGGCCCTCCGCTCTATCGTGGGCACCATGACGGCCACGGGCGCACTCCCGGACACCGTCTGGCAGACGCACCGCCCCGCAGTCTTCGGCGCCGCCTACCGGATCCTCGGCTCCGTCGCCGACGGCCGCGAGATCGGCTACGACCGCCTGGTCCTCGCCGCCGGCAGCAGCCTGCCCCGGCCGCGCGACCTGCCCGGCGCCGAACGTCTCTTCGACATCGAAAGCCTGGACGGCGCACGCCGCCTCACCGAGCACCTGCGTGGCCGCGACGGCTTCCACGCGGTCGTGGTCGGCGCCGGCTTCACCGGCCTGGAGGCCGCCGCCGCGTTCGACGCCGAGCACACCGTCATGTAGGCCTGCCAGCACGCGACCCCGCTGGGCAAGACCGCCGGCCACAACGCCGCGGCCGATCTGCTCGGCCTGCCGCTTCGCGAATTCGCACCGGGTCCGTATGTGACGTGCCTGGATCTGGGTGCGGCCGGCGGGATCTTCACCCGGGGCTGGGATCGCAGGGTGCTGGCGGTCGGTGCACAGGGCGCGGACATCAAGCGGCAGATCAACGCCGCCATCCACCCGCCGGTCGACGACGCCGGGAAGATCCTCGCCGCCGCCGACAACGTCTACATCGATCTACCGTTCTTCCCCCGTGAGGAGAACGAGTAGCGGCTAGGAGTGGAACTCCCCCGCATCCACGTTCAGGCTCTGCCCGGTGATCGCCCTGGCCAGATCCGAAGCCAGGAACAGCACCGCGTTGGCCACGTCGCCGGGGTCGGGCAGCCGCCGCAGGTCGAACGCGGCGGCCGTCTCGGCGTAGACGTCCTCCACGCTCACTCCGCGCTCAGCGGCCTGATACGCGAACCAGCTCTTCAGGCCCTCGGTCCAGATGTAGTTCGGCACCACGGTGTTGACCCGGACGCCGGAGGGCCCGAGTTCGGTGGCCAGGCTGCTGCCCAGGGAGCGCAGCGCCGACTTGGACGCCTTGTACGCGCCGAAGTTCGGGCGGGAGTGGTGCACGACCGCCGAGCTGACCAGCACGATCGAGCCCGCGTGCGCGGCCAGGGTCGGGCCCAGCAGCTGCACCAGGCGCAGTGCGGCCAGCGCGTCGGTCTCCAGGGAGGCCCGCACGGCGTCCAGGTCCATCGTGGCCAGGTCGCCCATCGTCGGGGGCGCGAAGGCGTTGCTGACGAACACGTCGACGCGGCCGAAGGCGTCCAGCGCGCGGTCGGTCAGGGCCCGGCAGGAGTCGGGGTCGAGGATGTCGGTGGGGACCGTCAGCGCGCGCCGGCCGTGTGCCTCGACCTCGGCGGCCACCGCCTTCAGGACCGGCTCGGTGCGGGCGGCCAGCACGACGTCGGCTCCGGCCGCGGCGCCGCGGACCGCGATCTCCCGGCCCAGGCCCGGGCCGACCCCGGAGACCAGCATCACTGTGTCGTGGAGCATCTTGTCCTGGAGCATCTTCGTCCTCTTCTTCACTTGATGACGCGATGGAAGACATGGGTCACGCCGGACGACAGCTCCACCCGCGCCGTGGCGAGCATGGTCGAGGGATCCGTGGGCCGGGCGAACAACGGGACGCCGCCGCCGAGGAGCACCGGCACGATGTGCAGGCGCAGCTCGTCCAGCAGCCCGGCGGCCAGGCACGAGGAGATCACGCGTCCGCCGCCCATGACCGCCACGTCTTTCGAGCCCGCCGCGGCGACCGCCCGGCGGACGGCCACGGCGACGCCCTCGTCGACGAACTCGAAGTCGGTGCCGCCGGACATCCGGCGCGGCGGCAGCGGCCGGTGCGTCACGACGAACACCGGGATGTGGAACGGGGGCTCGTCGCCCCAGGCCTTCTCGCCGTGGTCGAACATGCGGCGGCCGATCACCGCGGCGCCGGTGCGGGCGAAGAACTCGCCCATGATGTCGGCGGGGGTGCGGTGCTCCACGTGTTCGCCGCTCACACGGTCGGCCTGGGCCCGCCAGGATTCGAGGTCGAAGAGCCAGCGGTGCAGACGCTCGCCGCCGATGCCCAGCGGGTGGCGGTCGGGCCCGTCGTCGGGGCCGGCGACGAAGCCGTCGAGGGACACCGAGATGTCCGCTATCACCTGGGTCATGACTGCTCCTGGGAGTGAGCCGCGAGCGCCGAGGCCACGGTCTCCGGCATGGCGTCGCCACGGAACAGGCCCTCGGGGTCGACGCGGGCCCGGACACGCTCGACCGCGAGGATGTCGGCCTCGGACAGGTGGCCGCGCGGCCGGTCGAGGCCTTTGACGAAGCCCGGCGCGGTCCGGCCGGTGTCCCAGGGAGCCAGGGCGGCGCGCATCCGGTCGCAGTGCTCGATGATCTCGGCAGGGGTGCCGCGCAGTTCCGGGACGCCGGCACCCATGTAGGCGAAGCGCTCCTCGAAGTGGTTCAGCGCCCCGCCGGAGGGGTCCGCGACGGCCATCCGGCCGCCGAGCTGCCGCAGCTCCGCGACGATCAGCGGGGAGTCAGAGCCGGTGCCGGTGCCGGTGCCAGTGCTGGTGCCAGTGCCAGAGCCGGTGCCGGTCGTGCGCAGGAAGGCGGCGATGCCGTCGCGGCCCAACTCGGAGAGCAGGAAGTGGTCGCCGATGAAGGTGCCGGGCTCGTCGGGGTCCATGTGGACCTCGGGGACGGTTTCCGGGCCGGCGTCCTGCCAGGTGTCCAGGACCGGTTCGCCGACCGCCCGCAGCGGGGCCAGAAGTTCCCGGGCGTGCGCGGCGCCGAGCGCGACGCCCGCGACGCACACCACCGGCCCGCCCTTGAGCATCGGCGGGATCATCGGCAGGTCCGGGAGGTTCATCACGCGCAGGGAGGTCGAGACCTCCTCAGGGGCGCGCAGCGTCCAGTCGTACCAGGCCTCGACGACGGCCGCGGCGTGCGTCCACGACCAGAAGGCGGCACCGGTGACCAGATCCGCGGCCGGGAACAGCGCGAGCTCGACGGCGGTCACGACACCGAGCCCGCCGCCCCCGCCGCGCAGGGCCCAGAACAGCTCAGGGTCCTGCGTCAGGCTGACCCGCCGCAGCCGGCCCTCCGCGGTGACCAGCTCGATCGCCGTGACGTGGTTGGCGGCCAGGCCGACCTTGCGGCCGTAGAGACTGACGCCGCCGTGCAGCAGGTAGCCCACGGCGCCGACGGTGCCGGAGGTCCCGTGCGGGGCCGCGAGGCCGTGCGGCGCGGCGGCGTGGACGACCTCGTTCCACGGCGTGCCGGCGGGAATGTGGGCCCGGCGCCGCCCGACGTCGATCTCCACCCCGCCGCGCAGAACCGGCCGGATCAGCACGGCACCGGTCATCTCGGGCGCGGCACCGGCCGAATGGCCGGTGGTGTGCACGCGCACCCCCTGCCCCCGCGCCGCCGCGTAGCCGATCGCGGCCTGCACCTCGGCGGCGCTGGTGGCGGTGACCGCCGCGGCCGGGCGGGCCGGTCCGGCGAGGTTGTAGACGCGGGTCGCCTCGTCGTAGGCGGGGTCGCCGGGGAAGGCGACGGTCGCGGGCGGCGGCGCTGTCGCCGGCAGTGCTGTCGCCGGCGCGGATGCGTGTACGGCTTCTGACATGATGGCTCGGCCCCTTCCTGCTCACTTGTCAGGGTGGGGGTCGGGACCGGCCGAATCATCCGCGAACGTGCTCGGCTACAGCAAGCGCCTTCGCAACACTGAGGAAGACGCGCCGGCCCATGGATATGTAGTTCCCGCCGTCACGCTTGCCCCGCTCGTAGGCGGCACGGTTTTCATCCATGAAGGTCTCGTACGCGACAACGGCCCCCGCTGTCAGTCGGGCCCCGGGCGGCAGGTCGGGACCGGCCTCGATGACCTCGACGCCGTCGAACAACGGCCGCACCACCTGCTCCGCCTCGGACGTGTCCAGGCTGGTCGCCTGCATCAGACGACCGGTGGCGGCGGTGATGGCGGCCGTCTTGCCCCAGATCCACAATGTGTCGCCGAGGTAGAACGGGCCGCTGGTCAAAACGTCCCCGACCTTCACCGGCGCGCCGTCGGCGACGAGCACCGTGCGTCCACCGGGCCGTGTGTATCTGTAGGTGTGGATCGAGACGTACTGCGCACCGCCGAGGTCCTGCCTCAAGAATTCGGCCCGGAACCACCTGGGCTGGGCCGGATCCTCGGTCAGCAGCACGCCTTTCTTCCAGTAGTGGGCGTACCCGTCGCCGGCCGCGACCCACGCGCGCCCGCGTGCGCTGGCCAGAAGCAGGGTACGTACAGCACCGGGATTCCTGGTCGCGGCAACGGTTTTCACGATGCGATCGGCGTCCTCGGCCGAGGCACCCTTCACCATCAGCAGGCGATTCAGGTCGCTGAGTAAAGCATGGTCGGTGAACACGCCGCCATGATGTCAGCCCCCTACCCCAATCCGTCTTCCAACGCGGCGGCCACCCGCTCCGCCTGCTCGGCCAGATACCGCCGCTCGGGCCCGCTGGCCGCCTGGCTCGACGCGGTCCGGTACGCCTCCTGCGCGCCGGGCAGGTCGCCGTCCATCTCCAGCAGGTACGCGCGCACCGCGCTGAGGCGGTGGCTGCCGGCCATCCAGCGGTCCTGCTCCAGCGGCTCCAGCAGGCCGAGCCCTTCGCGCGGGCCCTTGACCATGGCCATCGCCACCGCGCGGTTCAGGCGCACCACCGAGTTCGGGGCCATCTGCTCGAGCAGGTCGTACAGGGCCAGAATCTGCGGCCAGTCGGTCTGGCCGCCCTCGGGGGTCTCGACGTGCACCGCGGCGATGGCGGCCTGCAGCCGGTAGGGCCCCACGCCCGGGCGGGCCAGTGCCTCGACCACCAGGGCCAGGCCCTCCTCGGCCAGGTCGGCGTTCCACTGGGAGCGGTCCTGCTCGGCGATCGGGACCAGGGTGCCGTCGGCCAGGGTGCGGGCCGGGCGGCGGGCCTCGGTGAGCAGCATCAGCGCCAGCAGCCCGGCGACCTCGCCGTTGCCCGGCAGGACGCGGTGCGCCTGGCGGGTCAGGCGGATGGCCTCGGCGGTGAGGTCCGGGCGCAGCAGGTCCTCTCCCGCGGTGGCGGCGTAGCCCTCGTTGAAGATGAGGTACAGGACGTGCAGGACCGCGCGGGTGCGCTCGGCGCGCTCGTCCTCCGGCGGCATGCGGAACGTCATGCCCGCGTCCTTGATCTGCTGCTTGGCGCGGGAGATCCGGCGGGTCATCGAGGTCTGCGGGACCAGGAAGGCCTGGGCGATCTCCTCGGTGGTCAGGCCGCCCACCGCGCGCAGGGTCAGCGCCACCTGCGAGGACGGGGTCAGCGCCGGGTGGCAGCACAGGAACAGCAGCATCAGGGTGTCGTCGTCGGCGGAGACCCGCTCGTCGTCGTCCGGGGCCGGGGCCAGCGCGGACTCCGCCGGCGCCATCGTCGCGACCGTCACCTCGCGGGTGCGGCGCGCCTGGTCGCTGCGCCAGTAGTCGGTGAGCCGGCGGCCGGCCACGGTGAGCAGCCAGGCCCGCGGGTTGTCCGGGACGCCGTCGGCGGGCCACTGCGTGGCGGCCGAGACGAGCGCCTCCTGCACCGCGTCCTCACAGCCGTCGAACTGCCCGTGGCGCCGGACCAGCGCGCCGAGGACCGAGGGCCTGAGCTCCGCGAGCAGACTTTCCAGGCGTTGGTCGGAACGCACCAGCTCATTGTATATGCGCGGGACCGCACGGGCCGCCGGGACACCCGGGACGTCCGCGGCAGCGCACACGGCGAGATGCCGCCGGCCGCGCGCCGGTGGCACGGTCGGGGCAGGGACCGCGGACCGGACCGCGGGACCGGACCGCGAGCCGTTGCGAACCGCTGAGGAAGGCCGCCATGACGGACACGAGCGCCGCCGTCGTCACCCGCGACGACCCCCGCTACCCCGCCCTCGTCGAGGGCTACAACCACCGTTTCGTCGGCCGCCCCGAGCAGATCCGGCTGGCCCGGGACGCCGCCGACGTCCGGGCCGCGGTCCAGGAGGCGGTGGACTCCGGCCGGCGGGTCGCCGTGCGCAGCGGCGGCCACTGCTTCGAGGACTTCACCGCGCACCCGGACGTCAGGGTCCTCATCGACCTGTCGGCGCTGGACCACGTCGGCCACGACCCCGGCCGCGACGCGTTCGTGGTGGAGCCCGGCGCCCAGCTGGACCACGTCTACCGCACCCTGCACGACGGCTGGGGCGTGACCATCCCGGCCGGCACCTGCTTCGAGGTCGCGGCCGGCGGGCACATCGCCGCGGGCGGCTACGGCCCGCTGTCCCGCCGCGACGGCCTGGTCGTGGACCACCTCGCGGCCGTCGAGGCGGTCGTGGTCGGCGCGGACGGCCAGGCGCGCGTCGTGGTGGGCACCCGCGACCCCGACGATCCGCACCACGACCTGTGGTGGGCGCACACCGGCGGCGGAGGCGGCAGCTTCGGCGTCGTCACCAAGTACTGGCTGCGCACCCCGGGGACGCCGGACGCGGACCCGGCCCGCCAGCTCCCCCGCGCGCCGCGCGCCGTGCTGCGCCGCGACACCATGTGGTCCTGGGACGCGGTCTCCGAGGCCGACTTCCGCACCCTGCTGCGCAACTACTGCACCTGGTATGAGGAGAACAGCAAGCCCGGCGCGCCGGCGACCGCGCTGTGGAGCAACCTGATCATCACCCACCGCTCGGGCACGATGTTCATCCTGACCTCGGTGATCCCCGACGACGCCCCGGACGCCGCCGAGATCCTGCGGGCCCACACCGAGGCCGTCACCAGCGGTATTCAGGCCGCGCCGATGTCGGCGACAACCGAGACAACCGAGACCGCTGAGAACGCCGAGACCGCCGAGACCGTGCCGTGGCTGGACACCTGGCTGCCGTCCTACAGCTGGCCCAGCGACCCGGCCGGCCGCTACAAGAACAAGGCGGGCTATTTGCGCCGCGGCTTCTCCGACGCGCAGATCGCCGCCATCTACCGGCACCTGTCCTCCACGGACTACGACAACCCGATGGGCTGCCTGGTCGTGACCGGATTCGGCGGCCAGGTGGGCGCCGTGGCCCCGGACGCCACCGCGGTGGCGCAGCGCGACTGCATCCTCAAGGCCTCCTACAGCACCGGCTGCTGGACCGACCCGGCCGACGACGAGCGCCACCTGGCCTGGGTCCGCGCGTACTACCGCGACGTCTACGCGCACTCCGGCGGCGTGCCGGTGCCGGACGCGATCAACGACGGCTCCTACATCGGCTACCCCGACACCGACCTGGCCGACCCGGAGTGGAACCACTCCGGGTCGGACTGGTCGGCGCTGTATTTCAAGGACAACTATCCGCGGTTGCAGCGCGCGAAGCAGGCTTATGACCCGCTGGATGTTTTCCGGCACGGGCTGTCGGTCCGCCTGCCCTGACGGTGGGTCAGGCCGATATTCAGCGGGTCCTCGCCGCCTCCCGAACGGCAACCACCCGCCTCGACGCAAGACATAGGGCATCCCCCTACGCCGACGCGTGTCGCTATCCCGTCCCCGGCTCCGACCACTAGTCGAGCGGGGGGTCGTTCACCGCAGTCCGGCCCTCCGCGCCTCCAGCACGTCCCGGCGGCACCGGGCGTTGTACTCGTCCAACAGCCGCTGGGCCTCGACGTTCGCCGCCGCGAAGCGCCAGGCCGGGTCCTCCTCGCCGAGCAGCACATCGTGCATGGCGTGCGTCATGGCGGCCTGGATCCGGGCGGACTCCCCGATCAGCGCCCCGAGCGCGGCCGGGGACCGGTCGGAGACGGCCAGCTGGTCCAAGGCGACCGCCGGCGGCGTGCGCCGGTGCTCGAACCGGCCCTGGGCGGTCAGCAGCTTCACCGCCGCCCCGGTGGCCGGCAGGAATCCGGTGTCGAGATGACGCTGCGCCGCGTGCTCGGGCGCCATCAGGTACTGCAGGAACGCCAGCGCGCCGTCACGGACGGCCGGCTCCAGACCGGCCGTCAGCCAGATCGCCTCCCCGCCGGCGCTGTTGCCGGCGAAGGGGAATCTCCCGCTGTACGGCATGCGGCCGGCCGTGACCTCGAAGCCGTGCTCGCGTCCGGCCCGCGACAGGCGGTCGGACTCGGCCGAGGAGGCGAGGATGAAGGCGACCTTCTGCTCGGCGAAGGCTGCGATGGTGTCCTCGCCATGCGTCGAGCGACCGGGGTACAGGTAGCGCCCCTGACGGTGCATGCGGCGCCACCAGCCGACGAAGGCCAGCATCTCCGGGGAGTCCAGAAGCATCTTCTCCGCGCGGCCCCGGCGCCCGTTCCCGTGGTCGGCGAGCAGACCGCCGGCTTGTGAGACCGCCTGCTGAAAAATCCAGCCCTGGTTCGGCCAGGTGATGGCGTGGCCGACGCCGGGCAGGCCGCGCACCGCCTCGCACGCGCCCTCGACCTCGTTCCAGGTCTGCGGCAGCCGCGTCACCCCGGCAGCCTCCAGAAGCCCGGTGTTGGCGTAGAGCAGCGTCGTCGAGATCAGCGACGGGACGGCCAGCAGCACCCCGTCGTAGGAGTACGAGGCACGCGCGGCAGCCAGGACATCGCCGATGACCACGGGATGCCCCAGGATCTCCCGGCGGCCCGCGATCGCATCGTGCGGGGAGACGAAGAGCGGGGCGCCGGACTTCGAACGCATGTCCAGTGCCGTTTGGGTCGCAGAGTGCGAATACTGGACCAACGCGGGCGTGCGGCCTCTGCCGGAAGCGGGCTCCCGGACGTCGATCACGTACTCCGGGTGCAGCTCGTGGAACGACGCCGCGAGCTTCCGGATCCCGTCGGCGTAGGACGGGACCGAGGAATGGCGCGGCAGCCACACCTCGACCGCCACATCGGCCGCCCGAGCGGTCCTCGTCATGCCGCACTCCTCACAGGTCTGCTGTCCCCAGCCTCGCTGCCCCAGCCTCGCAGCCCCAGCCTCGCCATCGGGCCCGCAGGCCGGCACCTCCTCGATTGCCGGACCGGCCGGGATCCGCACCTTCGGAGAAGGCCGCCGCCCACCGCGGACCGACGATGCTCATGCGGGTGCTGCCAAGCACGCAGCCCCGGCGCCCGAGAGAGGACGACTCATGCAAGACGCGACTTCGGGAGCCCCGGCACAGGCAGCCGTCACACGGGCCGGACGCAAGGAGTGGGTGGGCCTGGCGGTCCTGGCGCTGCCCGCGCTGCTGGTCGCCATGGACATCGGCGCCTTGTTCCTGGCCCTGCCGCATCTGAGTGCGGACTTGGGGATCACCGGCGCCCAGCAGCTGTGGGTGACCGACATCTACGGGTTCATGCTCGCCGGGTTCCTGCCCACGATGGGGACGCTCGGGGACCGGGTCGGGCGGCGCCGGCTGCTGCTGATCGGCGCGACCTTCTTCACCCTCACG
The DNA here is from genome assembly GCF_041260665.1 of Catenulispora sp. GP43. Taxonomy (NCBI): domain Bacteria; kingdom Bacillati; phylum Actinomycetota; class Actinomycetes; order Catenulisporales; family Catenulisporaceae; genus Catenulispora; species Catenulispora sp. GP43. Next base: position 122,784 of record NZ_JBGCCT010000008.1, on the reverse strand, counting down.
TCCCTGCTCGCCGCCTACTCCACCAGCGGTGCCGAGCTGATCGTGGCGCGGGCCCTGCTGGGCGTGGCCGGCGCTTCGCTGTCGCCGTCGACGCTGGCGCTGATCAGCACCATGTTCCAGGACCCCAAACAGCAGAAGCAGGCCATCGGGATCTGGTCGACGTGCCTGTTCGGCGGGACCGCGCTGGGCCCGGTCATCGGCGGCGTCATGCTGGAGTACTTCTGGTGGGGCTCGGTGTTCCTGCTCGGCGTGCCGGTGATGGTGCTGCTGCTGGCGGTGGGCCCGAAGGCGCTGCCGGAGTTCCGCAACCCCGAGGCCGGCCGGCTCGACTACCTCAGCGTCCTGCTGTCACTGGGCGCCGTCCTGCCGGTCGTGTGGGGCGTCAAGGAGTTCGCCGCCGGCGGCGCGGCGGACCCGGTGCCGGCCGTCGCGGCGATCGTGGCGGGCCTGGCGCCGGGGGTGCTCTTCGTCCGCCGGCAGGGCGCGCTGGATCATCCGATGATCGACGTGGGCTTGTTCCGGCGGCGGGAGTTCACCGGCGTCCTGCTGGTGATGTCCCTGGGCTCGCTGGCGCTGGCCGGCATGGGCATCATGAGCAGCCAGTGGATCCAGAGCGTCGCGGACGTCTCGCCGGGCGCCGCGGGCCTGCTCCAGGCGCCGACCGGATTCGGGTTCGCGGTCGGCACCGCGCTGTCGGCCGTGCTGTTGAAGTGGTTCCGCCCGAGGACCACGATGATCATCGGCGCCTCGCTGTCGGCGGCCGCCTACCTGGTGATCACGCAGGCCACGGCGACCGGCTGGCTGGCCGCGGTGGTCCTGTGCTACACGCTCGCCGCACTCGGCGTCGGCCCGACCTATGCGCAGGGCACCGGCATCGTCGTCGGATCGGTGCCGCCGGAGAAGGCCGGCTCGGCGGCATCGCTGTCGGAGACCTCGACGGTCTTCGGCTCGACCCTGGGCCTGGCGCTGCTGGGCAGCCTCGGCGCGGCGGTGTACCGGCACCGGGTCTCCGCCGCGGCGCTGCACGCGATCCCCGGCGTGGACGCCGGCCGGGCGCGCAAGAACGTGGCCGTGGCCGACGGCATCGCCGCCGGCCTGCCGCACGACGCGGCCGAGGCGCTGCGGCACACGGCCGGGACGGCGTTCACCACGGCGATGACGGTGGTCGCGCTGGCCTGCGCGGTGGTCTGCGTCGGCGCGGCCCTGATCGTCAAGCTCCTGATCCGCGACCTCGGGCCGGTTCCGGCGGTTCCAGAGGCTCCGGAGAATTCGGCGGCTCCGGTGAATTCGGTGAATTCGGTGAATTCGGAGCAGGACTCTCCGGCCGCCGCCGTGCCGTTGAGCAAAGACGTCGCATCGGGCTGAGTGGCAGCGAAAACGGCCGGGCGCCCGAAGACTCGGACACCCGGCCGCAATCCCGCGCCCTGCTAGCTGCCCACGCCCGCCGCGACCCGCTCCGCGACCCGCTCCGCGACCCGCTCGACGGCCTCCTGCCGTGCCGCCTGCAGCGCCAGCAGCACCGGCGGGTCGAGCATGCCGGCCGGCTTCAGCGGCAGGTCGACAACGTGCTGCTCGACGCCGCGGCGGATGACGATGGGGCCGAGGGTGCCGACCCACACCGGCGCGTCCCCGGCGCGCGGCGGCTCCGTGCCCAGGCGTGCCCGGCCCGCGCGGACCGCGCCGTCGTCCTCCATCGCGGACTGCGCCAGCAGGTACCAGCGGCCCGTGGGGACGTTGTCGAAGCGGTACGGGCCCGGTCCGTCCAGGATCGTGCAGCAGACCGGACGGCCCTCGGGCACACACTCCGGGAACAGGCCGGCGAACACCCGCCCGCCGCGCTCGTCGTGCCCCTCGATCACGCCGCTGACCGTGGCGACGTCGGGGTTGGTGCCGCGCGGCTCCGAGACCCGGATGCGGTCAGTGTGCCCGCCCAGGCGCCGGTACTCGGTCGGGGAGAGCCCGACGCTGCGGCTGAAGCGGGAACTGAAGGTGCCCACGCTGTTGTAGCCCACCAGGACGCTGATATCGACCACTGTCATGGTGGTGGAGGTGAGCAGGTGTTTGGCCCGCTGGAGCCGCAGCGCCGACAGGAACCGGGCCGGGGAGACCCCGGTGGCGCGCTGGAACATGCGGGTGAAGTGGAACTTGCTGAACATCGCGGCGCGGGCCATGTCATCGACGGTGACCGGCTCGCTGAGTCGTTCGTGCATCGTGGTGATGGCCCGCTCGGCGGCCCGGGTGATGGCGTCGTTCATCGCGTGCCCCAATAGGTAGACCGGTGGTGTTCGACGGCGTCCACGCACGGCGGACAGTGAATCTGAGCTCTGATATCTATTTGTCATCCCCGGCGCGCGCCCAACCATGCCCCGCACCGGGCGCCCCCGCGCTGCCGTGGCACGTGTTCCAGCATGCTCGACATCTGATTTGCCCGCCTTCTCGGTCCGTGCGGTATTCGTCCGGTGCGCCCCGGTGGGCCCGGCTGTGCGCACGGGCGAAGAGGCCGGGTGCGAACACGCCCTTCGACAATGAACACGACCGTGACGAGGAGGAGGATTCCCCGTGAAACCACCGATGGCAGACGAACCGGGCCAGACGATGACCCTGGAGGCGTTCGCCGACACGATCGTGCCTGGTGAGAAGCGATTCCCCGGGGACCGGGCGATCGCCGGGAGCGCCGGCGGCGGCGGGGCCGTGGCGGCCGGCGCCGTGGACCTCATGCGCACCGACGCCGGCGGGCTGGCCGAGGCGCTGCCGGACCTGGTCCGGGAGCTCAACAAGCACGCCGAGGCCTACCGCGAGCAGCTGCGCCTGCCGGCCGACCCCGACGTCCCGGCGTTCGTGGCGCTGCCGGCCGGGCACCGCGCGATGCTGGTCGCCGACCTGGTGCGGCCCGGGAACCCGGAGCGGTTCCTGTGGGTGGGCCTGGCGATCTTCAGCAACATGGCCTTCGACACCGGGGCGCACCTGAGCACCGTGCAGGCCCTGGCCGACGGCCACCCCGGCCTGACGGCGCTGGGCTACAGCCGCCCCGACGCCGACGGGCTGTGGCGCTTCCCGGACTTCTCCTACCGGCGGCCGCTGGCCCCGCTGCATCCGCACACCACCGCCACCGGGAGCCCGGCATGAGCACCGTGGAGCAGACCGACGTCCTGGTCGTCGGCAGCGGCTTCGGCGGCGCCATCGCCGCCTACCACCTGGCCGCCGGCGGGGCGCGGGTGATGGTGCTGGAGCGCGGTCCGTGGCTCACCGGCGAGGACTTCGACCAGGACTTCCGGTTCGGCGCCTCCGGGACCCGGATCTTCGACTTCGTCATCGGCAACGGGATGAGCCTGCTGGGCGGCAACTGCGTCGGCGGGGGCAGCGTCGTGTACTTCGCCGCGATGCCGCGCGCGCCGCGCTTCGTCTTCGAGCGGCGCGGGTCGATCGGGCGGCGGATGTGGCCGGCGGCGCTGAGCCGGGACACGCTGGAGCCGTGGTACGACCGGGTCGCCGAGGCGCTGCCGATCAGCCAGCTGGGCTGGAACGACGCCACCTACTCCGGCGGGCTGTGGGCCGCGGCGTGCGCGCACGCCGGCCGTACCGCCAACCCGGTGCCGGCGGCGATCGACCGGGAGCTGTGCACCAACTGCAACTGGATGCTGGCCGGCTGCCGGTTCGACGCCAAGCGGTCCATGCTGCTGAACTACCTGCCGGCGGCGGTGTCGCACGGCGCGCAGATCCGGCCGCTGCACGAGGTGCAGCAGATCTCGCGGACCGGCGACGGCTCGTACCAGGTCGCGTACAACACCGTGCACGACGTGGACTACCGCGTGGTCACCGGCAGCGGGACCATCCAGGCCAAGATCGTGGTGCTGGCCGCCGGGGCCGGGGCGACACCGGTGATCCTGCAGCGCTCGGAGCCCGCGCTGGGCCCGATGCCCTACGCGGTGGGGCGCTACTTCTCCGGCAACGGCGAGCGGCTGAACACCGCGATCATCGACGAGGACAAGGCCCGCGAGGTGCTGGGGCTGGACCGCGGCAACGGCCGGGCGTACGCGGCCAACCAGATCGGCAAGGGGCCCACCGTGGCCTCCTGGGACGACCTGGACCCGGACAAGCCGGAGTTCGAGCGCTTCTCCCTGGAGCAGCTGTACTTCCCGCCGGGTCTCGGCACCATCCTGGCTCAGACCCCTGACGCGGACGCGGCCGTGCCGGCCTGGTTCGGACCGCGCAAGAAGGAGATCGTCGAGCGCTGGCAGTCCTGGCTGACCATCTTCACCACCAGCGAGGACGACAACGAGGGCGTCTTCGGCCCGCCGCCGCCGACCGGCAACGCCACCCGCTTCTCCCAGCAGATGCTCGGCTTCGGCCCGCTGACCTACCGGCCGACGGCGAACACGCTGCACGGCTGGGAGCTCTCGGACGCGGAGATCAAGCGGGTGCTGGAGAAGGACGGCCTGGCGAAGGTGCGGCCCTGGACCAACGACGTGGTCGGCGCCTACACCGTGCACCCGCTGGCCTCCTGCCGGATCGGCGACGACCCGGCCACCTCGGCCCTGGACGACACGCACGAACTGCGCGGGCATCCGGGCATCTTCGTCACCGACGGCTCCGCGGTCCCCGGCGCACTGCTGGTCAACCCGGCGTTCACGATCGCGGCGCTGGCCGAGCGGGCGATGCCCGGCATCGTGCGCGCGGCGCGCGAGCGGGGCGTCGACGTGCGCTACGGGGCGCCGAGCCCCGACGGGGCGACGGCGGCGCGCGAGGCGTCCTGGAAGCAGGCGGTACGGCTGGCAGGTGCCGCAGGGGCCTGATATGCCCGGGGGCGACACGTTGCCAAAGATGTGTCAGGTGACTACGCTCCACCTCATGTGATTTGCCCCGATAAAGCGCGACTCCGGCGCCGGCTGAGGATCTGGGGGAACCAGTCGGCGCCCGGGCGCGGACACCGTGCACGCAGCACCGTCGGCACCATCGACCGGAGACGGGATGCACAGCGCCGAGACCACTTTTCCCTCCGACCCCGCCGTCCGGGCAGCCGTCGAACGCGCGATCGTGACACTGTGGGAACACCACCGTGAACCGCTTTCCCTGTCAGGGGTCGCACAATCCGCGGACCTGAGCCCGCTGCGCCTGTCCCGGGCGTTCCGGGCCCAGACCGGCACCTCGCCGTTCCGCTTCCTGGCCGCGATCCGGATGTACCAGGCCAAGCGACTGCTGTCGGAGACCTCGATGAGCGTGGCGGACGTGGCCTTCGAGACCGGCCATCGCAGCCCGCGCACCTTCAGCCGCCGCTTCACCGCCCGCGTGGGCGCGCCACCGGAACGCTACCGGCGCCTAGCCCTGCACGGCGCACCCCGATCCCCGAACCACACCCAGCGCCCCGCAGCCCGTCCCGGAGGGATGCAGGGGCTGGTCCGAGTCCCGGTCGAGACCCCCGGCATGCGCATCTACGTGGGAGCCTTCACCGGCCCCGTGGTCCGCGGCGGCCCGGTCGCCCGCGACGTCCTGGACGCCCCCGGCCGCTACCGCCTCACCGCGATCCCCGCCGGCGACTGGCACATCCGCGCCGCCGCGGTCCCGCTCGCCCCCCAACGCCTGGCGGTGGGCACGGCGCGCGCCGTGGTGCGCCGCAGCGGGGACTGCGCCGACGTGGACATCGAGATGCGGCCCGCCGAGGTGATGGACCTGCCGATCCTGCTGGCCCTGCCGGAGTTCGACCGGGGCGGGGCGCATCCGGTGCCGCGGTTGGGGTTGGGTTTCCAGCCGGGGCCGGCGGGGGTTTGGACGGCCTGAGGGAGCAAGTGCGCGCCCTCACACCCCTGGGCCGGTTAGATCCGCATACTTCTCACGCAGGCCTTGAACCTCGTCCGGCTCCGGCGGCGTCAAGTCGAGGCGCTTGAACTTGCTTTCGGCGTCGTCGGAGAACAACACGAGGAAGAGCCGCTCATAGCCGACGCGCGCGTACTGGTCGTTGATCGCGCCCTTTGTCTGGTCGCCGATCTCACGGCGCACGTCCGCGAACGCCCCCCACCAGCGTGCGACATGCCACGTGACCAGGCTGTCGAGGAACACCACGGCATCGGGCGTACGATCACGCCGGGCGATGCTCTGTCGCCCGCTGTAGACCCGCTCGAAGCACCACAAGAGGGTGAAGTAGGCATTGGCTATCTGAACGATGTCAAGCTGCCGATCGAAGCCCCTCCGCTTCTCCGGCACCGCGCTCAGGATGTTGCGCGCCTCAGCGACGAGGCCGCTGGTCAGATCGGCATGAAGCGATCGCGCGAGCTCGAAGTCCTCACGGCGATGCTGCACCCGCGCTTGACGTGCGGCGTAGATCACGGCCCCGACAGCGGCGACGGCACTGACCACGGAGATCGCATCGTTGAACGTCATCTCGCCAGTAAACCGTCACAGAACCCTGATTAGAAGCCACGCGAAGGCCGCCGCACCAGCTCCCCAGCCGGTGCGGCGGCACTCCCGCTCACCTCAGATGTAGTGCGTATTCGGCTCCAGCCCGCACAACACCCGCCCGTACAACTCCAGGTTCGTCGCCGGGTGCATGATCGCGTGCAGCGACAGCGTCTGCACATCGCGCTGGATCCGCTGGATCGGCACCGTGGAGTACACCGACGACCCGCCGCTCTCGGAGTTCAGCAGGTCCACCGCCTCCTTCGAGCGCTGCGTCGCCGCGCCCAGGTCCAGGCGGGCCTTCGCGCGCTCTTCCAGCGTCCAGGTCTGGCCGGCGGCCGCCTTGTCGTCGAGCATGCCGGCGGCGCGCATGACGTGGAACTCCGCCTCGTCGATGCGGGTCACGGCGTCGGCGGTGGTCAGGTGGGTGATGGGGGCCTCGGCCTGGTTCTCGTAGGCGGTGTAGGTGATCTTGCGGCCGGGCAGGCGTTCGAAGAACGCCTCGCGGGCGGCGCGGGCCAGGCCCAGGGCGACGGAGGCGACCGTGGTGCACGCGGTGGGCATGAACGGGGCCTGGTACACCGGGCTGGCGGCGTTGCGGCCCGGTTGGTGCACGCCGGCCAGGATCGGGGGCATCGACAGGATCCGCGCCTCGGGCACGAACAGGTCCTGGGCCACCGTGCTCACGCTGCCCGAGCCGCGCATGCCGGCGGTGTGCCAGTCGTCGACGACCGTCAGGTCCGCCAGCGGGATCAGGACCATGATGGGCTCGTACGAGCCGTCCGGGTGCGCCCGGACGGCCGCGTTGGTGTTCCACGCGCTCTGGCGGCTGCCGGTGTTGAAGGCCCACTTGCCGTTGAGCACGATGCCGCCGTCCACCGGGACGCCGACCGCGCTGGGGCTCAGGATGCCGCTGATGCGCACCTCGGGGTCGGCGAACACCTCCTCCTGGACCTCGTCGGGGAACATCCCGGCCATCCAGGCGCTGATCGCCCACACCGCGGCGGTCCAGCCGGTGGAGCCGTCGCCGCGGGACAGCTCGGAGACGACGTCGGCGACGGTGCGCATCGGCGACTCGTAGCCGCCGAAGTGCTTGGGCACCCGCATCCTCAGCAGCCCGGAGTCGGTGAGCGCGCCCACCACGTCCTCGGGCAGCCGGCGGTTCTCCTCGATCCACGGCGCGTTCTTGGCCAGCAGCGGTACCAGGTCGGTGGCGCGGCCGAGCAGCTCCTGCCGCGACGGGGCGTTCGTTTCGGGCATGAAAGGGCCCACCTCTCGTGAGAAAGCGAATCAGGGTCGGTTGATCAGGGATCTGAGATCGGAGAAGGACTCCAGGTCCGGCACCGTCCACCCGTCCAGGTCGTACTCGGCCAGGCACTGCTCCACGAACGCCTCGTAGCCGCGCAGCTGGCCGGATGCCAGCTGCGCCGTGTACAGCTCGACCCGGGTGTTCTCGTGGTTCCCCGAGTAGTTGCGCTCGTACAGCTCGTGCCGGCCGCCGAACTCGCTGCCGACCGCGTCCCACAGCAGCTTCATGAGCTTGACCCGCTCCACCGCCGTGGCCCCGCCGGAGCCGCGAACGTACTTGTCCAGGTACGGCCGGGTCTGCGGGTTGCGGAAGTCCTCGGCGCTGGAGGGCACGTAGATCAGCCCGCTGGCCACGTCCTGCAGGATGATCTCGCGGATCCGCGGATAGCCCACCTGCATGAACCACCGGTACGCCATCCCGTAGTCCTGGTTCGGCAGCACCGCGCCGTCCTTCCACGGCACCGGGTTGCGCGCCGCGGCGTCGGCCAGGCCCCAGAACAGGTTCCGCCAGGCCAGCACCTCCCCCATCCGGCTCTGCACGCCCCGGAAGTCCCGGGTCCCGGTGACCGCCAGCGCCTTGGACAGCAGCCCGGCCAGGAACTCCAGCTTCACCGCCAGGCGGATGCAGCCGTGGAAGGTGAACCGCTCCGGGAAGCCGGAGCGGGCCGTGAACATCTGCACCTTGCCCAGGTCCCCGTAGATGAACACGTTCTCCCAGGGGATCAACACCTTGTCCATGACCAGGATGGTGTCGTTCTCGTCCAGGCGCGAGGACAGCGGATAGTCGAAGGGGCTGCCGGCCACGGCCGCGGTGGCGCTGTAGGACGGCCGGCAGATGAGCTTCAGGCCGGGGGCGTCCATCGGCACCGTGGCCACCAGCGCGTACTGGCGCTTGCGGATCGGCAGCCCGTAGTGCGCGATGAAGTTGTAGTGCGTCAGCGCCGAGCCGGTGGCCACCACCTTGGCGCCGCTGACCACCAGCCCGGCGTCGGTCTCCTTCTCGGCGTGCACGAACACGTCGGCGACCTCGTCCGGCGGCCGGTCGCGGTCCACCGGCGGGTGCACGATCGCGTGGTTCCAGTACAGGACCTTCTCCTGCGACTCCCGGTACCAGCGCCGCGCGTTGTCGGCGAAGGGGGCGTAGAAGTCGGCGTTCGCGCCGAGCGTGCCGAGGAAGGAGGCCTTGTAGTCCGGGCTGCGGCCCATCCAGCCGTAGCTCAGGCGGGCCCACGCCGCGATCGCGCCCTGGGCCGCGACCAGGTCCTCGGCGCTGCGCGGCGTGGTGAAGAAGCGGTGGGTGTAGCCCTCGCCGCCGCCGTCGACCGGACAGGTCAGGACGTCGCGGTGGCGCTCGTCGTGCAGCGCGTCGTAGAGCCGGGCGGTCATGCGCACCGGGTTGTGGAACGCCGGGTGCGCGGTGACGTCCTTGACGCGCTCGCCGTAGACGTAGACCTCGCGACCGTCGCGCAGGCTGTCCACGTACTCCTCGCCGGTCATCGGCCGAGTGGCCATTGCTCTCCTGCCCTCCTGCTCGGCGCCTCTCAGCGCGGTTCGGGTGTCGGCGCCAGCTCGGGTGTCAGCGCAGCTCGGGTGTCAGCGCAGCTCGACGCCGCAGTTCTCGACGGCGGCGATGAACTCCCCGCGGGTCAGGGCGGCGGCGACGGTCTCGATGTCGTCGGCCATGTACCGGTCCTGGTTCAGCGGCGGCACCAGCGAGCGCACCGCGTCGTAGGCGGCGCGGCCGGCCGGGCCCAGTCCGTCGTAGCGCCCGGAGACGTCCACCGCCGAGGCCGCGGCCAGGAACTCCACGGCCAGGATGTACTGGTTGTTGGCCAGCACCCGCCGCGCGTTGCGGGCCGCGATCAGGCCCATGCTGACGATGTCCTGGTTGTCGCCGTTGGACGGCACGCTCTGGGTGCTGGCCGGGCCGATCGTCCGGTTCTCGGCGACCAGCGCCGTGGCCGGGTACTGCGCGCCGGCGTAGCCGCTGCTCAGGCCCGGGTCGCCGGCCACCAGGAACTCCGGCAGGCCGTAGCTCAGGTGCCGGTTCAGCACCCGGTTGAGCTGCCGCTCGGCCAGCACGCCGAGCTGGGTCAGGGCGATGGTGGTGAAGTCCATGACGAAGGCCACGGGCTGGCCGTGGAAGTTCGCGCCGTGGAAGACCTCGTGGTCCTCGAAGAACAGCGGGTTGTCGTTCGCGGAGTTCAGTTCGGTCTGCACCCTGGCCGTGACGTGCGCCAGGGTGTCCCGGACGCTGCCGAGCACCTGCGGCATAGCCCGCAGCGAGTACGCCTTCTGCAGGTAGATCTCAGTGCGGGTGACGTCCCCGGAACCCTTGGCCGCGGCCACCTGGCGGCGCAGGTCCGCGTGCTCCACGGTGAGCCCGCTGCCGCGCAGCAGGGCCCGCATGTTCGCCGCGGTGTCGATCTGGCCGGGGTGCGGCCGGGCGATGTCGTGGCCCTCGGGCTGGAACGGCCCCATCGACCCGCGCACCGCCTCCACCAGCAGCGCCGAGACGATCTCGGCGTTGCGCACCTGCTCCAGCGCCCGACCGGCGACCAGCGCGCCGAGCCCGGTCATCGCCGAGGTGCCGTTGATCAGCGCCAGGCCCTCCTTGAACTTCAGCTCCAGCGGCGTGATCCCCAGCGAGCGCAGCACCGGAGCGACCGGCCGGGGGCCGTCCGGGCCCAGGAAGTAGCCCTCGCCGATGACCGTGGCGGCCACGTGCGACAGCGGAGCCAGGTCGCCGCTGGCGCCGAGCGAGCCGATCTCCGGGATGGCCGGGATCAGGCCGGTGTTCAGGTACAGGGCCAGGCGCTCCAGGATCTCCGGACGCACCGCCGAGTAGCCCTTGGCCAGGGCGTTGAGCCGGGTGGCGACGATCGCGCGGGCCTGGTCCTCGGGGAAGTGCGGGCCCACCCCGGCGCTGTGGCTGCGCACCAGGTTGGTCTGCAGCTCGGTCTCGCGCGAGGGGTCGACGAGCATGTAGATCATCTCGCCGTAGCCGGTGGTGACCCCGTAGACCGGGATCCCGGCCCGGACCACGTCCTCGAAGACGGCCCGGCTCTTGCCGGCCTTGGCCAGCGACTGCGGGCTCAGCGAGACCTCGGCCCGCTGCTCGGCCACGCGCCGCACGGCCGGGATGTCCAGGCTCTCGCCGTCCAGGACCACGGGGGTGGCGACGGCTGGGGCGCTGATGGGCGAAGACACGGCGTTCTCCTTCATCTGGTTCGATCTCATCTGCTTCGGTCGACCAGAGCCGCCAGCGCGGCCAGGGTCTGGTGGGCGTAGAACTGGGCGGCGGTCACCTCGGCGGCCAGCCGCTGCCGCACCTCGTGCAGCAGCCGCGGGACCAGCAGGGAGGTGCCGCCGAGGGCGAAGAAGCTCTGGTCGGCGTGCTCCGGCGGCGCGCCGAGCAACGCGGCCCAGACGGCGGCGAGCTCGGCCTCGGTGCCGGCCGCCGGCCGCCGGGCCGCGGCGTCGCGTTCGGCGGCGGCCAGGGTGCGCGCCAGCCGCGGCCGGTCCACCTTGCCGGTGACGGTGCGCGGCAGCTGGTCCAGGGCGCGGTAGAGCGCGGGCAGCAGCGCTCGGCCGAAGCGGCGCCGCAGGTGGGTGCGCCACTGGTCCGGGGCACCCAACGGCTCGCCGTCGGGTCCGCGGCGCGGGACGACGCAGACCACCAGGCGGACGGCCAGGCCGTCGCGGTCGGCGCCGGCGACCACCGCGCACTCGGCGACGGTGGGGTGCGCGGCCAGGGCCGCCTCGACATCGGTGAGCTCCAGGCGGTTGCCGTAGAGCTTGACCTGGCTGTCCTTGCGGCCGCGGTATTCCAGCGCGCCGTCGGGACGGCGGCGGGCGAGGTCGCCGGTGCGGTAGCAGGGGGCGTCGACGCCGGACAGGGGCCTGAAGGCGGCGTGGGCTGTCTGGAGGTCGTAGGCGGCCGCGAGGTAGCCGTCGGCGACGTAGGGGCCGGTGACCACCAGCTCCCCGGTGACGCCGGCCGGGCAGACCCGGTCTGCCTCGTCGACCACGAGCACACCGCGGCCGGGGATGGGGCGGCCGATCGGGACAGGGCCGGCGGCCCGCCCCTGAACCGGGTGCCAGGTCGCCGCGACGGTCTCGGTCGGGCCGTAGAGATTGGCCACCCGGACCAGCGGCAGCGCGGTCAGCAGCCCGCCGGCGAGCTCCCCGGGCAGCGCTTCGCCCATGAGAAGCAGGACCCTGAGCGCGCCCAGGCGTTCGGCGCGACGGCGCTCGGTGAGGACGCGCAGCAGTTCGCGCCCGAAGCTCGGCACCGTCTGGAGCACGCCGATCCGCTCGGCGGCCAGCCAGTCCAAGAGGCGCTCGGGGTTGGCGCGGATCTTCTCCGGCACCGGGCACAGCGTGGCGCCCGATCCGAGCGCGGCGAACGTCTCGGCCAACGCGGGGTCGTGTTCGGCGGCCACCCACTGCGCGACGCGCACCCCCGGCCCGATCTCGAACTCGGCGGCCATCCAGGCGGCGAACTGCGCGAGGGCGGCGTGGCTGTGGGCGATGCCCTTCGGGACACCGGTGGTGCCGGAGGTGAAGGCGACATAGGCGCGGTCGGCGAGGCCCGGTTCAGGAAGTGGTGATGGCAGGGCGCTTACTTCCGGTGCCGGTTCGAGCACCTCCACCGCGACGACCCGGCCGCCGATGCTCTCGCGATACCAGTCGACGAACCCATCGGAGCCATCCGCGGAGGCCACCAGCATCGCCGCGGGCTTCAGCGCCTCGACGACGGCCCGGCCGCGCTCCCCGCTGTCGGCGACCCCGAACCAGCTCAGATGCGCGCCGGCGGACAGGACGCCGAGCAGCGCGGCATACTGACGCACCCCCACCTTCAGCCGCACCACGACCGCGTCGCCGGCCCGCACCCCGACCGCGTACAGGTCCTCGGCGACCCGGATCGCCGCGGCGTGCAGCGCACGGTAGGTCAGCGTCCCGTCGTGGCCGTCGATAGCGACCGCGTCCGGATCCTGCTCCGCTCGCCTGCGCACCGCCTCCACGAGGGTGAATCCGGGCGCGCCGTCCTCGGCCCGCCGATCCGCCTCGACGGCGGCGCGCGCCGCCTCGGCCGGGCCGTCGAGCACGAGCTCGCCGACGGCGGTGTCCGGGGCCCGGCCGGCGTGCCGCAGCAGCATGCGGAACTGCCGCAGCATCATCGCCGCGGTGGCGGGTTCGAACTGGTCGGCGTCGTAGAGCACGGTGACGGCCGGGCCGCTCGGGCCGTCGTCGACCCGCAGCACCAGGTCCGCCGGCGCCGGCCCGCTGTGCTGCGGGGAGGGCTCGACGACCGCGCCGGGAACCGCGAGTACCGACTGCGGCCGCCCCCGGTAGTCGAACACGACGTCGCCCAACGGGACCCGCCGCAGCTCGCGCGCCACCGGAAGGGCCCCGAGCACCCGGGCCAGCGGGACGGAGCGCCGGGCCATGGCCTCGGCGGCCAGCGTCGTGCCGCGTTCGAGGACGTCTTTGAAGCTCTGCCCGGGGGCGATGTCGGCGGGCAGGACCAGGACGTTCGCCGGCGTGCCCGCGCCGCCCTGCGATACCGGCATCGCGACGGCGACGCGGTCGCCGCCGGTGTAGCGGTGCAGGAGCACCTGGAACGCGGTGAGCATCACGACAGACGGGCTGCTGCGGCCGGCTTCGGCACAGTGCGCGATGGTGCGGCCGAGGTCCGGGTCGGCCGGGACGCTGACCGATCCCCAGCGTCCCGAGGCCCGTTCCGGGCGCGGGCGGTCCGCGGGCAGCGGGAGTTCGCTCGGCAGCGGGGTCAGGGCATTGACCCACCAGGCCAGAGCCTCGGGATCTTCGGTGTCCTGGACAGCGGTACCGGCCGCGCCGATGACGCCCCTCGGCTCGCGACCGGCGCACAGCTCGGACAGCTCTTCGACCAGCCTGTCCAGGAAGTTCTCGTCGGCGAAGGCCACGGGGACCGTGACCCGGACGTGGTACTCCTCGGGGCCGCGCCGGATGACCGTCAGCTGCGCGCACGCCGGATCCGGCTGGCCGCCGGGCGCCCAGACGCTGCGGACCGGGACCCCGTCCCTGAGCACCAGCGTCGACCGCAGGGCCTCATACCGGTCCACGAGCGTGCGCCACGCCGCCGCCAGCGCCCCCGCGTCCAGGCCGCCGACCACCCGGTAGGAGCGCCGGCGCGGTGCCGGCTCCTGTCCGAGCGCACGCAACAGCCACAGCCCTTGCTGTACCTCGGTCGCCGGCGCGTCCCGGTAGGCGGGATCGGTCATGAACAGCCTCCATCAGGCGGCGCGATTCACGGGGATCGGACACGGCGAGCGCGGTGCCCTACCTGCACAATGACGGCGCGGGCCGGGACCCGGCATCTCTTGGAGTGCGGCGGCGATCGGGGCGGCCTCAGGGCGGCCTCAGGGCGGCCTCAGCACATGCGGAACAGAGCCTCGGCCCATGCGGAACAGAGCCTTGGCGCATGCGAAACAGCCCGCTGTCACCGGCGCCCGATTCAGCGCCGGCGACCGCGGGCCGTCCCCGCCGATCCGGTCAGCCGGCCTGGTTCGCCGGGCTGTTCTGATAGGCCGTCAGCAGCCACTCGCCGTCCTGCCGGGCCAGCAGCCACGACGCGCGGATGGCCCGCTCGGCGGCCACCTCCTTCTCCCCCGGGTGCAGCACGCCGCCGGCGGTGATCAGCAGCACGGTGTCCGCGCCGAGCGGCTTGATCGCGATCGGCGCGCCGGTCACCCGGGTGCCCTTCAGGAAGGTGGTGAAGGCCTGGCCCATGAACGCGCTGATCTCCTCGCGCCCCTGCCGGAACACGCCGGGCAGGATCATCGTCCCGTCCTCGGTGAAGATCTCGGCGAAGGCCCCGGCGTCGTTGCGGGACCAGGCTTCGATGATGCGGGCCGGCACCGCGGCCGCGGCGGCCCGGTCCTGCTCGGTGAGAGTCTGGGTGGTCATGGTGTCCTCCTGGGAAGCGGCCGCGTTCACGGGTCGGCGCCCAGCCTCACGCCGAGCCCGCGGGGGCGGCATCTTCGAATGTGCCGGCGGCCGGTCCGGGCCGGTCCGCGCCGCAATCTCGGATATGCGCACACGGAATCAGGCCACGACGATAAAATCAGTGTTCGCATACAGCACACCCGCCCGGCGCCGCCCGCGTCACGTCCGCCGGCTCGAAGGCCCGGGGCCGTCGTGCTGAGTCCGGGAGAACACCGGCACCATCGGCGGCCGTTCCCGGGTCGGCAGCGTCAGCGCCGCAGCCGCCCCGGCCGCCGCCACCAGCGCCGCCACCAGCGCCGCCGCCGCGACCGCCGGGCCCGCGCCGCGATCGGCCGCCGCCGACCCGATCCCGCCGCGCGCGGCCAGCACCGCGCCGAGCAGCGCGATCCCCAGGCCCGCACCGGCCCAGCGCACCGCCCCGAGGCCGCCGACGGCCCCCTCGGGCTGCCGCAGCCCGGCCACGGTGACCGCGGCCCGCCGCGCGGCCGGCATCGCCAGCCCCACCCCGGCGCCGCTGAGCACCAGCGACACCGCCAGCCACCACCCGGTCTGGCGCCCGCGCACGGCGGCGGCCAGCCCGAGCAGCCCAACCGCGTCCAGCGCGAGCCCCGCGGCCATCAGCCTGCGCATACCGCGCGCCCGGGCCTGCGCCGACGCCGAGGCCGACAGCGCCACCGCCACGGCCGCCGACCACGGCACGATACGCAGCCCCACCCCCAACGACCCGGAGCCGGCGACCGCATGGAAGTACTGGGCGAGCAGGAACAAGGTGCCCGCGGTGGCCGCGAACAGGCACAGATCGGCGACCTGCGCCGCGACGAACGCCCGGCTGTACAAGGCGCCTGGCGGCGTATGCCAGACCAGGATCGGTACCAGCGCCACCAGCCCGGCCGCCAATAATGCCAGGGTCCTGACATCCCCCCAGCCCGAGGCCGCCGCTTCGGTCAGCGCCCCGATCGGCCCCGCGACGGCGACCGTGGCGAAGGCCAGCGCGGGCAGGTCGAAACGGTCCCGGGGCCGGGGCGTCCGATCGGCGGCGGAGACGGAGACGGAGACGGCGGCGGTGATAGCAGCGCCGCCGTCGTCGTCACGCGCCGCCGCGGCCGACGCACCGCGACCGCCCCGGACCAGGACCAGGACCACGCAGCAGATCCCGGCCCCCACGATCGCCTCCGCCCAGAACACCCAGCGCCAGCCGTGGACGGCCGCGACGGCTCCGGCCACCAACGGCCCGCACACCAGCGTCGCGCCCACGCCCGCGGTCTGGAACCCGTCGCCGCCACAGGGCTCGCCGCGCCCGGTCGGACCGGACAGCGCCTCCAGGGCCGCGGCCACCATCAGCGCCGCCGCGATCCCCTGCACCGTCCGGGCCGCCACCAGCAGCGGACCGGAGGCCAGTGCGCAGCCGGCGCAGGCCAGGGCGAACACCGCGGATCCGGACGCGAGCGCCGTCCGGCTGCCGACGCGCCCGCTCCACACGGTTCCGGCGCCCACGGCCACCGCGGCGGCGGCGTCGAACGCGGCGGCGATCCCGACCAGCACCGCCACCGAGACGTGCGGCCGCGGCCCGAGGACCACCAGCACGGCCAAGCTGTTCCACGCCGCCAGGAACGTGGTCACCGTGCCGAGACTCACCATGCACAGACCGGGGCCGCGCCTTGGGGTTGAGGACATGGATCCCACCTTCCGTCGTCGACAGGCGGGGGAGAGTCAACCAGCACTTGCTTGCGAAGGCCGGTTTCTTGCCCAGGATGAGCATTCTGAAAGAACATCAGGGCCCGCATTCGCCTCGGCGCTGACGTATACGGACCGCCACGCCGCCGGGCCCGCCACACGGCACATACGAAGATGCCCGTCCAGGCTCCCAAGCCCGATGCTCAACCTGCGTTTTCACCCCAGCCGTGAGAGAGCCGAGGACAGGCATGTCTCAGAACACGCAACAAACCGGCCTCCAGATGATCCCCCCGGAGGACCCTGACGCCGACCAGCCCGCGGCACGCGGGGAACGACCTTGGTGGAAGAAGTACTACCCCTGGTACGCCGTCCTGGGTGGGACGGTGCTGTTCAACCTGCTGTATGCGTTTCCGCACTACTTCACGACGAACCCCAACGACGCCCGCGTCCAGCTCGACCCGGGCTTCCACCCGCACCTGGCGTTCCTGATCGCGCACGTGGTCACCGGCAACCTGGCGCTGGTGACGATGATGCTCCAGGTCTGGCCGCACCTGCGGCGCACCCACCCCCGGGTCCACCGCTGGGTCGGCCGGGTGTACGTGTTCGGCGCGGTGATCCCGACGACGCTCATCGTGCTGTTCGTGCTGATCCCGCACCGGGCCAACGAGGGCAGCACCGGCCTGGGCTGCGGCGCGGTGCTGTGGCTGGGCACGACGCTGTACGCCTGGCGCAAGGCCCGCCTGCGCCGCTACGCCGAGCACCGCCGCTGGATGATCTACAGCTTCTCGCTCGCGCTGTTCACGACCTACGGCCGCATCGTCTTCATGATGATCCTGCACTGGGGCCTGCGGGTGAACACCGAGATCCTCGTCGAGGGCACCAGCTGGGGCGCGTGGATCGTCAACCTGCTGGCCGCGCAGTGGTATCTGGAGTTCTCGGCCCGCCGGCGCGGCAAGAACCTGCCCGCCGGCCGGTTCAACCCGGCGACCGGGGCCATCCGCCAGTAAGGACCCTGCCGGCGCCGCCGCCGCGCCACACAGTTCCGGCCGCCGGTCCCTTGAAGGGACCGGCGGCCGGAGCTGGTCACGGTCACGGTCACGGATTCACTTGAGCGCCAACGGATTGATCGGCGTCCCCACCCCGCCGGTGACCTTCAGCGGCGGCGCGGTGAAGAAGAACTCCCACACCCCGTCTGCTTCGCAGTCCGCGGCCAGCTCCTCCAGGTCCAGCAGCTCCCCGAGGGTCATGCCCATGTCGCGGATGAGGACCAGGTGCACGGTCAGGAACTCCCCCGGGACCTCCCCGGGCAGCACCTCGACCGCCCAGTTGTCACAGGCGACGGCGGCGACGTCGCGTTCCTTCAGCCACGCGCAGCACGCCAGGCCCAGGCCCGGCTCGCCGGCCAGGAACGCCGCGGGGTCGTGCTCGGTCAGGAACTTGCGCCGCCACCCGGTGCGCACCAGCAGGATGTCGCCGGGCCCGACCGGCACCCCGCCCTGGCGCTCGGCGGCCGCCTCCAGGTCCTCCGGCGTGATCACCGTGCCGGCCGGCAGCCACTCGACGCCGTGCAGCGCCGCCACGTCCAGCAGCACACCCCGGCCGGCGATGCCCTTGGCCTGCTTGTCGATCGAGCACCGTCCCGCACCCTTGACCGTGATCGAGGATGCGGCGAAGCCGTTGTACAACCGGTCGTCGTAGTACACGTGGGCCAGCGCGTCCCACTGCGTCGAGCTCTGCAGCGGCATGACGATGTAGTCGTCGGAGTAGCGCGTCCCGCACGGGATCTGCTGGCCCTGGCCGGTCTCGACCATCACGTGCAGCGGGTTCTGCCGGAAGGTGCCCTGCGGGCCGTCCGCGCCGACCGGGATGCCCAGGTCGAACACCTTGCCCCGGCGGATCAGGCGTCCGGCGGCGACCAGCCGCTCGGCGGTGATCAGGTTGGCGGTCCCCCGCTCGTCCTCCACGCCCCAGCGGCCCCAGTTGCTCAGGCGCGCGCCGAGTTCGCGGAAGGTCTCCCGCTGGTGGTTCTCAGAGGCTTTAGGGGCCTCAGTGGCCTTGGAGCCCTCAGCGGCCTCGGAGGCCTCGGTGGTCGTCGTCATCGCCCCGGCCCCCTCACTGCTTCCTCAGCAGCCGGCCGAACGCCTGCAGGTCCTCGACGAACAGGTCGGGCTCCTCCAGGGCCGCGAAGTGACCGCCGCGGTCGTACTCGTTCCACTGCACGAGCGTGGGGAAGTCGCGCTCGACCAGGCGGCGCACCGGCTTGAACAGCGCGCCGGGGTAGACGGCGATGCCCAGCGGCTGGGACAGCGGTGCGAAGCGCCCGATCGCGTCGGCCCTGGGCAGGTAGTCCAGGTTGTCGTAGTAGAACTGCGCCGAGGAGCCGGCGGTATTGGTGAACCAGTAGATCGACGCGATGGTCAGCAGGACGTCCCGGTCGACCGCGTCCTCGGGGACGTTCGGCGCCTGGGCCCAGTCCTTGAACTTCTCCACCACCCACGCCAGCTGCCCCACCGGGGAGTCGGCCAGCGGGTAGGCCACGGTGTGCGGCCGGGTCGACTGGATCTTCATCGAGCCGGAGAACTCGGCGACGAACCGGTCCACCATCGTCATCCGGTACCGGTCCTCCTCGGAGAGCCCGTCCAGCTCCCCCGGCTCGCCGCTGGGCCGCATCACCAGCATGTTGAGATGCAGCGCGCGGGCCTGCTCGGGGTGGGTGTAGGCGAGCACCATCGAGACCGCCGCCCCGAAGTCGGCGCCCTGCACCACGTACTCGTCGTACCCCAGGCGCGCCATCAGCTCGGCCCACACCGCGGCGGTGCGCGGCACGCTCCAGCCCGGCAGGCCGTGCGGACCGGAGAACGCGAAGCCCGGGATGGCGGGGATGACCAGGTGGAAGGCATCGGCCGGGTCGCCGCCGTGGGCGCGCGGATCGGTCAGCGGGCCGATGATCTGCTCGAACTCCAGGAACGCCCCGGGCCAGCCGTGGGTGACGATCATCGGGGTGGCGTCCGGCTCGGGCGAGCGGACGTGCAGGAAGTGCACGCCGACACCGTCGATCTCGTCCAGGAACTGCGGGAACCGGTTCATCCGCTCCTCGGCGGCGCGCCAGTCGAATTCGCTCTGCCAGTAGCGGACCAGGTCCTGGAGGTAGTCCGGCGGGACACCGCGGTCCCAGCCGGCTTCCGGCAGCCCGGCCGGCCAGCGCACAGCGGCCAGCCGCCGCTGCAGGTCGTCCAGGTCCGCCTGGGGTATCTCGACACGGAAAGGCTGCATATCCGGCTCCCGTCCACATGCTGCGGGCGCCACACGGCGCCACCGGATATCGTCCGCGCCGGTGCCCAAAACGGGCATCTCCGGCTGTGCGGACCAGCGACAGCGCTGTGCGGACCAGCGACAGCACAGCGCCCCGGATCCCTGGTGTGGGAGCCGGGGCGCGGAGCACTACTCTCAGGCGCCACCGTCAGGCTTCGGCGCGAAGCCGTCGTGCAGGACCGGCCACATCTCGACCGGGTTCTCGCTCGCCCACGGCATCGACGCCGCGATCTCGCGGGCCCGCTCGGCCGACGGCACGTCCAGCAGGTACAGGCTGCAGACGAACTCCTTGGCCTCCAGGTAGGGGCCGTCGGTGGTGAACGGATCACCGTCCTTGTTCCGCACCAGCGAGGCCTCGCTCTCGCCGCCGAGGCCGTAGGCCGCGAGCAGCTCGCCGGTGTCCCGGTAGTGGGAATTCCACGCGTCCTGCTTGGCGCGCTCCACCTCCAGGACCTCTTCCGGGATCGAAGCCCACTTCTCCTCGTTGCCGTAGATCAGGAGCAGGTACTTCATGGCAGCCGTCGGCCTCCTCGGGTCTCGCGTACCTTACAGAAGGCAACTCTACGAGATCTCCAGGCCGACGCACGGTACACACGCCAAGGGTTCACCCGCGCCGGCAGCCTGGGGCGACCCGAGCGTGCCGGTCTCGCCGATATTCCGTTGGGTACGTTCCTTGTGCGCCCTCGCGACCCATCCGGGGGCGCGCTCTCGGTCTCGGTCGACCAGGCGCGGTTCCTGGACGTCCTCACAGCTACCGGGTGACGGCCGAACACAACTCCGGACAGGCTTAAGCCGTGATGTCCATCCGCGCCATCATCCCGGTGTAGGAGGCGTGCTCCAGCAGGTGGCAGTGGAACACGTACTTGCCCGGGTAGTCCGCGAACGTCGCCTGCAGCCGCACCGACCCGTTGGCCGGGATCGGCACGGTGTCCTTGAGCCCCTGCATCGACGGCCCCGGCGCGGCGCCGTTGATGTCCAGGACCCGGAACTGCACCAGGTGGATGTGGAAGTTGTGCTCCCAGCCGGAGACGTCCGTGACCTGCCAGATCTCGGTCGTGCCGACCGGGATCGAGGCCATGACCACGTTCGGGTCGAAGGTCTGGCCGTTGATGTAGAAGTAGTTGCCGTCCGCCGACAGCGACAGGGTGATGTCGCGTGTGTTCGTGGCCTGCTTCAGCGTGGGCAGAGTGCTCAGGGCGGCCGGCTGGGGCCCCGGGTGGGGCTCGGGCGCGCACGTCTCGGTCACGTCGAAGCGCAGGATCTGTCCCAGCACCGAGTCCAGCAGGTACAGCTGGGTCCCCATCGGGTACTTGGAGAAGTCCATGATGACCTCGCCGCGTTCGGCCGAGCTCAGCGCCAGCGTCGGCGACACCGCCGGCGCCGGCAGCAGCCCGCCGTCGCCGGCGATCTGTACCAACGACGAGCCGTCGCTCAGCGACAGGGTGAGGAACCGGTGGTTGGAGGCGTTGAGGAAGCGGAACCGGTACTTGCGCCGCCCGACCGGGAAGTAGGGGCGGTTCTTGCCGTTGGCCAGCAGGACCGTCCAGTCCAGCGTCGGGTCGTAGTAGAGCGCGTTGTCCGCGTCCAGATACGCGTCACGCAGCAGGACCGGGACGTCGTAGCGGCCGCTGGGCAGGTTCAGCCAGTCCTCGGCCGGGTCGTGCAGGATGTACATGGCGTGCATGCCGTTGTAGACGTTGACCGACTCCATCATGTGCAGGTGGTCGTGGTACCACAGGGTCGCGCCGCGTTGCTGGTTCGGGTACGTGTAGGTGCGCGTGGCCCCGGCGGCGAGCTCGTCGGTCGGGAAGCCGTCGCTGGGCGAGGGGACGTGCCCGCCGTGCAGGTGCACCACGGCGCCCGCGGTCGTGTCGTTGGTGTAGGTGATCGCGACCTGCCGACCCCGCTGGGCCCGGATCAGCGGGCCGATGAAGGACCCGCCGTAGCCGATGACGGCGGTCGGCTTGCCGGGCGCGAGCTGCGCGTAGCCGCTCTTGATGCTCGTGGCGTAGTAGTCGGTGTCGGCGGTCGCGGAGACCGGGACGGCGTCGACCAGGCGCGGCATCGCGTCGACGAAGGGGGTCAGCTGGGCCGGGGCCGGCGCGTCACCGGGTTTGGCCATGCCCTTCATGCCCGGCATCAGGTCGCCGGAGTCCGGTCCCTCGCCGGCCGCCGCGGGGCCGACGGCGGCGCCGGCAGTGGTGGCACCGGCAGCCCCCGATGCCCCTGATGCCCCAGCGCCCCGGCCCACGACCAGCAGTCCCGCGCCGGCGGAGGTGCTCGCGGCGGCGGCCATCTTCAGCACGTTGCGTCTCTTCAAAGCCCGAACTTCCTCACAGCACGAGGCGGACACCCGTTTCCCGCCGGCGAACGCATGACAACTGCGATGCAAGCGGCATCCGGGGTTCGCGGGCATCTCTCAGATTGCGCTGTCATTGACGCGGCCCCGGCGCCACCCCTACCCTCGGATCATATCTAATATCCGATATCTGATTGTCGTGCACCGGCGCTGCGGCGCGTCCCAGGAGCCAGTAGGAGCCAGCATGCCGGAAGCTCTCTTCTCCCCCGCCGGGTCGTCCAGCCCCGGCGCCCTGCCATCGCGCACCGAGGCCGTCCTGGAGGCGATCAAGCACGCGATCCTGACCGGCGAGCTCAAACCGGGCCGGCCGCTGGTCGAGACCGACCTGGCCGCCGAACTCGGGGTGTCCAAGACCCCGGTCCGCGAAGCCCTGAAGACCCTGGCCGGCACCGGCCTGGTGACCATGAGCCCGTACAAGGGCGCCACCGTCCGCGAGATCGACCGGGCCCACGCGCGCGCCATCTACGACATGCGCCTGCTGCTGGAGCCGACCGCCGCCGGACGCAGCGTCGCCGGCCACCGCGACTGGGCCCCGGCGCGCGCCGCCCTGGAGGCGGCCGACCGGTCCGAGGACGCCGCCGGGCGCTCGCTGGCCAACCGCGCGTTCCACCGCCACATGTACCTGGCCTGCGGGAACCCGCTGCTCGTCCGCACCCTGGACGACCTGCGCGACCAGACCGCGCTGGTGTCCGCGGCGGCCTGGGCGCAGCGGCCGTCGTGGGAGCGGGAGGCGGCCGAGCACCGGGCGATCCTGACCGCGGCCGAACGCGGGGACACCGAGGAGGTCAGGGATCTGATGCGCAGCCACATCAGCTCCTTCGTGGCGCGCACGTTCCCGGAGGACGTCTGATCGATCCGCTCAACCTGCTCAACCTGCTCAATCCTCGTCGGCCTCCGGGACCAGCACCAGGTCATAGGCCATGCTCGTCCACTCCCCCGCGCGGCGGGACCCGTCCGGCGCCTCGCCGCCCCGATGATGCTCGGCCCGCACGATCAAACTGTCCTTCACCCCGAAGACCGCGTCGGATCCCAGATACGGGTCGCCGGCGACGAAGATGTGCGTGATCAGGGTGCGGTGGCCGGGCGCGGTGACCTTGAAGTGCAGGTGCGCGGGCCGCATCGGGCCGCGGCCGGCGGCGGCGAGCAGCTCGCCGACGGGCCCGTCGTGCGGGATCGGGTAGGGCGTCGGCAGGACGGTCCAGAAGCGGAAGCCGCCGCCGGAGTCCGTGCGCTGCCATCCGCGCCCGGCCGAGCGCTCGCCGGGGTACTGGACGTCGTAGAAGCCGTCCTCGTCGGCGCCCCAGACGTCCACCCGCACGCCGGCCAGCGGGCCGCCGTCGGCGGAGCGTACGTGCCCTGACACGTGGCACGGCGTCCCGACCGCGCCGCGCGCCAGGTCCCCGCCCGGCGGCACCTCAGGCGCCCCGTCGACGAAGAAGGGCCCGAACACCGTCGCCTCGGTCGCGCCCGGCGTGTCCGGCTCGTTGACGGCGACGGTCAGCATCGACAGCCCGAGCACGTCGGAGAGCAGGATGAACTCCTGCCGCCGCTCGTCGGTGATGTGCCCGGCCCGGGTGAGGAAGTCGATCGCCGCCTCCCACTCCCCCTGGCCGAGCCGCACCTCGCGGGCGAACCCGTGCAGGTGGCGCACCAGGGCCAGCATGATCTCGCGCAGCCGCGGATCGGCGGTCCCGGCGAAGCTCGCCAGCACCTCGTCGGTGACGGCCTGCTCCCGCTCGCTCATCGGATCGGCACCTCCAGAAGATCCGCCAGTTCGTCGAAGGTGACGCCGAACAGCTCGCGGACGACGACACCGGACTCGGTGATGTCCAGGACCGCGCGGTCGGTGTAGACACGGTCGACACACCCCAAGCCGGTCAACGGATACGTACACCGCGGCACCACCTTGGGCTCGCCGCCCTTGGTGAGCAGCGTCATCATGACGAACACCCGCCGCGCGCCGATCGCCAGATCCATCGCCCCGCCGACGGCCGGAATCGCGTCGGGCTCACCGGTGTGCCAGTTGGCGAGGTCGCCGGATGCCGAGACCTGGAAGCCGCCGAGCACGCAGATGTCCAGATGACCGCCGCGCATCATCGCGAAGGAGTCGGCGTGGTGGAAGTAGGACGCGCCCGGCAGCTCGGTCACCGGCGCCTTGCCGGCATTGGTGAGGTCGGGGTCGACGGCCGCGCCGCGGGCCGCCGGGCCCATGTTGAGCATGCCGTTCTCGGTGTGCAGCACGACGCCGGAGTCGGCGGCCAGGTGGTCGGCGACCAGGGTCGGCAGCCCGATGCCGAGGTTCACGAAGGCGCCGGCGGGGATGTCGCGCGCCACCAGGGCCGCCATTTCGGGGGCGGAGAGCGGGCCGCGCTCGCGTCCGCCAACGCCGCCGCCGGTCACGCGCCCGCCCCGCCCAGCGCCGGCGCCGGCGCCGACGCAGTATCAACCAACACCCGGTCGACATAAATGCTCGGCGTCACCACCGTCTCGGGATCGATCGCCCCGGTCTCCACGACCTCCCCGACCTGCGCGACCACCAGCGTCGCGGCCGTGGCCATGACCGGGCCGAAGTTCCGCGCCGTCTTGCGGTACACCAGGTTGCCCATGCGGTCGGCGCGGTGTGCGCCGATCAGCGCCACGTCGCCGCGGATCGGGTATTCGAGCACGTGTTCGCGGCCGTCGATGACCCGGGTCTCCTTGCCCTCGGCCAGCAGCGTGCCGGCGCCCGTCGGGCAGAAGAAGGCGCCGATCCCGGCCCCGGCCGCGCGCATCCGCTCGGCCAGCGTCCCCTGCGGCACCAGTTCCAGCTCGATCCGGCCGGCCCGGTACAACTCGTCGAAGACGTAGGAGTCGGGCTGGCGGGGGAAGGAGCAGATCACCTTCCGGACCCGGCGCTTCGCCAGCAGCGCCGCGAGCCCGGTGTCCCCGTTGCCGGCGTTGTTCGAGACGACTGTCAGGTCCGCCGCGCCCTGCCTGATCAGCGCGTCGATCAGGGTGACCGGCATCCCGGCCAGGCCGAAACCGCCGACGAGGATGGTGGAACCGTCGGCGATCCCGGCGACTGCTTCATCGGGATCGGTACACAGGTGTACAGTCACCCCCTCACCCTAGCTCGCGAAAACCTCCAATTCCGAGAGCTGCCCCGCAGGCCAGCCGGTGTTCGCCGTGACCGTGAGCTTCACATACCGGACGCTCGCGGCCGAGAACGTCGCCGTCACCGTGTTCCCCGAAGCGGGGTCGAAGGTGTAGCCCTGCGACGGCGCCAGCGTCGTGTAGTTGCTCCCGTCCGTACTGCCCTGGATCAGGATCGTCTGCGTCCGCGCGCCCCACGCCGAGGACGGCGGCAGGTCCATGACCACCCGCCCGACGCTGTGCGCCGAGCCCAGATCCACCTGGAACCACTGCGGGAAGGCGTTGTCCGTGCTCTCCCAGTACGTCGAGGTGTTCCCGTCCACCGCGTTCGCCGGCACGTAGCCCTGGGTGGAGCCGCTGGCCGTGGCCGGCTGGTTCAGCGCCAGGTTCGGGTTCGGCGGAGGGTTCCCGCCGCCGGCCGCCGCCAGCGTGAGGTAGTTGAGGTTCCACCCGCCGGTGTCCTCGTTCAGTGTCAGCACCTGCTGCCCGGCCGGCAGCGTGACGTTCGCCGTCACCGTGGTCCAGGTCTGCCAGCCGCCGGTCTGCGGGATGTTCACCGCGCCGGACAGGTTGGCGCCGGAGGCATCCGACAGATGCAGGGCGCCGGTGACCGAGGACGGTGCGGCTACACGGAAACTCGCCGTGTATGTACCTGCCGTGGCAACGCTGACCGTGTACCGGAACCACTGGCCGCCGGACGTCCAGCCCAAGTCTGAGCCGCCGCCGCTGTCCGAGGTCGCCTCCAGGTCCACCCCGTCGGACCGGTAGGAGTTCCCGGTCCCGTTGGTCGAGGTCACGTGGTAGCCGGCGCCCTCGCCGCCGGTGTCGTAGTTCTCGGCCTGGACGGCGCCCGGGACGGCAGCCGGGCTGCCCCCGTACGGCCCCTCCGGCGTGCCGCCGCCGCTCTGCCAGCTGTTGCCGCTGACGGTCGCGGTGAAGCCGCTGGAGTTGTTGATGTAGGGCTGGAACCCGCTGCCGAGCCCGGTCACCGTGTTGCCGGTGATCGACGCCGAACCGGACGGCGCCGGATAGAACGGCGGCTGCACCACGATGCCGTTGCGCCACGGCGAGGTGACGGTGTTGTTCGCGAAGGTGCTGTTCGTGGACTGCGAGAACCCGACCCCGTCGTACAACGAGTTGGTGATCGTGTTGCCGGTGGCGTCGACGCCGTCCACCACGCCGGTGTTCTGCCCGTCCCCGCCGTTGCCGATGTGGAACGCCGGCTGGCCCTGGTTGTAGGCGTCGCCGCCGGAGCGGACGACCACGTTGCCGGACACCGTCGCGCCGTGCAGGTCGCTGCCGTTGACGCCGAACCGCCCGGCGCCCAGGCCGATGTAGCGAGCCGTGTCGCTGATGTAGTTGTTCTGGACGTGGTGGCCGCTGCCGCCGTAGATGCCGATGCCCTTGCCGCCCCACGGCGCTGTCAGAGTGTTGTTGGTCAGGGTCACGTTCGACATCGGGGTGTAGGTGGTCGAGCCGTTATAGGCGACGGAGTTGATCGCCATCGCGTCGTCGCCGGTGCCCCGGACGAAGTTGTCGGTCGCGGTCAGGTTGTTCCCGACGGTCCCGGTCAGCGAGACGTTGTTCAGGTTGATCCCGTCGGCCCACTCGCTGGTGACCCGGCTGTTCTTCACCGTCCCACCGGTCCCCGAGGCCCAGAACCCTGATTCGGTGTGCTGGTTCCACATCCCGTCGGCGACCCAGTTCGTGCCGGTGGTGTCCATCGCGCCGCCGTCGCCGCCGACGGTGCCCCGGCTGGTGGCGTCGGAGTCGATGTGGAAGTCCTGCACCGTGCAGGAGGTCACGGAGAACACCGCGGCCAGCGGCTGGCTGTTGGGCAGCGGAACGTCGCGGTAGATCGTGCTGTACCACATCCCGGCGCCGGCGATCGTGATCCCGGTGGCCTGCAGGCCGGTCGTACCCTTGAGGTAGAACGTGCCCTGCGGGATCCACAGGGTCTTGTTCTGCGACTGGGCCTGGTTGACGCAGTTCTGGATGGCCGCGGTGCTGTCCTGAGCCGCCGGGTCCGCGCTGCCGTTGGTCGGGGCGTTGTCCGCCACGGCACCGCAGTCGGTGATGGAGATCGAGTTCGCCGGCTGCGCGATCGGCGCCGGCGGGTTCTCGGCGTCCACGACGTCCACGTCGTAGTACCAGGCGCTGTTCGCGGAGTCCTTCACCAGCGAGAAGGTGCTGCCCGGCGCGATCGCGGCGCCGGTGAGGAAGGTGTGCGACTCGTCCCAGAACACCCGGGGATCCCCGTCGGCGGGGTTCTTGTCGTCGCTGTTGTTGTAGTTGGTGCCCTCGTAGATGTACGTCTGCTTGGAGTTCAGGTTCAGCGCCTGCCGGAAGACGCCGTTCACGTACAGGTCGAGCGTCGAGGTGATGCCGCCGCCGGAGGGCGCATCGGGGATCGAGGCCCGGACGTTCAGGAAGCTGATCGGCTGGCCCGTGGTGTTCGTCCACTGCACCCCCTGCCCGGTGGAGGCCAGGTGCACGTAGGCGTGCCCGGACGCCTCCAGCGCAGCGCTGGAGTACTCGGTGGTCGGCGGTGCGGTCAGGCTGACGGTCGAGGCCCCGCCGACCAGCGTGCCGGTCTCGGCCTCCAGGCTCGTGAAGCCCTGGCTCGCACCGACCGCCGCGGCGGCTTTGACGGGGGTGAGCGTGACATCGTGGGGCACCGCGAGCACGGTCAGCGGGGCCGCCACGAGGGCGAGCGGGAGCAGGCGCGGCAGCAGGCCGCGCACGGTGGGGCGATGTGGTCTCATCGCAACTCCTCTCCATGCGTGGGTCACCGTATAGATTTCGAGAAGGTGTCGCAATACTCAGATGAAGTTGCGCAAAAAACTGATACGCGGTCCGCAAAAATGGATGCCCACCACCAGGCGGCCCTTCGCCGCCCTGCTGGCCGCGACCATCGTCTCGACCACGGGGAACGCGCTGACCGAGCTGGGCGTGCCGTGGTTCGTGCTGGTGACGACCGGGAGCGCGGCGCGGGCCGGAACCGTCGCCTTCTGCGCGATGGCGCCGGTGGTCGCCTCGTCCGCGCTGCTCGGGCCGGTGGTCGACCGGGCCGGCCGGCGCCGTGTCGCCGTGGTCTCCGATCTCTCCAGCGGGGCGTTCACCTGCGCGGTCCCGCTGCTCCAAGCCGCGGGCGAGCTGCGGTTCTGGACGCTGTGCCTGCTCATGGGGCTCGCAGGCTTCTGTCACGCCCCCGGTGACACCGCGCGCGCCGCGCTCGTCCCGGATCTGGCGGCCCGATCGGTGATGCCGCTCGGCCGCGCGGCCGGGCTCTACGACGGCGCCGCGCGCTGTGCGGGCATGCTCGGGGCGGCGCTCGGCGGTGTGCTGATCACGTCGTTCGGGCCGAGCCGGGTCCTGTTCGTCGACGCCGGTACGTTCGCCGTCTCGGCCGGCGCGATCGCGCTCGGACTGCGCGGCATCGCAGAAACCTGCGGCAGCCCGGAAACGCAGGCACCGCCGGGCGTCTACCGCGCCCACCACACGTACCGCACCTACCGCGCCGATCTCGCCGAGGGGATCCGCATAGTCCTGCGCACACCGCTGCTCATCGGCATATGCACCACGAGCCTGGCGGCGCAGGGCCTCGACCAGGGGTGGAGCACTGTCCTGCTGCCGGATGACGTGCGGACCAAGCTCGGCTCGGCTCTCGCGCTCGGCCTGCTGGAAACCCTCTTCGGGCTGTTCGCCTTCGTCGGCGCGTTGCTGTTCAGCGCCTACGGTCACCGTGTCAGAAGGCGACGGCTCTACGCCGTCTCGTTCCTCGTCGTCGGCGCGCCGCGCTTCCTCATCGCCGCCACCACGCACAGCCTGCTGCCGCTGGCGCTCATGATGGCGGTCGAGGGCTTGGCCTGCGGCTGCCTCAATCCGATCGTCAGCGCGACGGTCTACGACACCGTCCCGCCGCGCCTGCGCAGCCG
Organism: Catenulispora sp. GP43; assembly: GCF_041260665.1. Classification (NCBI taxonomy): domain Bacteria; kingdom Bacillati; phylum Actinomycetota; class Actinomycetes; order Catenulisporales; family Catenulisporaceae; genus Catenulispora; species Catenulispora sp. GP43. The sequence continues at coordinate 93,678 of NZ_JBGCCT010000008.1, read as the reverse complement.
CGCCCTCGGGGCCATGACCTCGGCGGCGTTGCTGGTCACCCCGCTCGGCGGGCTCGCCACCGGTTATGCCGTCGGCGCCGCCGGGCTCGATGCGACGCTGCTGGCCGTCGGCGCGCTCTACCTGCTGGTGACGCTCGTGCCCGCCGCCCATCCGGCATGGCGTGGCATGGATGCGGCCCGCGTTCGCGAACGATGAAGGCGCCCGGCCGGAAGAACCGGCCGGGCGCCTCACAGATCGAACAGTCGATCCATCGAACAGGTCAGTCGTCCGAACCCGGCATGAAGGCCCCGGGCACGTCGTTCGGCGCGAGGATCTTGCTGTCGCCCGGGTAGGGCTTGGTCCACCCGGTGCTCTGGTAGTACGTGTACCGGTTCATCTGCTCCGGGTTCGCGAAGTCCGGCATCGAACCCGGGCCGGTCAGGTGCTGCAGCGAAGCCCAGGACTTCCACTGCGCGGCCACGGCGCTCTGGGCGGCCGGGACCGCCGTGGAGGCGTCGCCGGCCTTGGCGACCGAGGCCGTGGTCTGCCCGGACGGCACGTTCGCGCCGCACGCCGGCGGGGTCTTCAGGCCCAGCGTCAGCGAGGTCTGGTTCGGCACCGCGGTGTACGGTGTGAAGTTCGGCTTCGCGGTGAACGCCGTGGTCATCGGGGTGGCCGCGGAGTCGAGCTGGTTCATCGGCTGGATGCCGAGGATCTGCTCGATGGTGCGGACCATCGTGATCTGCGAGTAGTAGTGGCTGTCCACGGTGCCGTGGTTGGCGTAGGGGCTGATGACCTCGACCGGGGCGCGGTGCCCGTCCACGTGGTCCAGGCCGGCCTGGGAGTCGTCCTCGACCACGAAGATGGCCGAGTCCTTCCAGTACTGGCTGTGCGTGATGGTGTCCACGATCTGGCCGACCGCCAGGTCGTTGTCGGCCACGCCGGCGGCCGGGCTGACCGGGCCGCCGGTGTGGTCGCTGGACAGCCAGAACATGTTCAGGTTGGCCGGGCCGTTCTTCTCGAAGTCCTGCTTCCAGATCTGGGCCCGGTACACGTCCGGCACGTCCAGGTCGAACCGCGGGTAGCCGGGGACGGCCACCTGGTTCAGGGACGGGATCGGCGAGCCGGTCTGGATCGGGTACTGGCTCGGGGCACCGGTGGCGGCCATGTTCTGGGTGTCGCAGTAGTAGTCCTGCCACGTCGCGCCGGCCGGCTTGGGGTCGGTCGCCTGGAACTCGCCGTAGTCCTTCACGGACTTGCCCGCCGCCTGGGCGCCGCTCCAGATGAAGCCCGACTCCTGGTGGCCCAGGACGTCGTCCTCGGTGTCGTAGCTGCGGGTGTACTCGCCGGCCGAGGACTCGGTGTACTCCGGGTCGTCCGACTGCATCAGCCAGTTGTGACCCTCGGCGGAGTTCGTGCCGACGTCGTAGAAGTTGTCGTACAGGCCGAACTGCTGGGCCAGCGCGTGCTCGTTCGGCGTGACAGTCTCGCCGTACTGGGTCAGGGTGGAGTCCCCGTTGCCCTGCGGCAGGTCGCCGAAGACCTGGTCGTAGGTCCGGTTCTCCTTGACGATGAGGAACACGTGCTTGATCGTCGAGGGGTCGCCGATCTTCGCCGGGACCGGGACCGGGGTCTTCTTGCTGTCGTCCTTCGCCGCGGTCTTCACCGAGCCGGGGGTCCAGCCGTTGTACTGGAAGACCTTGCCGGTGTAGGACCGGATCTGCTGGTCGCTGGGCAGCTTGAAGCGGGTCAGGCTGCTGGTGGTGTCGTGGGTGTTGTGGCCGGCCGCGACGGTCGGGCGCAGGGAGTCGATGCCGCGGGTGTTGGCCACCACGATCTGGTTGCCGACCGTGGCCACCTCGGCCGGGAAGTAGTCGGTCGGCAGCAGGCCGACGTAGCTGGCCGGCTGGTCGGCGGACTTGAAGTGGTAGACCGCGACCGCGTTGGCCCGGCCCAGGCTCACCAGCAGGTGGCCGTCGGGGGTCAGGGAGATCGCGTCCGGCTCGTAGCCGACCGAGGCCTCGGGCCACGGCTGGGTGGCGATCGTCTGCACGACCTTGTTCTTCTTGGCGTCGATGACCGAGACCGTGTTCGCGGTGGTGTTCGCCACGAAGACCGTGGTGCCGGAGGCGTACACGGCGGTCGGGTGCGTGCCGACGTCGATGCTGCCCACGGCCGCCGAGGCGTTCGCGGTGTCGATGACGCTGACCGTGCCGGTGGACGAGGCGCCGGTCTTCGGGTTCGCCGGGACCTGGGTGCCGTAGGAGTTGATCGTGGTGTCGCCGGCGACGGCGGTGCGGCCGCCCTCGTTGCTCACGTACAGCTTCCCGCCGACCAGCACCATGCCGCGCGGGGCGATGCCGGTGTTCCAGCTCTGCGTGATGGCGCCGGTGGCGGCGTTGATCGCCACGACCTTGTTCTGGCCGTTGACCGCCGCGTACACGGTCGAGCCGTCGGCGGAGAAGACCGCCTTGGCCGACAGCGCCTGCTGCGAGCCCGCCGCCGGGATGGCGACGTCGACCGGGTTGGCCAGGGTGCCGTCGGGGTTCACCGTGAACTTGGTGTAGCCGTTGGCCCGGCCCAGCCACAGCGACTTGCCGTCGGGCGAGTACGTCGGCGAGGTCTGGCCCACGTCGTTGCCGCTGATCGCCAGGTTGACGCCGGTGCCGGCCTTGCCGATCACCTGCTCGACCTGGTAGCTGCGCAGGTCGACGATGACCATCGAGCCGGTGCCGTCGGCGACGGTGGCGGCCACGTGCGTGCCGTCCGGGCTGACGGTGGCGCCCATGATCTTGCCCTGGTTGATCACCAGGCGGGTGCCGATCGGGTTGATGTACTGGTCGCTGGCGATGACCTCGCCCTTGTTGGTCAGCTGGCCGACCTGCTGGTGGCCCAGCTGCTGCGTCGAGGCCGCACCGACGCCGGCGCCGGTCACGACCAGGCCGACGGCCACCACGGCCGCCTTGGACAGGCGGTGCCGGCTCAGACCGGCGGCGGAGCGCTGGAAGGCGCTCCCCTTCTGCACCTTGCGGCGCGTCACTTGCATCGGATGATTCCTTCAGTGAGTAGGAAGCAGGTCGACATTGCCGTCGAACTGCCACAGCGGGTTCGGCACATCGCCGTCGGCGGTGCGGACCAGGAAGTAGCCGTTCACTTCCTGGGGACCGTCACCGTCGGCGATGTACCTGCCGTTCGCGGTGACATCGAGCTGATAGATCGACTGGCCGGTGAGCGCGGACCCGGGCACATGCCAGGAGACCGTGCACCGCCAGTCGTTCCCCGACCCCTCCTGAGCGCCGTGGCCCTCGCTCTTGGCACAGATCGCGGAAGCTTGCAATTGCACCTCGGTGAGCGGCGGCCGGTGCATCTCGGCCTCCTGCAGCACGTAGAGGTGCCCGAAGGCGGTGGCGACCGACTTCTGGACCTTGTCCTGGTTGATGCCCGAACCGCCGGCGCCGGTGGCGGCGGCCACCACGCCGACCGACGCCGCCAGGACGCCGGCCAGCGGGATGACGCCGAGAGTCAGGGCCCTGCGTCCGGCGCCGTCGTTGGTGAGGTTGGTGAAGTCGCGGCGCAGGAAGAGCAGGTAGGCCAGGACGGTGGCGACGACGGCCCAGACCAGGCTGACGGCTACGCCGATCATCAGGGGCTTGAGTTGCTCCGGATCGGTGAACAGGCCGTTCCAGGAGATGAAGGCGTAGCCGGGCAGGGCCAGGCGGACGGCGACCGGCAGCGGCAGCATCTGCGCGGCCTGCATGCCCAGGGCGACGATCATCGGCAGCAGCAGGCCCATCGGCGAGCGGCCCAGCGCGATCGAGCCGAGCAGGCCGATCGCGGCCAGCGCGAGGGTCGGGGCCAGGACACAAGCCCACGCCAGCAAGACCTTGCCCGCGGCCTCACCAGGGCTGAGCGAATGGCCGTCGAGGCCGACCAGAGCCTTGTTCCCGACCGCGATCAGGCCGCCGATCGAACTGGAGGCGACCAAACCCAGCAGGAGCACCACGATCACGGCGAGGCTGGCGACGGCTTTGGCCGCGAAGATGCGGCGGTGGGAGCGGATGGCGATGAGCAAGTGGCGCCAGGTGCCCAGGCGGTCCTCGCAGGCGAAGACGTCACCGGCGACCACGGAGGTGATCAGCGGCAGTCCCCACGTTCCGCAGAAGCCCAGGGCTACGAGGGAGCCGGCCCAGCCGGTGGCGTGCATCCAGCGGCCGAACAGGGTGTCGGAGGGCAGGGTGCTCTGCTGGTCGATCGCGAAGACCAACAAGCCCGGGCCCAGCCAGCACACCAGAATCAGCAGACGGATACGCCAGGCCGAGAACTGCTTGGTCAGTTCCATCCGGAGCACGCGGACCAGCGGAACCGGCCGCGCGACCGGCACGTCCGCCTCGGCCGGCGAGACGTCGAGGAGGGTCGCGGTCATCGGCCGGCCTCTTGCTCCTGCTCGACCGACTGCTCGACCGACTGCTCGACCGACTGCTCAGCCGACTGCTCAGCCGACTGCTCGACCGACTGCTCAGTAAGCGCCAGGAACGCAGCCTCCAGCGGCGAAACGACCGGGGCCAGCTCCCGCAAGGCGACGTCCGCACCCACGATCCGGGCCACGAACTCGTCCAGCGCCGCCGTCCGCGCCCGCAGCACGATCACGTCGGTGTCGCCGCGCGGCACGGCGTCGGAACCTTCCACGACGGCGACACCCGGCGTCTCCTGCGCGACTGTGCGCGCGATCGACGGATCAGAGGTACGCAGCCGGTATTCCAGCTCCCGGTTCTCATCGGAGAGCTTGTGCAGCGGACCGGAGAACACCACGCGTCCGGTGGACAGGATCGTGACCTCGGAGCACAGGGCTTCCAGGTCGTCCATGCGGTGGCTGGACAGGATGACCGTGGCGCCGTCGGCCACAAGTCGGTTCAGCACCCCGTGCACATGCCTCTTGCCCGCCGGGTCCAGCCCGTTGGCCGGCTCGTCCAACACCAGCAGCCGCGGCTTGGTCAGCAACGCGGCGGCCAGACCGAGCCGCTGCCGCATTCCCAACGAAAAGCCGCGCACCTTGTCGTCGGCGACCGCGCTCAAGCCGACCTGCTCCAGCACCTCGCCGATCCCGGCACCCGGCGCGTCCCGGTGCCGCAGCTTGGCGAGCACCGCAAGGTTCTGCTTCGCCGTGAGCGTCGGATACAGGCCCGGTCCGTCCACGAACCCGGACACGGTGCCGGGCGCCGCCAGGGACCGTCCCACTGCGGCCCCGAGAATCTCCAGCCGCCCCTCGTCGGCGACGGCCAGGCCCAGCAACAGCCCGAGCAGCGTCGTCTTGCCGGCCCCGTTCGGCCCGACCAGACCGTGGATCTGCCCCCGCGCCACGTTGAGATCGACATGATCGAGTGCGACGACGTCGCCGAAGACCTTGGTGATCCCCAGACCTCGTACCGCGACGGTGTTTTCCATACGCTCCTCTTTCAGCCGGCACTCAGCCGGCGCTCAGGAAACTAGGCCCGCCGCATGACGCCCAGTCCGGGAACGGTTGAATGGCTGAAGAACGGAAGAGGACCGGCGGACCACGTAACGGTGTTCGCACCCTGAGTCACGTTCTCGACCATACTTCGACACCCCCGAGCTCGCAGCACACGCCTCAAGCCCGGACCGCCGCAGCATTCGTACGACGATCAGCGCGCGCCCGACACGCCGACCGCCCCGCGATTGGCACGCCCGCCGCCCCGGGGCCCGCTAACGTCTACGCTGCAACCAAGCCGCCGCAACCAAGCCTTGCGGCCGCATCCGGCGACGGGAGTTTCGAGATGACCGGCCTCCAGGTCGTCGGCCTGATCTTCGCCATCTTCGTGGTGCTCGGCGCCTGCTTCCTGGGGTACATGCTGATGCACGTCACGGAGCTCCTGCTCACGGTGAAGAGCACCATGGCCACCCTCGCCTCGGCCGCGCTCCCCCTGCTCGAGGAGGCCGAGCAGGCCACGAAGACCGGCAACGCCGGCATGGCGAAGGTCGCGGCCATCTCCGAGAACATCCAGGCGGTGACCGACAACGTCTCGGCCGTCACCGCCACCGCGAGCGCGGCGGCCGGCAGCCCGGTGGTGAAGACCGCCTCCTACAGCCTGGCCGTCCGGCGCGTCATCACCTCGCGCCGCCACACCGACCTCGCCAAGCGGCTCCGGGCCGACCTGGCCGCGGAACGCCGGGAGCTGCGCCGGGGCGCCCGGGGCGACAAGAACTCAGCGGCCCGGGGCGACAAGGGCTGATCGGCAGGGACTGAGCCGCCCGGGCCCTCGGCGCGTTCGTCCGACATACTCGCTACCCAGCGCCCGAAGCGCCGTGATAAACAATCCGACGTGCAAAATATCTTGGAATTCCCCGAGGTCCTGCGGCTGATCGAAGACCGCTCGGCCGCGTTCCGCGCCGCGATCGCGTCCGCCGACGACCTCGACGTCCAAGTCCCGACCTGTCCGGACTGGACGCTGCGCGACCTGGCGCAGCACCTCGGCGACGGCCGCCGCCGCCAGGCCGCCATCGTCACGGCGGGCCCGGGCGCCGAGCCCCCGGCCAAGACGGACCCGAAGGGCGCCCCGACCGCGCCGCGCGACCGCGAAGCCCTGGACGCCTGGCTCGCCGAGGCGACCGAGCTCATGCTCGACGCGCTGCGCCAGGCCGGCCCGGACCGCGGCTGCTGGACCTGGTGGGGCCAGTCGCAGGCCCCGCAGACCAGCGGGGCCATCGCCCGGCACCAGATCCAGGAGATCGCCGTCCACACCTACGACGCCCAGCTCACCCAGGGCGCCGCACAGCCGCTGCCGACGGACGTCGCGGTCGAGGGCGTCGACGAGTTCCTGGTGACCGTCGCGGCGACCTCCGTCCCCTGGCCGTTCAAGCCGGCGACGATCGACCTGCACGCGGCCGAGGGCGGCTCCTGGCGCCTGACCCTGAACGCCGACGGCGTCCGCGCCGACGGCCTCGCCGCCGACGCGGAGCCCGGCGACATGGTGGTGCGAGGCACGGCGAACGAACTGGTCCTCTACCTCAACGACCGCACCCCGCTCGACAGCCTGGAGATCACCGGCACCTCCGAGCCGATGGAGCAGCTCGCAGAGTGGGACCCGACCGCGTAAAACGAGTAGAACGCGTACTTGTGACTCAACTGCCGGTGGTGCCCGCGCTTCTGCGGGCGCCACCGGGACCGGGGTCGCGGAGATCGCGCGCGGATCGCAGCCGCACTCAACTGCAATCCCAGAAGAACGCGCCCTCGAGATCGTCGGCCGACAGGAACAAGAACCCGTACCCGCCGCCGAAGTTCAGCGCGTACGGCTCGCCGTCCCACCCCTCGCCGTCCTCGAGCTGCACGAAGAAGTCCCAGCTCCCGTCCAGCGGCAGCGGCAGGTGCGCCTGCGGATAGCGCGCGCGGCCCCCGACGAAGCTGCACGGGTACCGGCTGCTCTCCGGCAGCTGCCCGGGCTCGCCGCGGCGGAACGCGTCGTCGTAGGCGATGTCCGCGTCCAGCGCGGCCTCCTGCGCCGGCACGATCGCGGCCTGCTCCCCGGCCAGCTCGACCGGCACGTACTCGTCCCAGCTCCGGCCGCGGGTGCACAGGCTCGGGCCGGTCGCGGCCGCCGTCACCTTCAGCCCGGCCGGCAGGCGTCCGCCCGGCTGGACGAGCAGGGCGTTGTGGCCGCCGAAGGGCTCGGCGGTGGCGGCGTCGCCGTCCTCGTCGGTGATGAACAGGTACGCCAGGCGCACCGTGTCGCCGGGGATGCGGAACTGGCCGATGAAGCGCATCGGCTCGCCGGACTCGCGGTCCAGCGGCCAGGCCGGCTCGGCGAGCCAGACCGGCTGGCCGCCGAGCTTGGTGTCCGGGGTGGTGATCGGCGCCGGGCTCGGCGTCGTCGCGATCGTCAGGCGCGGTGTGACCCCGGCGCCGTAAGGCCCTGCTCCGCTGTTCCTCGTTTGCTGCGACACAGCACGCGACCATAGCCCAGCGTCCTGGGGCGGGGTGGCCCACACGGCCAGCACGCCGCGTTCGCCACCCCACGGTGTCATGCCGTGCCGGTCACCGCCGACGTGTCGGCCAGGTCACCGCGGCCGCCTCAGCCCGCCGCCCCCTGACTGAACGCCGCGTCGAAGGAGGCCCGCGGCGGCTCGATCGCGGCCAGCGCGCGCACGAACCCCAGCGCCTCGGGCGCCCCGACCAGCCGGTCCATCCCCGCGTCCTCCCACTCGACGCTGATCGGCCCCTCGTAGCCGATCGCGTTGAGCATCCGGAACACGGCCTCCCACGGCACGTCCCCGTGCCCCGTCGACACGAAGTCCCACCCGCGCCGCGGATCGCCCCACGGCAGGTGCGACCCGAGCCGGCCGTTGCGGCCGTTCAGCCGCCGGACCGCGTCCTTGCAGTCCACGTGGTAGATCCGCTCCCGGAAGTCGTACAGGAACCCGGGCGCGTCAAGGTCCTGCCATACGAAGTGACTCGGATCGAAGTTCAGCCCGAACGCCGGCCGGTGGTCGACCGCCTCCAGCGCGCCCGCCGTCGACCAGTAGTCGTACGCGATCTCGCTGGGATGTACCTCGTGCGCGAACCGCACCCCGACCGAGTCGAACACGTCCAGGACCGGGTGGAAGCGCCGCGCGAACTCGGCGTATCCGGCCTCGACGACGTCGGCGGAGACCGGCGGGAACATCGCCAGCAGGTGCCAGATCGGCGACCCGGTGAACCCGATGACGGTGCGCACCCCGAGCTCGGCCGCGGCCCGCGCGGTGTCGGCCAGCTCGGCGGCGGCGCGCGTCCGCACGCCCTCGGCGTCGCCGTCGCCCCAGATCCGGGCCGGGAGGATGTCCTGATGCCGGCCGTCGATGATCGCGTCGCACACCGCCTGCCCGACCAGGTGCGTGGAGATCGCGTGCACCTGGAGGCCGTACTCGGCCAGCAGTTCCTTGCGGCCGGCGACATAGCCGGGTTCCTTCAACGCCCGGTCCACCTCGAAGTGGTCGCCCCAGCAGGCGATCTCCAAGCCGTCGTAGCCCCACTCCGAGGCCAGCCGGCAGACCTCCTCGAAAGGCAGGTCGGCCCACTGGCCGGTGAACAAGGTGATGGGCCGCGTCATAGCGCCTCCTGGGTTACGGCAGTCCATGCGGACCTGTTGCGGGCACTGTCCTGGACGGCGCTGAGCACGCTTTGCACGTACAGCCCATCGCCGAACGACGGTACCGGCAGCTTCCCGGCGGCGATCGCCTCGATCAGGTCGCGCTTCTGGTTGACGAACGTGTGGTCGTAGCCCAGCCCGTGGCCCGGCGGCCACCACGCGTCCAGATAAGGGTGCTGCGGTTCGGTGGCCAGAATGCGGGTGAAGCCGCCCTGCGCGGCGTCCCGCGACGCGTCGTGGAACCGCAGCTCGTTCATCGCCTCGAAGTCGAACTCGACGCTGCCCTGCGAGCCGTTCAGCTCGATCCGCATCGCGTTCTTGCGCCCCGGGGCGAAGCGCGTGGCCTCGAACGTGGCCACCGCCCCGCCCTCGCAGTCGGCGAAGAACACCGCCGCGTCGTCGACCGTGACCCGGCCCCGCTCGGAACCCGCCGCCCCGCTCAGCCCCGACGCGGACGCGGCCAGCGGCCGCTCCTCCACGAAGGTGCGGGTCAGGGCGCTGACTCCGGTCAGCCGGCGGCCGGTCAGGAAATAGGCGAGGTCCACCAGATGCGCGCCGAGGTCGCCGAGCGCCCCGGATCCGGCCTCCTCCTTGCGCAGCCGCCACACCAGCGGGAACTCCGGATCGTTGATCCAGTCCTGCAAGTAGACGGCCCGCACGTGCCGGAGCTCGCCGAGCCGCCCCTGCGCCACCAGATCGCGCGCCAGCGCGAGCGCCGGCGTGCGCCGGTAGTTGAACCCGACCATGGACAGCACGCCGCGCGTGGCCGCCTCCTCGGCCGCCGCCGTCATCTGTCGCGCCTCGGCCAGCGTGTTCGCCAACGGCTTCTCGCACAGCACGTGCTTGCCCGCGGCCAGCGCCGCCAGCGCGATCTCGGCGTGCAGCGCGCCGGGCGTGGTGATGTCGACGACGTCGATGTCGTCCCGGTCGACCAGGGTGCGCCAGTCGTCGGTCCAGGACTGCCAGCCCCAGGCGCGCGCCGCGCGCGCGACCGATCCGGCGTCCCGGCCGGCGATCGCGGTCAGCTCCGGGACCAGCGGCACCTCGACGGCGCGTCCGACGGTCTGCCAGGCCAGCGAGTGCATCCGGCCCATGAAGCCGGGTCCGACCAGGCCGATCCGCAGGGTGGCAGGCGCGCCGCTCACGATCCGGCCGCCGGCATCAGCTGCGCCATGTTGAACTCGGCGACGTTCTTGTTGTCGCCGATGCCGCCGCCCCATTGCAGGTAACCGTTGCGGACCCCGGTGTCGACGTTGTTGAACATCGCCGAGATGGAGAACACGCTGTTCGCGGTCGGCTGCACCGAGGTCAGGTCGCTCCAGGGGATCGCGAGCTCGTACAGCGTGGTGTGCGCCGCGTCGTCCCGGGTGACGTGGACCGTCGCGTCGGTCACCAGTCCGGCGCCCTGCGACGGGCTGATCCAGCGGTAGAGCTGCGAGCCGGCCGGGGTGAGTGCGGCTCCGTATTCGTAGTGGCCTTCCGAGGACGCCTCGCTCGTCGTGGTCGACGAGCCCGGCACCCCGGAGGTCGCCGACACCTGGAGGCTGTCGCCCTTCCAGATGTCCCCGCCGGTGCTGGTCTGGGAGAACGCGGCTTCGGTCATGTCCGCGGTGACGTAAAGGTTCTGAGCGTCCCAGTCGAACCACATCTTGCCCGACAGGTAGGAGTCGCCGCCGTAGGGCAGGGAGCCGTCCAGCGACCCCCAGGTGCCATCCGCACTGGTCGAGAAGTTCACGGAAGGACCGTCCTGGACGTCGGCGACGGTCCAGGAGCTGCCCAGGCTCTTATTGACCACGGGCAGGAAGGTGACATGCCCGCCAAGTGCCTCCGAGGACAGGCCGCCGGAGATGACGCTGCTGACGGTCAGGGGGTAGATCGTGGCGAAGCTGATGCCGGTCACCGGCACCGTGACCGTGGTCGACGATCCGGCGGCGATGGTCGCACTGACCGGAGCGGTGCCGGAGAGGCTGCCGAGCTGCCATTTGACCGCCGTCACCGCGGTGGGGGTGTCCGAGGGGTTGTTGAGCACCACCTGGAGCGCGCCGGCCGCCGGGCTGGTGCCGGTAATGACCGGTGTGGCCTGCTGCGGGGTGGCTCCGGAGGTCACGGTGACCGCACTGACCGAGTCCTCCTTGTAGGGCCCTGCCGCGCCGGTCAGCGTTGTACTGGCGTCCAGTTCGGTCTGCGTGCCGGGACTGGCGGTCGCCGGGATCGCGACGTTCCAACTGGCCGTCACCTTCTGGCCGGGGGCCACACTCTTCACCGACACCGGCGAGGTGGCAATCGCGGTCCAGCCGGACGGCGTGGTCAGCGCGAACTTCACGTCCCGCACGGCCTTGTCGCCGCTGTTGGTGAAGGTCTCGGTCGCGGTGATCGTGGTGGCCGGCTTCACGATCGCCGGGGCCTGCACCGCGAACGCGTCCCGCACCACGATCGGGGCGGTGCCGGTCACACCGTTCACCGTCACCTTGATCGTCGCCGCGCCCGGCGCGTGCATGGTGACCACGCCGAAGTCGCTGACCGTGGCCACCCGCGGGTCGCTGGTGGCGTACCGGACGTGGGCGTGGGTCAGGTCGACGAAGGACTGGTCGTCGTTCGAGGCCTCGACGATGTTCGCCGCCGGGGCGTGGTTCTGCTCCAGCGCCGCGTTCGTGTCGGGCGCGATCCAGGGGTTGGCGCCGGTGAGGTCCAGGGTCTGGCCGGCGGTGAAGACCACCTGGTCGGGCTGGACGGCGACGGTCTGCACGTGCGCGGTCGTCGTGCCGTGCACGGTCACGGTGCCCGAGCCGGCCATGGTCGCGGAGTCCGGGCCGACCCGGAACTGCCAGGCGCCGTCGGCGACGACCTGCTTCAGGCTGCTCTCGTCCCACGTACTGAGGCTGGAGACCTTCACCGCCAAGGTGATGTGCTGGCTCTGGCCCGGCTGGAGCGTCTTCGTCTTCTGGAATCCGGCGAGCTGCTCGCGGGAGGTGTCCCCGGAACCGGCACCGGGAGGCGCCGCGTAGAGCTGGGCGACGGTGGTGCCGGCGACGGATCCGGTGTTGGTGACGTCGAAGCCGACGTGCACGGTCCCGTCGGCGTCAGTGCTTTGCGGTCCGACCTGCACGTGGGAGTACGTGAAGTCGCTGTAGGACAGGCCGTAGCCGAACGGGTAGGTCGGCGTGCCGGTGAAGTACTGGTAGGTCCGGCCGAGGCCGCCGGTCTGCGACGGGGTCAGGCCGTAGTTGTCCATCGGCGCGAGCTGCGAGTCGCCGGCGTACCACGTGAAGTCCAGGTGCCCGGCCGGGTTCTGCTGCCCGAACAGCACCTGGGCCAGCGCGGTGCCCTGGCTTTCGCCGTTGTAGCCGCTGAAGACGATCGCCGGGAAGTCCTTCTGCGCGTCCTGGATGTCGTATGGGCCGTCGGCCTGCATCACCAGCGCGGTACGCGGGTTGCCGATGGCCGCGACCTGGCTGATCAGCGAGTCGTCGTTCCCCGGCAGCGCCAGGGTGCTGCGGTCGTTGGCCTCGTCGGCCACGCTCAGGTCCGAGCCGGCGACCACCAGCACCAGGTCGGCGCTCTTGATCGCGGCCTGCGTCGCCGCCGAGCACGCGGCCGGCGTGGTGACCTGGGTGCCGGTTCCGCAGGCGTCGAACGTGACGGTGGCCGACGGGTTCGCCGCCTTGACCGCCGCGGTGATCCCCTGCACGGCGTTCACCTGGAGCGTCGGCTCGCCGGAGTAACCACCGAGCGTCACCTTGTTCGCCAGGTCGCCGACGATCACGATGTTGTCGGTCTTGGCCGGGTCCACCGGTAGCAGCTTGGCTGAGGTCCCGGCCAGCGCACGGTTCTGCAACAGCACGATGTCGTTGGCCGCGACCTGTTCGGCCAGCGCCTGGTGCGCCGGGGACTCGACCTGCGTTTTGGTGATCTTCGTATAGGCCACCTTGCTCGCCGGGTCGAACTCGCCGGTCTCCATCCGCACGGTGAACAACCGGGTCAGCGTGGCGTCGACGACCCCGGTCGAGAGCAGGCCGAGGTCGATGGCCGCGCTGATGTTCTGCGCGGTCATCTCCCCGCCGGCGCAGTTCAGCTGGGTGCCGGCACGGATCGCGAAGGCCTGGCCACCGGCCGCGGCCGAGATCTGCTGGCCGGTCGCGGTGTTCGTCCAGCTGGTGCCGTTGCTGGTCCAGCCCGGCGGAGCCCAGCCGTGGGAGGCCGCGCCGTAGACGTCGCCGATCGCGCCGCAGTCGGAGGTGGTGTAGCCGGCGAAGCCGTAGGTGGCCTGCAGGAGCTCGTCGACGGTGTAGGTGTCGGCCGGGGACGGCGTGCCGTTCACCGCGTTGTAGGAGGTCATGATGCCGGACACGTGGGCGTTCTGCACCAGGCTGGCGAACTGCTTGGTGTAGTAGTCCCGGATGTTGGCGTCGGTGGTGTCCGAGCTGCCGGTGTGCCGGCTGTCCTCGACGTTGTTCAGCGCGTAGTGCTTCGCGGTGGCGGCGACCTTGAGATAAGGGGTCTGCTGCTGCCCGGTCATGCTCTCGCCCTGATAGCCGTCGACGAAGGCGCCGGCCATTGTGGAGGTGAGGTAGGGGTCCTCGCCGAACGACTCGTTCGTGCGTCCCCACAACGGATCGCGGTCCATGTTGACGTTCGGCGCCCAGAACGTCAGCGCGCCGTAGTCACTCGCGGAGGGACCCAGGTTGTTCTGCCCGGTCCCCCACAGCGACTTGTCCAGGAACCCGCGCACCTCGTCGGATATCGCGGTGGTCTCCTGGTAGGTCAGCGCCGGGTCCCAGCTCATCGTCGCGGCGAAGTTCACCGGGAAGCTGGTCGCGTGCACTCCGCCGGTGACGCCGCCGCGGTTGGAGTCGGCGCCCAGGGTGTTGACCCCGTGCTGGCCCTCGCTCCAGTACGTGTACTCCTGCACGCCCAGGCGCGGGATCGCCGGCGCGCTGTTCGTCTGCAACTGCGCGACCTTCTCCGGCAGCGTCATCCGCGACACCAGATCCGCCGCACGCTCGGCGAACGAGTAGTGCGTGTCGAGGTAGATCGGCTGCGCGGACCCCGCCGGCCCCGCGAACTGTGCGACGCCCGGCGGCGCGGCGGTCGGCGAACTCGCGTACGCGGCGGCCGGCGCGAGGGTGAGGGCGATGGCGGTACAGAGCAGCGTGCGGACGGGGCGCATCATGGGATGCATATAAAACCCGAGATGTTATGGGCGGCAAGGCTGCCGGTGAACATTTCCTTCGCAGGCCGCTGATCTGCTGGAACGCCACCCGATACACCGATGGATAAAGCATATGATCGCGCAGACTGTCAATTAAATGGCTTACCCGTTCGCCACGACGCCTGTCAGTGCCCCGGGTTATCGTCGGAACCAGAACGGCATCGACGGCAGGTCCGAAAGGTGTGTGGAACATGGCAACGTTCGTACTGGTCCCAGGCTTCTGGCTCGGCGCCTGGGCCTGGGACGCGGTCGCTGACCGCCTGCGGTCCGACGGCCACGAGGTGCACGCGCTGACCATGCCCGGCATCGCCGAGCGCGCCGCGGAGGCCAAGCCGGACACCGGCCTGCGGACCGAGATCGCGGACATCGTCGGCTATCTGCGCGGCCACGACCTGCGCGATGTGGTCCTGGTCGGCCACAGCGGCGCGAACATGCCGGTCACCGGCGTCGTGGACGAAGTGCCGGAGCTGATCGCGCGGGTCGTCTACGTCGACTCCGGCCCGATGCCCTCCGGCCTGGGCGTCATCGACTTCAACCCGCCGGACGCCCAGGAAGCCCAGCGCGAGCAGGTCGCCGAGCAGGGCGACGGCTGGCTGCTGCCGGTCCCCGCCTTCGACGCGGCCGAGGACCCGGTGAACCTGGCCGGCATCAGCGACGCGGACCTGGAGCGGATGCGCACCCTCGGCAGCCCGCAACCGTTCCGCACCGTGACCGACGCCCTGGACCGCCCCGGCGACCCGATGCCCGTCCCGGCCTCGGCCGTCTGCTGCACCTTCAGCCCCGACCAGGTCGCGCAGCTGGCCGGCATGAGCCCGGTCTTCGCACTGATGACGAAGCTCGAGCTGCACCACCTGCCGACCGGGCACTGGCCACAGTTCTCGCGGCCGGAGGATCTGGCGGTGCTGCTGGGGCGGATCAGCGGCTCATGAAGATCTTCATCTCCTCCGACATGGAGGGCACCGCCGGAGTGGTCGACTGGGACCAGTGCCGCCCCGGCCAGCACGACTACGAGCACTACCGCGCCCTGCTCCAGGCCGAGGTGAACGCCGCGATCGACGGTGCGAACCGGGCCGGCGGGCCGCACGAGTTCCTCGTCAACGACTCGCACGGCCGGATGGCGAACCTGCGGCCGGAGCAGCTGAGCGGGGAAGCCTCCTCCTTGTCGGGCCGTCACAAGCCGCTGTACATGATGCAGGGCCTGGACGAGTCCTTCGATGCCGTCTTCTTCGTGTCCTACCACGGCTCGGCCTCGGCCGGACCGGCGACGCTGTCGCACACCTACAACCCGGCGGCGATCGCCGAGGTCAGGCTCAACGGCGAGATCGCCGGGGAGTCCGGGATCAACTCGTTGGTCGCGATCGCCCTCGGCGTGCCGGTCGTGCTGGTCACCGGCGACCAGACCACGGCGCGCGAGCTGAAGCCGTTCTGGCCCGAGGCGCGCGCCGCCGTCGTCAAGCAGTCGATCTCCCGGTTCGCCGCCGAGAGCCTGCATCCGGCGCGCGCCAACCGGCTGATCTCCGAAAAGGCGCAGGAAGCGATCGAGAGCATGCGCGCCGGCAGAGCTCCACGATCGTTCATCGACCGACCCGTCACCCTCACCGTGCGCCTGCGCAATCCGGATCTGGCCGAGATGGCCACCTGGCTGGAGCGCGTCGAGCCGGACCGCGCCGATCCCACCGTCGTGCACCTGCACGACGACGACCTCATCCGGCTCTACCGCACCTTCATCACCCTGGTCATCCTCACCCGGGGCATCGCCGAGTAGGTCAGCGCCCGATCCCCGCCGTGCTCTCCCGCACCTTCAACGCGAACGGCGCCCGCACGTCCTGCGGCTCGGCGCCCTTCTCGCCGCGCCCGCCGCGGATCGGGTCCACCCGCCGGTCGGCCAGGTTCACGGCGGCCTCGGCGATCGCCGCCTTGTCCGGGGCGATGGTGGTCAGCGACGGCAGGCTGTAGCTGCCCTCGGCGATGTCGTCGAAGCCGGCGATGGCGACCTGGTCCGGCACCGAGACGCCACGCTCGGCACCGGCCCGCATCGCGCCGATGGCCAGCAGGTCGTTGCAGCAGAAGACGGCATCGGGCGGTTCGGGCAGCGCGAGCAGGTGCGCCATGGCCGCGGCGCCGTCGGCGCGCTGGTAGTTCTCGACCGGGATGACCAGGCCCGGGTCGTACGGCAGGCCCGCGGCGTCCAGGGCCTGGCGGTGGCCGGCGGTGCGCAGCGCGGAGGTGCCGCCGTTCTTGCCCGGCTGGTCGCCGATGACCGCGATGCGGCGGCGGCCGATGCCGATGAGGTGCTCGACGACGGTCCGCGCGGCGGCGACGTTGTCGATCGCGACGTGGTCGGCCGGGCCCGGGATGTCCCGTTCCCCCAGCAGCACCAGCGGGGTCGCGGGGTCGGCGCTCAACAGGTCGGCGGGCTCCATCGCCAGCGGGCTCAGGATCGCGGCGTCGATGCGCTGCGGGCCCATGGAGGTGATCACCGCCTGCTCGCGCTCGCGGGAGCCCTGCGTCTGCTCGACCAGCACCGTCCACTGCCGTCGGTGCGCGGCGGTGATCACCAGCCCGGTGAGCTCGGCGAAGTACGGGTTGTCCAGCTCGGGGACGGCCAGCACGATGAAGCCGGTCCGGCCCTTGCGCAGGCTCCGTGCGCCGAGGTTGGGGCGGTAGCCGGTCTCGGCGATCGCGCGCTCCACCCGTTCGCGCGTGGCCGGCGTGATGAAGGCGTAGCCGTTCACCACGTTCGAGACCGTCTTGATCGAGACGCCGGCCCGTTCGGCCACGTCCTTCAGTGTTGGGGGCACCTGTCGGGTCCGCCCTTCCCGTGAGTTCCGTGCGGCTCAGCCTACGCCTTTACAACGTTGTAGACAACGATGTAGAACAGACCCCACCCCGATTTCAGCCGCGTGACCGGAGTCACACGCCGGGGGCGTTCCGGTACCTCGCGGACACGTCATAGACAAGATCAAGTCAAGAACGAGACATCCCTCACAGACATCGAGGACCCATGAAGACGCACGCGAAAATCGCCGCAGCGGCCGTGGCCGCCGCCGGCTTGCTCGCCGCCGCGGGTTGCAGCAGCTCCTCCTCGGCCGGCTCCGGGTCCGGCGGCGGCGGCGTGGTGAAGCTGTCCGTGCTGACCGGCTTCACCGGCCCGGACGGACCCTCCTACCAAGCTCTGGTCTCGCAGTTCAACGCCTCGCACCCGAACATCAAGGTCACCATGGACATCCAGCCGTGGGACGCCATAGGACAGAAGCTCCCCGCGGAGTGGGCGACCGGGCAGGGTCCGGACCTGGCCACGCCGAACTTCGACCCGGGCGTGATCTTCAACTACATCAAGACGAACTCGGTGCTGCCGCTGGACTCCTCGGTCGGCACCGGCGACAGCCAGATCGACTCCGCGGCGTTCCCGTCCGCGGTGACCAAGGCGTTCACGGTCAACGGGCACCTGTACGCGGTCCCGGCGAACCTGGCCACCGTCGCGCTCTACTACAACAAGACGATGTTCACCGCGGCCGGCATCACCGACCCGCCGAAGACCTCCGACGAGTTCGTCGCGGACGTCAAGAAGCTGACGCTCGGCGGGGCCGGCCCGAGCCAGTACGGCATCTCCCTGGCCGACCACCAGACCATCGAGATGTGGCCGATCCTGCAGTGGATGAACGGCGGCGACATCGTCGGCCCCGACGGCTGCGCCACGATCAACTCCGCGGCCAGCGTCCAGGCCCTGCGGACCTGGGCCGGCCTGGTCCAGAACGACCACGTCAGCCCGGTCGGCCAGACCGGTGCCGACGCCGACACGCTGTTCTCGGCGAAGAAGGCGGCGATGGAGCTCAACGGCCCCTGGGCCGCCGACGGCTTCCGCAAGGCCGGCATCGACCTGGGCATCGCGCCGGTCCCGGTGGGCTCGGCGGGCCCGGTCACCCTGGCCTCGACGGTGCCGATGATGATCGCCAAGAACACCAAGCACAAGGAACAGGCTTTGGAGTTCCTGAGCTGGTGGACCGGCAAGACCGCCCAGGCCTCGTTCTCCAAGGGATCCGGGTACCCGCCGGCGCGCAGCGACGTCACCGTCGACGACCCCAACGTCGCGGTGTTCGCGCAGGGGCTGCCCAACGCGCGGCTGTACCTGGCCGGGCTCCCGACGTCCTCGCAGATCGACAGCGACGTCTACACCCCGATGATCGGCCAGCTGACCCGGGGCGCGGACGCCCAGAAGTCGGCGGACGCCGCGGCCAAGTCCATCAACCAGCTCACCGGCTGCAAGAGCTGACGGCGCCGCGAGGCGACGACGGAGACGACGGAGACGACGAAGAAGGCAATCGATGGCACATCTCGCTGAACCAGCGGCCGACGCCCCGGCACGGCCGCCCGGACCGGAGCGCCGAGGCAGGAGCCGGCTGGCCCGGGTCAACCCCGCGTACCTGTTCGTGGCGCCCGCGTTCCTGCTGGCCGCGGTGTTCATCATCTGGCCGATCGTCCAGTCGGGCTGGATGAGCCTGCACGACTGGACCATCGGCGAGGACTCCCACAAGTGGCTGGGCTTCGGCAACTACACCGAGCTCTTCCACGACTCGCGGTTCTGGAACGCGCTGAAGGTCACGCTCGTGTACGCCGTCTTCGTCGTCATCGGCCAGGTGGCGATCGGCCTGGCACTGGCCCAGTGGCTGCGCCGTACCACCTGGTACACGATGCTGCTGCGCTCGGCGTTCTTCTTCCCGACGATCGCCTCGCTGGCCGTCACCGGCATCATCTTCAAGTTCCTGCTGGACCCGCAGGTCGGCCTGGTCGACGGCTTGCTTGGCAAGATCGGGGTCTCCTCGCAGGCCTGGCTGCAGGACACGCATCTGGCACTGCCGGCGCTGATCGCGGTCGGGATCTGGAAGAACTTCGGGTTCTCGATGATCGTCCTGCTCGCCGGGGTCCAGGGGGTCCGCAAGGAGCTCCTGGAGGCCGCGACCCTGGACGGCGCCGGGCCGATCGCCCGGTTCCGGCACGTCACGCTGCCGGCGCTGCGCCCGGCGATCCTGTTCACGGTCGTGATCGGCACGGTCAACGCGCTGCAGCTGTTCGACCTGACGTACGTGATGACCGACGGCGGGCCGCTGTTCCACACCGAGTCCATCGTCATGTACCTCTACCAGCGCGGATTCGTCGACTTCCGGCTCGGCTACGCCAGTGCGATCGCCTGGGTGCTGTTCCTGATCATCATCGCCGTGTCCGTCGTGCAACTCCGAATGCTGAGGTACCGCGATGACGACTGAGCTCACCACGCAGGCCTCGTCGCTGCCGGCCGGCACCCCGGCCTGGGCCGTCCCGGTGCTGCGCACGGCCAGATCCTCCGCCAGGGTTCTGGCCTGGGCGGTCCTCTCGATCGCGGCGCTGGCCACGATCGTGCCGTTCCTGTGGATGCTCGGGGTGGCCTTCCGCACCCCGGCGGACCTGTACGCCGATCCGTCCCGGCTGTGGCCGGACCACTGGTCGGTCTCCGGGTTCCACGCCGTGTTCACCCAGCTGCCGTTCTTCCGGCTGGCCGTGAACAGCGTCGTGTTCGCCGGCGGCACCACGGTGCTGCTACTGCTCATCGACTCGCTGTGCGCCTACGCGCTGGCCCGGCTGCGGTTCCGCGGGCAGAACTTCGTGTTCTGGGTCATCCTGCTCACCCTGATGGTGCCCTTCCAGGTGATGCTGATCCCGCTGTTCCTCACCGTGTTCCACCTGGGCTGGCTGAACACCTTCCAGGGCCTGATCATCCCGCGTTCGGTGAGCGCGCTGGGCATCTTCATGCTCCGCCAGTTCTTCATCAAGATCCCGCGGGAGCTGGACGAGGCCGCGAAGATGGACGGAGCCGGGCCGCTGCGCATCTACTGGCAGATCATCCTGCCGCTGGCCCGGCCGGCCCTGGCCTCGCTGTTCGTCATCCAGTTCATGGCGCTGTGGAACGACTTCCTGTGGCCGCTGGTCATCAGCAGCGACACCGACATGCGGACCCTGCCGTCGGCCCTGACTTTGTTCTCCAGCACCTCCGGCGTGGACCACGCCGCGCTCATGGCCGGCGCCGCGATCTCCCTGGCGCCGCTGGCCATCGCCTTCCTGCTCGCCCAGCGGTTCTTCACCGAGGGCATCGCCGCAACAGGTATCAAGTAAAAAGGAACCTCCCTTGCTCACTGCACAAGCCACCCTCGACCCGGCTTTCCGGATCGCGCCGGTCGACCGCCGCCTGTTCGGCTCCTTTGTGGAACACATGGGCCGCTGCGTCTACGGCGGCATCTACGAGCCCGGACACGCCGAGTCCGACGCCGACGGCAACCGCCGCGACGTCCTGGAGCTGACCCGCGAGCTCGGGATCAGCGTCATCCGCTACCCCGGCGGGAACTTCGTGTCCGGATACCGCTGGGAGGACGGCGTCGGCCCGGTCTCCGAGCGGCCCCGGCGCCTGGACCAGGCCTGGCGCTCCATCGAGACCAACGAGTTCGGCCTGAACGAGTTCATGGCCTGGACCAAGCTGGCGAACGTCGAGCCGATGATGGCGGTGAACCTGGGTACCCGCGGCCTCCAGGAGGCCTGCGACCTGCTGGAGTACGCCAACCACCCGGGCGGCACCCACTTCTCCGACCTGCGCCGCAAGCACGGCGTCGAGCAGCCGCACGACATCAGGCTGTGGTGCCTGGGCAACGAGATGGACGGCCCCTGGCAGACCGGCCACAAGACCGCCGAGGAGTACGGCCGGCTGGCCGCCGAGACCGCCAAGGCGATGCGCCAGGTGGACCCGAGCATCGAGCTGGTGGCCTGCGGCAGCTCCAACGCGCAGATGCCGACCTTCGGCTCCTGGGAGTCCACGGTCCTGGAGCACACCTTCGACTACGTGGACTACATCTCCCTGCACGCCTACTACGAGCAGCACGGCCAGGACAGCGCCAGCTTCCTGGGCGCCGCGGTCGGGATGGACCGCTTCATCGACGGCGTGGTGGCCACCGCGGACCACGTCTCGGCCAAGAAGAAGTCCCGCAAGAAGCTGAACCTGTCCTTCGACGAGTGGAACCTGTGGCAGGAGAGCCGTTTCGCCGGCCACACCAACCTGGACTGGGAGCAGGCGCCGCGGCTGATCGAGGACACCTACACCGTGCAGGACGCGGTCGTCTTCGGCAGCCTGCTGATGTCCCTGCTGCGCCACGCCGACCGGGTCACCATCGCGTGCCTGGCCCAGCTGGTGAACGTGATCGGCCCGATCCGCGCCGAGCCGGACCGCCCGGCCTGGGCGCAGACCATCTTCCACCCCTTCGCGCTCACCGCCCGCCACGCGGCCGGCGACGTGCTACGGGTTCCTACGGCAACCGACCAGTACGACACGGCCGAGCACGGCGACGTGCCGCTGGTCGACGTGGTGGCCACGCACGACCGCGAAAGCGGGCAGGTCACGGTGTTCGCGGTGAACCGGCACACCGAGGAACCGGCCCGCCTGGAGATCGACCTGCGGGCATTCGGTGACCTGGTGGTGGCCGAACACCTGCACCTCGGCGGCGAACAAGATCTCAATGCCGTCAACTCGATCGAGACGCCGAGGGCGATCGCGCCGACCGGCGTCGAGGGCACGAGCACCGAAGGGCGCCGACTCACGGCACCGCTGCCGCCCGTGTCCTGGAACATGATCCGGCTCGTTCCCTCAAGCCGGTAAGCGCCGCTCGGCGCTCCTGCCAACACACCATCGAGCAAGTGATTGGAACCAGATGTTCAATCGCTCCATCTCGGCTGCTCCACGCCGATTGCTCTCCGTACTGGGCGCGCTGCTCGCAGTGGCCGCCATGCTGGTCCTCAGTCCCCCGTCGAGGGCCGCGGCCGCCGGCTCCTCGACCCTGCCCTGCGACACCTTCGGCAACGGCGGCACCCCGTGCGTCGCCGCGTACAGCTCGGTCCGTGCGATGTACGCGACCTACAACGGCCCGCTCTACCAGGTGACGCGCGCCTCCGACGGCGCGGCGTCCGACATCGGCCTGCTGGCGGCCGGCGACTATGCCGACGCCGCCGCGCAGGACGCGTTCTGCGCCGGCACGGTCTGCACCATCACGAAGATCTACGACCAGTCGCCGAACCACAACGACCTGACCGTCGCCCCGGTCGGCGACGCCGGGTCCAGCGACGTCGGAGCACGCGCCGACGCGCTGCCGGTCACCGTCGGCGGCCACAAGGCCTACGGCATCGCCACGTTCCCCCGCACCGGCTACCGGCGCTCGGTGGGGACGGGCGTCGCCACCGGCAGCCAGCCGGAGTCGGTCTACGAGGTCGCCAGCGGCACCAACGCCACCAACGGCTGCTGCTCGGACTTCGGCAACGTCGAGAACGCCTCGAAGGACACCGGCGCGGCGCACATGGACGCGCTGATCATCTCGTCCTACTGCAGCGCCTCGCCGTGTTCGGGGCCGGGGCCGTGGATCCAGGCCGACCTGGAGAACGGCGTGTTCATGGGCAACGGGTCCAGCAACCCCTCCAACACGACGCTGCACAGTCCTTTCGTCACCGCCGTCCTACGCAACGACGGGACGTCGAACTTCGCCTTGGACGGAGGTGATGCGACGCAGCCAACGGTGCCATCGCTGTACAGCGGCGGCCTGCCATCGGGGTACTCGCCGATGAAGAAGGAGGGCGGCATCGCCCTGGGCACCGGCGGCGACAACAGCAACGCCGCGCCGGGCGCCTTCTTCGAGGGCGCGATCACCTCGGGCTACGCCTCGAACGCGACCGTCGCCTCGCTGCAGACCAACATCTCCTCGGCGTCCTACACCGGCACCTCCGGCGGCGGCCCCGGCGTCGGGGTCACCGGCCCCGGCGGCAAGTGCCTGGACGTCTACGGCGATGACAACGGCGGCGACGGCACCAACGTCGACCTGTGGGACTGCAAGCACGACGCGGTCGACCAGCACTGGGAGTACATGCGCAACACACCGCTGGTCTACATCACAGGCGGCACTCCCGAATACCAGTACGACCTGAAGACCCTGGGCCGCTGCCTGGACATCAAGGGCAACGGCACGGCGTCCGGAACCCAGGTCGAACTGTGGGACTGCAACGGCGTCGGCGGACAACAGTGGGTCCCGCAATCGAACGGCACCCTGCTGAACCCGCAATCAGGACTCTGTCTCACCAGCCCGGGCGGCAGCACCGCCAACGGCGTCGTGCTCGACATCGAGGCCTGCGCCGGCAGCGCCGGCCAGCGCTTCCTCATCTCCCCGGGACCGGTGTTCGAGAGCACGCCGATCAACGCCCCGGCCGGCAAGTGCGTCGACAACTCAAACGGGACCTCCGGCGCGGACGGCTCGAACGTCGTCATCACCGGCTGTGCCCGCGAGGCGAACGGCCAGGCCTGGTGGAAGAACTCTGACGGGTCGATCACCACGCTCGGCCTGTGCCTGGACATCAAGGGCAACGTCACCACCCCCGGCACGCAGGTCGAGCTGTGGGACTGCAACCAGGTCGGCGGCCAGAAGTGGGTGCAGCAGGCCGACGGGTCGCTGCTGAACCCGCAGTCCGGCCTGTGCCTGACCGACCCCGGTGGCAACTCGACGAACGGCACCGTGCTGGACATCGAGGCCTGCACCGGCGCCGCCACGCAGAAGTTCGCCGTCGCCGGCGGCGCGGCCGTCAACGCACCCGGCGGCAAGTGCATGGACGTCGCGGGCAACGACCCCTACGGCGGCTTCGGCTTCGCGGTCCAGATGTGGGACTGCATCCCGACGGCGGTGGACCAGCACTGGGTCCACACCGCGTCGAACACGCTGGAGACGCTGACCCGCTGCCTGGACATCGACGGCGACTCCACAGCCGTCGGCGCCAAGGTGGAACTGTGGAACTGCAACGGCATCGGCGGCCAGCAGTGGGTCCAGCAGGCTGACGGGACGCTGCTGAACCCGCAGTCCGGCCTGTGCCTGACCGACCCCGGTGCCAACACGACGAACGGCACGGTCCTGGACATCGAGGCCTGCGTCGGAGCGGCGAACCAGGTGTTCACCTACCAGAGCACGTCGGCACTCACCCCCGGCACGGAGGTCTCCTTCCGCGCCACGACCCCGTGCTGCACCTCGGACTACATCCGCCACCAGAACGGAGTGGCGAAGATCTCCGCGATCAACGGAGGCAACCCGACCCTGGACAAGCAGGACGCCACCTGGATCGTCCACCAGGGCCTGAGCAACAGCTCGTGCCTGTCCTTCGAGTCGAAGGACTTCCCCAACGGCTACCTGCGCCAGAACAGCGGCGCGGTGTACCAGCAGCAGAACGACGGCAGCTCACAGTTCGCCTCGGACGCCACGTTCTGCCCGACCCCCGGGCACAACGATCAGGGGGTGTCGCTGTACTCGGTGGCGAACCCGTCGCTGTTCCTGCGGCACTACAACGGGCAGGTGTACATCGCGAGCAATGGCGGTCCTGATTCTTGGGACGCCACGACGTCGTGGGCTGATGACAGCAGCTTTATCCCGACAGTGGCTTGGGCGCCGTGATGCAGCGGTAGCTCGGCCCTGTTAGCGAGCGCCGGTCCTGGAAACGCTTATGTTTCCAGGACCGGCGCTTCTGTCTCGACTCACCGGAGGGAACCGGAAGCCCTGTAGACCGCCGCGATGAGCCGATCGTTCTCCGGCCCCGGCGCCGCGGGGAACGGCATCCGCCGCCGCGTGTACCCATAGGCGATGCCGTTGCGCGGATCGGCGAACGCCTGCTGGCCGCCGGCACCGCTGTGCCCGAACGAACCCTGGCCGAGCTGCGGGTAGTACTCGGCGACCGCGTGGAATCCGACAGTAAAGGCCTTCGGCATGCCGAGCACCACATCGGTCCCGATGGACTGGATCTGCCCGACCACGCCGAGAGTGTCGGGTGTCAGCAGCGGCGCGACGCCATCGACGCCGCTGATCGCGGCGGTGTACATCCGCGCCAGGCCGCGCGCCGAGGCGACGCCGCCGAAGGACGCGGTTCCCAGCGTGCGCACCACCTGATGGTTCGGCAGCTCCCACACTTGCGGGCCTCCCGGCCGGTGTCGGTTGAAGGCTATGCCGTTGAGGCTGTTCGGTGCCGCGGCGTCGCGGGCGAGTTCGGCCAGACGCTCGGGCGTCTCCAGCATCGGCAGCGTCGGGCGGTAGCGCGGTTCGAGGTCGGCGGGCAGACCGAGATGGAAATCGACCGCGTGGGCCTTGGTGACCCGCTCGGCGAACCACTCCTGCACACTGCGCCCGGTCGCCCTCCGTACTACCTCGGCGCTGAGCGCACCGGCGACCAGCGCGTGGTAGCCGAACGCAGTGCCCGGCCGCCAGTACGGACGCTGCGCGCCCAACCGCTCGGCCACCACCCGGTCGTCGGCGAGTTCCTCCAGGCTGAACCCGCCGTCGGCACCGACCAGCCCGGACCGGTGCGCGGTCAGTTCGCGCAGCGTCAGCTCCCCCTTACCGGCGACCGCGAACTCCGGCCAGTAGTGACTGACCTTCTGCTCGTAGTCCAGCACGCCGTCCTGCACGAGCGAGGCGACGACCAGGTGTGTGGCGCCCTTGGAGGCCGAGTACGCGCCGAACAGCGCGTCGCCGTCGATCTCCGGGCCGGTCCACAGGTCGACGACCTGCTGCCCGTGCCGGTACACCGCGACCTGCGCGGCGTAGTCGTCGCCCTGTCCGGCGGCGACCGCGCCGAACTCCTCGCGGACCGGCTCGAAGCCGTCCGCGACCGTGCCGTGGATCTGGTTCTGATGCTTCATACAGCCAGGGTAACCAATTTTGCGACCAGTGGTCACTAAAGTTCTGAGGATGTTCACATGCGTGAACACCAATCACTTATCTGAAGTTTTACTCGCCAACTCCTTGTGCGGGCCCGTATACGCGTACGAAATTGTGAGTCCCCACCCCGATGCAGGAGCCAGCAACCATGAGCTTTGCTTCCGCGCGCGCCGTCACGGCCGCCGCCGCACTCGCCGCCGCCGCACTCTGTGCCGCCGGGACAGCCCAAGCCCAGGCCCAAGCCCAGGCCCAAGCCCAGGCGCAGCCCGCACCGGCAGGCGGCCTGGCCATCACCGTCCACCCCGACCAGACCGGCCGCCAGCTTCGTCCCGGCTTCGTCGGGCTCTCATTCGGCGCCGCGACGATCGCCGCCGACGACTACTCCAGCACCGATCTCGCCGGGTTTCTCAGGACCCTCGGTCCCGGCGGCGTCATCCGGGTCGGGGGCAACTCCGGCGACGGCACGTTCTGGACCTCCACCGGCGAGACCGCCCCGAGCTGGGCGACGTCCGGCACCATCACGCCGGACAAGCTGGCGCCGCTGGCCGCGATCGCGCACGCGACCGGCTGGAAGGTGATCCTGGCGGTGAACCTCAAGCACCGCGACCCGGCGCGCGCCGCCGACGAGGCGACGTACGCGCAGCGGATCTTCGGGCGCTCGCTGCTGGCGATCGAGGTGGGCAACGAGCCCAACTTCTACGAGACCGACGCGGCGGCCTATTACGCCGACTTCGAGACGTACGCCTCGGCTATCCGCGCCGCCGTCCCGGGCATCCGCCTGACCGGTCCGGACGCCGAGACGAACCACAGCTCCTGGCTCGCCGGCTTCGCCGCCGCCGACGCCGCGCACCCGGACGTCTCGCTGGTCACCGACCACACGTATCCGACGAGCGCCTGCGGCGGTCAGGTCGCCACCATCGCGCAGCTGCTGAGCACGGCCTCGACGCAGTACGAGAACGCGAACGCGCAGGCGGCGCTGAGCGCGGCGCACCAACTGCACGTCCCGGCGGCGATGACCGAGACCAACTCGACCGTCTGCGCGGGCACGACAGGGGTCAGCGACACCTTCGCCTCGGCGCTGTGGGCCCTGGACTACAACCTGCTGCTCGCCCAGGACGGCATCACCAGCGCCGAGTTCATGGACGGCACCAACGCAGCGGGCTGCGACCCGTACACCCCGCTGTGCCCGACGACCGGCGACCTGACCCCGCGCCCGTTGTACTACGGCATGCTCGCGACCTCGCTGGTCGGCGGCGGCGAGTTCGTGACGCTGGACAACCCGGATGCCGCCGACGTGCGCGCCTACGCGGTGCGGGAAGGCGGGCACCTGACGGTCGTGCTCGACGATGTGCAGGACCCGGCGAGCCACGCGGCGACGACCGTGAACCTGGCCCTGGGCCTGCCGGGCCTGAACCACGGCAGCGCCACGACGCTGGCCACCACCTCGCCGGCCGGCCTCGCGGCCACCACCGCCATCACCCTGGGCGGACAGCAGGTCGGAGCGCACGGGGCCTTCCCGGCACCGCAGCACACGCCGGTCACGGTGCACCACGGGAGCACGAGCGTGACGGTGCAGGCCGGGAGCGCGGTGATCATCCGGTTCAGCTGAGCTCCGCCGCGCTATCCTGGATGCGACACGAACGCCGCCCCGCCAGGCGGGGTGGCGTCATTCCCCGTCGATGGCCCGGGCGCGCCGCGAAGCGCCACCAGCGAAATGAAGACCTCGATGACCCCGATGATCTCTCTGCCGGAGCCGCAGAAGCCCACCTGGTGACCGCGTCCGCCGTGCGGGTGAAGTCCCCCCGCGATCTGCGCACCGAACGCCGCCGCCGCTCCCACAGCTGCTGGGACCACCTCATCGCCGCACCCCTGTGGCCCATGCACGAGGCCAACCTCGGCACCCTGCTGCGCACCTGCGACGCGGTCGGGGCGTGCCTGGCCGTGCCGAGGCTGCGGTGGGTGCCCGAGGCCCTGGCGCGCGGCAACACCCTGCGAAAACCCGCGTGCGTGCACTGGACCGGCGACCAGCTCACCTGGCTGACCCGGCAGCAGGCGCGCGAGGACACCAGCGTCGTCGGCGCCGAACTCGCCGACGAGGCGGTCCGCCTCGCCGACCTGCCGGCCGCACGCAACCGCACCGTCCTTGTACTCGGGCACGAGCGCGACGGCATCCCGCCGGAGGCCGTGGAGCTGCTGGACGTGGCGGTCGAGATCCCGATGATCGGGACCGGGGCCAGCCTCAACGTCGCGGTGGCCGGTTCGCTGGTGCTGTATCGGCTGGCGGGGCTGCTGTGACGTGAGGCGGCCCTGGTCGGCGCGGTTCGTCCGAGGAATCGCCGATCACGAGTTCGAGAGCTGGCCGAGCACCCCTGCGATAGCGTCATGTCATGTCGCAGATCTTGATGCTGGCCGGTGACGTCAACCTGCAGGAACGCGCCGATCCCGCGTCCGCCTTCACACACGTGCTGGACCTGTTGGCACCCGCCGATGTGCGGTTCGTCAACCTCGAAGGCGTGTTGTGCGGCCCCGGAAGCGACCCGCAGGCCCCTGACATCGCGCACAAGCCGAACTGGCGCCACTCCGCGCCGGAGATGGTCAAAGGTCTGGTCGCAGCCGGTATCGACGCGGTCAGCGTGGCCAACAACGTCACCTTCCCGCCGCCGGCGATGCTGGAAGGCCTCGCCACGCTCGACAGCGCCGGCATCGCGCACTGCGGTGCCGGCACCGACCTCCACGACGCGCACAAGCCCGTCGTGCTCGAACGCGACGGCACCCGGTTCGGGTTCCTGGCCTACACCTCCATCTGCTGGCCGTTCGGGATGGCCGCCGGGATCCACACCGCCGGCGTGGCGAGCCTGCGCGCCTCGACGTCCTACGTGCCCGACCTGCGGTCGGCCGAGGTTCCCGGCCGGGCGCCCCGCGTCCTGACCGAACCGATCCCCCACGAGCTGGCCACCATGGTGCGGGACGTGGAGGCGCTGCGGGCTCGATGCGACGTCCTGGTCCTGTCCTGCCACTGGGGCGTGGCCGGCGACGCCGTGTGCGACTATCAGCAGGCGATCGGCCGCGCTGCCGTCGACGCGGGTGCGGACCTGGTCATGGGCCACGGTCCTCACACCCTTCAGGGCGTCGAGCTGTACCGCGGCCGGCCGATCTTCTACAGCCTCGGGAACTTCGTCTTCGACTGGCCCGCGATGGCCGGCCGCCATCTCGACGGCCTCGTCCTGCGCTGCCATGTCGATGACCGCCGTCTGCGAGGCGTCGAGCTCCATCCGGTCCGCCGCGGCCAGGACAACGACGTGCGGCCGCTCACCGGTGACGAGGCCACAGCCGTCCTGGCTCGAGTCGCCGCGCTGTCGGCGCCGTTCGGCTCCTCCGCACTCGCCGACGGACTCGTGACCATCGGCTGAGACAGACGACAAGTGCCTGGCCGCAGGCAACCACCCGCGGCCAGGCACCTCATACTCCGTGAATCCATGGCGGACTAGATCAGGCGTAGACGCCGAACTCGTAGAGCGAATAGCCGTACGTAGTCCCGCGCGCCGTGCCGTACATGCGCACGTAGCGGCCGGTCCCCGAGACGTCGAACGTCTCGACGCCGCCCGCGCCGGTCGTGGTGCTGTAGACCGTGGTCCAGTTCGTCCCGTCGTTCGACACCTGGATCTGGTAGGCCTTGGCGTACGCCGACTCCCACCCCAGCTGGATGTGCTTGATCGCGGTGCTCTGGCCGAGGTCGACCTGGATCCACTGCGGATCGCTCCAGTCACTGGCCCAGCGCGTGGTCCAGTTGCCGTCGGTGGCGTTGCCCGCGACGTAGGTCTGGCCATTGGCCGCGGCCTGGAACGAGGACGCCGTGGTCGGCTTGCCGAGCGCCACGTTGGTGCCGGCCACCGGTGGCGCGACCACGCGGAACGACTCGGACTGGATGCCGACCCCGCCGTGCTGGTCGTAGACGTACACGTACACCTTCCACACACCGAGCGTCTGCGGGGCGGTGATGGTGAACGCGCCGGGACCGGTCTGGGTGTAGCTGGACGGGGACTGCAACGCAGTGGCGCTGTTCACGTACTTGCTCGACAGCGCCACGTTGTAGCTCAGGGCGTCCCCGGTCGGGTTGTTCGCCGCGACGTTCACGGTGAACTGGCCGCCGGCCGGCACGCTCGCGGTGTTGCTCAGCGTCATCGACGTGATCTCGGGCGGCGTGTTCGTCTGCGCCTGTCCGGTGAACGCTTGTTTGACCGCGTAGTACGACAGCCGCCGCCAGCCGCCGGTGAGCAGGTTGAACCAGACGCCGCCGAAGTCGTTCTCCACGCCGTAGTTGAACAGCGTGCCGCCGAAGGAGACCCCGGGATGCCCGGCGATGCAGTTCCACGCGCTGGTGTAGCCGTCGCGCTGCTGCTGGTCGGTGGGCTCGTTCGGCACACCGTTGGCGTCGTTGGGCACCTCCCACTCGCCGGGGTCGCCGGACTCGGTGACGATGTACGGCTTCGTGTACCCGCCGTTGACCCAGTCGGTGTTCACGTTGCACACCGAGCCGTAGGAGTTCACGGCCAGCAGGTCCAGGCTCGGCGTGTACTGCTTGTAGTACGGCCAGGCGCCGGTCCAGGCGTCCGTCGAGGTGACCGGGTGGTTGGGGTCGATGGCGTGGATCGCCTCGGTGACCTGCTCCACGTACTGCGCGTAGGCGACGCGCTCCTGTTCGACCGTGGCGCCGTTGGGATAGGTGTAGTTCTGCGAGGTGAGGATGACCTCGTTCCCCACGTCCCACATCAGCGTGGCTGGATGGTCCTTGTACTGTGTGACGAACTGTTTGATGGTGTTCAGGGTGTTGGTCTTGTAGGTCGTGTCGTTGAGATAGTCAGCTCCCTGATTCAACCAGAAGCCGTTGACGACCCTGATGCCCCGGGCCGCCGCCGCGTCCAGCAGCGGTTGGGAGGTGGCGTCCGTGCCCCAGGTCCGGATGGTGTTGACACCCATCGAGGCAGCGTCGGCGAGGTAGCCGTCGCCGGCCTGGTTGCCCGGGCCCCAGGTCACACCCTTGACCTGGTACGGCGCACCGTTCACGGTCAGAGCCCAGTTCCCCTGGCTGCCGGTGACCTTCACGACGTTGGACCCGGTCGCTGCGGGTGGCGGCTGCAGCGGAGTCGGGGCCGGGCCGGTGGTGGTGTAGACGGCGACCGGTCCGACGCTCAGCTGGCCGCCGGAGGTGGTCGCCGCGGTCGGGGACGTGCAGCCGCAGTCGGCGTTCGGCCAGGAGCCGCCGATCGCCAGGTCCAGGATCAGGAAGAAACCGTGGTCCACCGCGTTCTGCCACGTCGTGACACCCACCTGGCTTTCGCTGACGGTCCAGGTGACCTGGCCGTCCACCGAGAAGCGGATCTGCTCGTCGGACTGCGTCCGGTCGATGACCTCGGTGTAGGTGTGGTACCCGCTCAGGCAGCCGGTGCAGGTGCGCAGACCACTGCCACGGCCGCTGTACTCGTTGCACGGACCGTTCGGCGCGACGCCGCAGTGCAGGCCCGAGGACGTGGTCGCATGGCCGTTGACGTTCTCCATGATGTCGGTCTCGCCGATGGCCGGCCACGTGCCCGCCCCGGTCCGCGAACCGCTGCCCAGTGCCCAGAACGCGGGCCAGTAGCCGGCCGGGTTGGCGACGTTCGGCTGCTTGATGCTCGCGGTGACCTCCAACATGCCGCCGGCCGGTGCGGCGAAGTCCGAGCGCTGGGTCTCGATGCGTCCCGAGGTCCAGTTCCCGGAGCCGTCTTCGAGGGCGGTGATGTTCAGGTGGCCGTTGCCGTCCACGGAAACGTTTGCGGTCGACGACGACGCCGACTCCACCTCACCGGTGCCCCAGTCCGCCGGACCGCCCGCGGAGTTGTGGCCGGTGTCCTCGATCCAGTTGGCCGAGGAAGGGGCCGTGCCGGAGGTACCACCGAAGGTGTCCTGCCAGACCAGGTTCCAGTTCGGCGGCGGCGGGGTGCCGCCACCACCGCCGTAGACGCTGAACTCCCACAGCGAGTAGCCGTAGCCGGTATTGCGCGCCGTGCCGTACATACGGATGTAACGACCAGAGCCGGACACGTTCAACGTCTCGGTGCCGCCGGGGCCGGTGGTCGTGGAGTAGATCGTGGTCCAGTTCGTGGCGTCGTTCGAGGTCTGGATCTGGTAGGCCTTGCCCGAGGCGGTCTCCCAGTTCAGGACGACTTCACAGATGTTCTGGGTGCCGCCCAGGTCCACCTGGAGCCACTGGGGGTCGGAGAACTGCGACGACCAGCGCGTGCCGGTGTTGCCGTCCACGGCGGCGGAAGTGGGGAAGGCCCCACTTTCCACCGACGACGCTGTCGCGGTCTTGTTCAAGGCCAGATTCGTGCCGGTGTCGCAGCCGGCCGCCCGGGCCCGCCCCGCCCCCAGCGACGGTACGGACAGGACGGCCAGCATCATGGCCAGGACCAGCAATAATGCCGACGATCTGTATCTCCGTGAAAATCTTCGTGCGGGGATCATGACCCTCCTACGCGGGTGGCTGCGGTGCGGTGAACCGTGCGGGGAGGGCGCCCCTTCGGTCCTGAATCGTCAGCCCTCTGCTGGTGGGTGTCAAGGGGGAACCGGTTCCGGAACTGGTTTCGGTAGCGGTTCCGAAACCAGTTCCGGAACCGGCTCCGTATTGACAGTAGGTAACGCGTGCGCCACTTTTAGGACCCGAGGGCGCTCTCTTCGGTTCGCAAACCCCACGCCTTGGAGAGCACATTGAGTAGCACTCAGGCCCGGCCACGGGCCGCATTGTTCGTTGTACTCGCGCTGCTGCTGGCGGCGTTGTCCGTGCCGTCGTTCGGCGCACGGCCGGCGGCGGCGTCCAGTTGCGACACCGGCACGAATCTGGCCTTGAACAAGACCGCGACAGCGTCGTCGGTGGAAAGTGGGGCCTTCCCCACTTCCGCCGCCGTGGACGGCAACACCGGCACGCGCTGGTCGTCGCAGTTCTCCGACCCCCAGTGGCTCCAGGTGGACCTGGGCGGCACCCAGAACATCTGTGAAGTCGTCCTGAACTGGGAGACCGCCTCGGGCAAGGCCTACCAGATCCAGACCTCGAACGACGCGACGAACTGGACCACGATCTACTCCACGACGTCGGGTCCGGGCGGTAACGAAACGCTCACCGTGTCCGGCTCCGGTCGTTACATCCGGATGTACGGCACCGCACGTAACACGGGCTACGGCTACTCCCTGTGGGAGTTCGACGTCTACGGTGGTAGCAACGGAGGAGGCGGCACTCCCCCGCCCCCGACCGGCGGCTCCCTGGGCTCCAACGTGATCGTGTTCAACCCGTCGATGTCCCAGTCCTCGATCCAGTCCCAGCTGAACGCGATCTCCAACCAGCAGGTCCCCAGCGAGTTCGGGACCGGCCGGTACGAACTGCTGTTCCAGCCCGGGACGTACGGTTCGGCGGCCAGCCCGCTGATCTTCACGGTCGGCTTCTACGAGGCCGTCGCCGGGCTCGGGCAGAACCCCGGCGACGTCGTCATCAACGGCACCGTCGACTCCTACAACCAGTGCTCCGGCAGCACCTGCAACGCCACCACGAACTTCTGGCGGTCGCTGACCAACCTGACGATCAACGTCATGGGCATGTCCGGGTGCCAGAACGGTGACGACTTCTGGGCGGTGTCGCAGGCCGCTCCGATGCGCCGGGTGCACATCAACGGCAACGTGAGCCTGATGGACTACTGCGTGGGCGGCCCCGGCTACGCCAGCGGCGGCTTCATCGCCGACTCGCAGTTCACCGGCGGCACCGTCACCAACGGCTCCCAGCAGCAGTACATCACCCGGAACTCCGCCCTGGACGGCTGGAGCAACGGGGTCTGGAACCAGGTGTTCTGCGGCGACCCGGGCGCGCCGGCGCAGAGCTTCGCGTCCAACTCCGGCCTGTCCGGCGGTCCGAACCCGTACACCACGCTCGGGTCCTGCCCGGTCACGCGCGAGGCGCCGTACTTGTACCAGGACTCCGGCGGGAACTACAACGTGTTCGTGCCCTCGCTGGCGACGAACTCCAACGGCCCCACCTGGACCAGCGGCCAGACCCCGGGCAAGTCGCTGTCACTGAACACGTTCTTCGTAGTGCAGCCCTCGGCCACCGCGGCCCAGATCAACGCGGCCCTGGGCGCCGGCGACAACCTGCTGTTCACGCCGGGTGTCTACAGCATCCCGTCGACCATCACCGTGACCCACCCGGACACCCAGATCGTCGGCCTGGGCTTCGCCACGCTGGTCCCGTCCGGAGGTAACACGACGCTGAGCATCGCGGACGTGAGCGGCGTGACCGTCAGCGGCCTGATCTTCGACGCCGGGACGACCACCTCGCCGGCGCTCCTGCAGGTCGGCACCGCGGGCTCCACGACGCGCCACAACACCGACCCGGTGACCCTGGACGACGTGTTCTTCCGCGTCGGCGGGGCGACCGCGGGCTCGGTCACCACACCGTTGATCGACGACAGCAACGACTCGCTGCTGGACGACGTCTGGATCTGGCGCGCGGACCACGGCGCGGGTGCCGGCACGTGGACCGGCGACCAGAGCCCGACCGGCCTGATCGTGAACGGGAACAACGTCACGTCCTACGGCCTGGCGGTCGAGCACTTCCAGCAGAACGAGGTCGACTGGAACGGCCAGAACGGCACCGTGATCTTCTTCCAGAACGAGAACCCCTACGAGGTGCCCAACCAGGCCTCGTGGATGGCCTCCGCGTCGCAGAAGGGGTACCCGGCGCTGTACATCCCGAACTCGGTGTCCTCCTTCCAGGGCTACGGCTTGGGCAGCTACAGCTACTTCGACCAGGGGGTGGACATCCACAACGCGATGGCGTTCCAGGTGCCGCAGACCTCCGGGGTGCAGCTGCACGACCTGCTGAGCGTGTTCCTGAACGGCTCCGGCGGCATCGACTCGGTCGTCAACGGGACCGGGAAGGCGGTGAGCTCGGCGTTCGGCGGCCCTTCGGACATCGTCAGCTACCCGTGACGTCCGTGACGTCCGTGACGTCCTTCGACGGGCAGTGAGTCCGGAGCCGGCTTTCCGAGATCTGATCGTCTCGGGGGCCGGCTCCGGCACGCGGCTATGCTGACGCGGTGACGCAGAACAAGATCCGTTGGGGCATCCTGGCGACCGGCGGTATCGCCGCCACCTTCACCGCCGACCTGCAGACTCTCGACGACGCCGAAGTCGTGGCAGTCGGGTCGCGGACGCTTGGCGCGGCGCAAGCCTTCGCCGACCGCCACGGCATCCCCCGCGCCCACGGCTCCTGGGCCGAGCTGGCCGCGGACCCCGAGGTCGACATCGTCTACGTCGCCACCCCGCACTCGGCGCACCACGCGGCGGCCGCCCTGTGCCTGGACGCCGGCAAGGCCGTGCTGTGCGAGAAGCCGCTCACCCTGGACGCCGCGCAGGCCGAGGACCTGTGCCGCCGCGCCGAGGCCGCGGGCGTCTTCTTCATGGAGGCGATGTGGACGCGCACCGTCCCGGCCGTCCTGCGCATGGTCGAGATGGTCCGCGCCGGCGCCATCGGCGAGCCGCGCCTGGTCACCTCCGACTTCTCGGTCAGCTTCACCGGCGGCCCCGAGCACCGCATGCGCAACCCCGAACTCGGCGGCGGCGCGCTGCTGGACCTCGGCGTCTACCCGCTGGCGATCGCCCAGCTGGTCTTCGGCGCCCCGAGCGCCGTGCAGGCCGTCGGCACGCTGACCCCGGAGGGCGTCGACGACACGACCGCCGTCACGCTGGTCCACCCCGGCGGCGGCATCGCGGCCCTGACCTGCTCGATCTCGGCCGACGGCACCTGGAGCGCGACCATCGCCGGCACCGAGGGCCGCATCGAGTTCGGACGCGGGTTCACCTCCCCGACCGGGTTCTCGGTGTACCGCGGAAACGAGCTCTCACAACGGATCCAGGAGCCGTATCTAGCTCGGGGCATGGTCCATGAGGCGATCGAAGCCCAGCGCTGCCTGCGCGCCGGGCTCCGGGAGAGCCCGCTGGCCCCGTGGTCGGAGACGCTCGCGGTGATGCGGACGATGGACGCGGTGCGGGCTCAGATCGGCGTCAGCTACCCGGCCTAGTGCGCCGGTTAGTGCTCCAGTTGTCGTACGTGGCCGGAAAAGCCGTGGACGAGCGCTGCTCGTACGCGGAACAGTCGCCGGCATGTACGTCTACCTCATCCAGCACGCCGAGAAGCTACGGGAGCCGGGCGACCCCGGAATCACAGAGCTCGGACGTGCCCATGCCGCGCTCACCGGAGTGTGGGCGCGGCGGACCGGCATACGCCGGGTCTATTGCAGCCCGCTGCGACGCTCGCGCCAGACCGCACAGCTCATCGCCGACGCCGTCGCCGTTCAGCCGATCCAGGACCGACGCGCCATCGAACGCATGAACTGGGACGGCACGATGCCGTTCGCGGACTTCGGCGCCGAATGGGCCAGGACGGTCGAGGACCGCGCATACGTCCCCTCCATCGGCGACTCCTCGCACGCCGCAGCCGACCGGTTGCTCGCGCTGGTCCGCGAGGTCGGCGAGGTCGGCGAGGCCGGCGCCCCCGCCGAGAGCCTCGGCGCCGACGGCCCCGCCGCCATCGTCACCCATGGCGGCGTGACCGTGGACCTGCTGCGCACCCTGCTGGGCGACGCGGCGATCAGCGGCAGCCTTCTCACGACGGGAGTACCGTCCTGCGCGATCACCACGCTCAACGGCACGACGGCCGAGTCAGTGGCGTCGGTCGAGCACCTGACTGGCGTCGTTCCTACGGGACCAGCGTCACAAAGCTGAGCCCTGACGTGCGCTCGGCCAGGTCCAGGGCCGCTGCCGGATCGTCCAGGCCGACCGTCAACGGCTCGAGCACGGACAGGTCCAGCAGCCCGGAGCGGATCAGGTTCCAGACCGTGGCCACCGTCTCGTCGTCGGCCATCCACGAGCCGCGCAGCGTGATCCGGCGATGCATCAGGTCCCCGTACGGGATGGTGAGGTTCTGGCGCACCCCGCCGATCAACACCATGGTGCCGCGCACGCGCAGGCTGTCATAGGCCGCCATGGTCGCATCCGCCGTCGGCGTGGCGCCAAGGGCGTCCAGGGCCACGTCCACCGGACCGATCCCCGCCGCGTCCTTCGCCCGGTCGCCGGTCAGCCGGTGGACGCGCACCCGCGGACCGAGCCCGGCCAGCCGCTCCAGCGCCTCCTGGTTGCGGCCCACTGCCGTCACCGTCGCCGCGCCCTGAGCCAGCGCCACCAGCACCGCCGCGCCGCCGAGTTGGCCGGTGGCGCCGACCACCGCGACGTCGCGGCCGGTCAGCGGGCCCGCGGCGCGCAGTCCGCCGGCGGCGATGCTCAGCCACGGCAGGAAGGACAGGCGGGCCGGGTCCGGATGATCCTGCGCCCCGGGCAGCTTGACCAGCGTCTCCTTGGCGCACAGCGCCTGCTCGGCGAAGACGCCGTCGTGCCACACCTCCCGCATCCGGTCGGTGCGCCCGCTGCCGGCCCCGGAGCCGCCGAGGCCGACCCAGCCCACCAGGATCTCGTCGCCGTCGCCCGCGTCGAGCAGCGCCGTGTCCACCACGATGTCGCCCGGCGCGAGGTGGAAGACGTCGGGCGCGACGTCGATGACCCGCCCGATGCAGGCCACGCCCAGGGTCAGGGGGACTGGCAGTCCGCCGCGGTTCCCGCTCACCACGGCCTTCGTGTACTCCGGGATATGTGCGGCGAGTACCTCCACCAGTACGCCGCCGCCCTGAAGCGTGGGCCCGGGAACGTCCGACAGGCGCAGGTCATCGTCTTGAGAAGCAATAGTCCAAGCTCGCATGAGACAAGCCTGGCGGCACGCTACGGTGGTATCCAGAATCGCTTTATTCTGGTATCGGAGGTTCTAGGATGGGCGTCGAGCTGGGCGCGTTCCTGCGCAGCCGCCGGGAGCGCACGGACCCGGCGCGGGCGGGCCTGCCGATCACCGGACGCCGCCGGACGCCCGGGCTGCGCCGCGAGGAATTGGCCCTGCTGGCCGGTATCAGCGCGACCTGGCTCACGTATCTCGAGCAGGGCCGGGACGTGCGCCCCTCAGCCCAGGTGCTCGACGCCCTGGCCCGCGCGCTGCACATGACCAGCGCCGAGCAGGAGCACATGCACCGCCTGGCCGCCGAAGGGGCCGCATCCGATCAGGGCGTTCCCGACCCGGACGCCTTCGAGCAGGCCGCGCCGGAGGTGGCGGGCGTCCCGGCCCTGCTCGGCGCCAATCCGGCGTACGTCACAGGGCTCTGCTATGACGTCCTGGCGCTCAACGACGCAGCCGCGGAACTGTTCGAGGGCATGAAGCCCGACGGCAACGTCGTGCTCTGGATGTTCACCGAGCCCGCCGCCCGCGAGGTGCTGTTCGACTGGGAGCCCGAGGCCCGCCACATCCTGGCCCGGCTGCGCGCGATCGCCGGGCGTCACCCCGACCACCCGCGCGTCACCCGCCTCGTCGCCGACCTGACGGAGGCGAGCCCCGAGATGCGGCAGTGGTGGCCGCTGTACGACATCCAGTTCAGCCGCGCGGGCCACAAGCGCGTCCGGCATCCGCGGCTCGGCGTGATCACCATGGCGCACACCGCGTTCCATGTCGCCGAGCGGCCGGAGCAGACGCTGGTGGTCTATCGGCTGCCGGGCGCGGAATAACGGGGCCCTGCGATGACCGGGCCCCGCGACGACCGCGGGACCCGGCTTTCCATCAGTACCGGTCAGCTCACCGTCGCGTGCGTCAGCGCGCAGCTGTTGGTGTCGTTGGACCAGCTCCCCTGTTCGGTGTACGTGCCGTTCCCCATCGGCACGTTGCCCGCGCCGCCGGTCACGCCCTTGAGCCAGGCGCACTCGTCAGCGTTCTCCTGGCCGCTCGAGGTGTTCGTCCAGCCGCCGGGCGGGTTCTGGTCGGTGATGGTCTCGGAGTACTCGTGGCCCAGGGTCATGGTCCAACCGTCGAGGGTGCCGGTGCTGCCGGAGTTCAGGAAGTTCACGCCGCAGCCGGCGCCGGAGTCCATGTTGTAGGGCTGGTTGGAGAAGGCGAAGTCGCCGACGTCGGAGGTGACGGCGCCGCCGGTCAGGGTGCTGTCACCGTTGTAGTCGTGCCAGGCGCAGTAGGCACCCTGGTAGCTGTCGGGGTTGGTGCCGTGCGGGGACAGGATCACGTAGTACGCGTGCCGGTTCGAAGCGGCGGTGGTGTTGCCGAAGTGGTGGGCCGCAGCCAGTGCCTCGGTGCCGAGCTGGTGGCCCGACGCGGTCTGCGGGGAGGCCGCGGAGTTGTCGTACCAGACGCCGGCCAGCACGCCCGCACCGCCGCTCGGGTAGGGCACGTGCGCCGCGCCGGACGGGCAGCTGGTGGCGCCCTTGGCGACCAGCGGGCCGTCACAGTACTGCGTCATGGTCCCGGACCACTGCTCGCCGCCGGTGCCGATGCCCTTGAACATCATCTGCGCGGTCGGCGCGCCGGCGTCGGGGTCGTTGCCGAAGGTCAGGTTGCCCTTGGAGTCAGTGCCCTGCGTCCCCCACTGGTTCCCGTAGAACACGAGGTAGACCTGGGGCTGGCCGTCCATCACGCCGATGCCGTCTATACCGCCGCCGTAGGAGAGCGTCTTGGAGCCGTGCCGCGTGGCCGCGCGCGCCGCCTGCGCGTCGGCGACGTCCGGCATGTAGCCGTGGCCGCGGTTGGCGTGCGCCGCGGCCGAGGCCGAGGCGGCCGGCGCGGCGGAGGCGGTGTCGGTGGCCACCGCCGAACCGAGAGCCAGCAGAGAAGAGCCGACGACGGCTGCGGCAACCCGGCGCCGCTGAGACGAACCGTGGAACATGTGCTTCCTTCCGATGTGGGGGAAACGCGCCGGCGCGCGGGGTCGCGACCGGCGTTCCGTACCGGACGTGCGGTTCGGCGCGCGCGGGATCGCCGCGGCACGCCGAAACACTGCGTCCGTCGTTCAAGGCGGTGGTGGCATCACGGGCGGCCGAGGCCGGGGGGCCGAAGAGATCGTCGCCGCCCGTGATGCGGGAAACTAGCAACAGTTGACGTTGACGTCAACGGATGGTGACAAGGCAATGTCCGTCTGCGGCCGGCCGGCGCCCCCACGCGTCCGGCCGGCCGCTTTCAGCGCCCCGCTGGCCGGCTCAGGACGCGGCCGCCGGGGTGTAGTGCGCCGCCTCGTCGCCCTCCAGGATGCGGCTGGACGAGCCGTCCACGCCGATCGGCACGTCGCCGGCCACGGTGACGCGGTTCAGGCGCCGCGGCAGCGAGTCGTAGTCGTCCGGCGCGTAGTGCTGGGTGATGCGGTTGTCGAAGACCACGACGTCGCCCGGGTTCCACTGCACGCGCAGCACGTTCTCCGGCCGCGTGACGTAGGCCTGGAGCAGGCGCAGGATGTCCTTCGACTCGGTGGTGCCCAGCCCCTCGATGCTCTGTGCGAACGCCCCGATGAACAGGCCGCGCTCGCCGGTCTCCGGGTGCACGCGGACCACCGGATGCGCGGTGCGGTACTTCGTGGAGACGAACACGTCGCGGTACTGCTGCCGGCGCTCGTCGTCGTCCTTCGCCTGCGGGCCGGCGTAGTCGTAGTCGTTGGTGTGCACGGCCCACAGCGTGTCGGCCAGGTCGCGCAGCGGCTTGGGCAGGTCGCGGTAGGCGCCCGCGGTGTTGGCGATCAGGGTGTTGCCGCCGTAGGGCGGGATCACGATGCCGCGCAGCGTCGAGGCCTTGGGCGGCGACTGCACGAACGTGACGTCCGTGTGCCACACGTTCGCCGCTCCGCGCTCGCTGTCCACCGGCAGGATCCGCGGCTGCTCGGCGATGCCGGGGACGGTCGGGTGCGCGGTGGTGAGGGCGCCGAACTGCGAGGCGAAGCGGATCTGACCTTCGTCGTCAAGGCTCTGATTACGGAACACCAGGGCCTTGTGCTCCAGCAGCGCGCCCTTGACCTCCTTCAGGATGCCCTCGGCGATGTCGCCGGCCAGGTCGACGCCGGTGATCTCGGCGCCGATCCGGCCTCCTATGCGGCGGATGTCGAAGTCGGACGGGGTGGTTGTCATCGCGGATCTTCCCTTCAGTGCTGAGAGGCGGAAACGAGCAGGCGTTCGGCAGCTTCGGTGAACTGGTCGGCCGGCCGCGACAGCCCGTAGTGCTCGCGCAGCGTGGTGCCGCTGTATTCGGTGCGGAACAGCCCGCGGCGCTGGAGTTCGGGCACGACGTGGTCGACGAAGTCCTCCAGTCCGGTCGGCAGGATCGGCGGCATGATGTTGAAGCCGTCAGCGGCCCCGGCGCGGAACCAGGACTCGAGCGCGTCGGCGATCTGCTCGGGCGTCCCGGTCACCACGCGGTGCCCGCGGCCGCCGCCGAGTCGCGCGATGATCTGCCGGATGGTCAGCCGCTCCCGGACCAGTTCGGCGACCAGGGTGAAGCGGCTCTTGTTGCCGTTGACCTGATCCTCGGTGGGCAGGGCCGCCTCGGGCAGCGGCTCGTCCAGGCGGTATCCGGCCAGGTCGACGTTCAGCATGTTCGAGAGCTGACCCAGGCCGTAGTCGATGACCTGGAGCTCGGTGAGCTCGTCCTCCAGCGCGCGGGCCGCGGCCTCGGTGGCGCCGATGATCGGGCAGATGCCCGGCAGGATCACCGGCAGGCCCTCGCGGCCGTGGGCGGCGGCGCGCGCCTTGACGTCCGCGGCGAAGCGCTGTGCCTCGGCCAGGGTCTGCTGCGCGGTGAAGACGGCCTCGGCGTAGCGGGCCGCGAATTCCTTGCCGTCCTCGGAGGATCCGGCCTGGACCAGCAGCGGCCAGCCCTGCGGCGAGCGCTGGACGTTGAGCGGCCCGCGCACCTTGAAGAACAAGCCTTCGTGGTCGATCTCGCGCAGCCGCTCGGGGTCGGCGTACACGCCGGCGGCCTTGTCGAGCACCACCGCGTCGTCGGCCCAGCTGTCCCACAGCCGGGTGGCGACGTCCAGGAACTCCGCGGCGCGCTCGTAGCGGACGGCATGGTCGATGTGCTCGTCCAGGTTGAAGTTGTTGGCCTCGTTGACGCTGCCGGAGGTGACGATGTTCCAGCCGGCCCGGCCCCCGGAGACGTGGTCGAGCGAGGCGAAGCGACGGGCCAGGTGGAAGGGCTCGTTGAAGGTGGTGGAGGCGGTGGCGATCAGGCCGATGTGCCGGGTGGCCACGGCGATCGCCGGGAGCACGGTCAGCGGCTCCAGTCCGCCGGAGACGTTGCCCCCGGCCCGGCCGCCCCACAGCGCCAGGCCGTCGGCGAAGAAGATCGAGTCGAACTTGCCGCGCTCGGCGGTCTGCGCGAGCTGCTGGAAGTAGGTGATGTCGGTGACCCGGTGCGGCTGGCTGGCCGGGTGGCGCCAGGCGGCGTCGTGGTGGCCGGGGGCCATGAGGAAGGCGTTCAGGTGCAGGTGGCGTTTGTCGGCGGTCATGTCAGTCCTCGGATAGGGGGTCAGGCGCCGGTCGCCGGGCGCCAGCGCGTCAGCCGGCGCTCCAGCAGCACCAGCAGGTGGTTGAAGACCAGCCCGAGCACCGCGATGGCGATGATCGCGGCGTACATGTCGGGGATGGCGAAGTTCTGCTGCGAGGCGTTGACCAGGTAGCCCAGGCCCGCCTTGGCGCCGACCATCTCGGCGGCGACCAGGACCAGGATCGAGGACGCCCCGGCCAGCCGGATGCCGGTGAACACGGTCGGCATGCAGGCCGGCAGGATCACCTTGGCGAACAATCGGTGCGCCGGCAGCGCCATCGAGCGCGCCGACTTGACCAGGACCGGATCGACGTCGCGCACGCCGCTGATCGTGTTCAGCAGGATGGGCCAGGTGCAGGCGTAGACCACGATGGCGATCTTCGAGGTCTCGCCGATGCCCAGCAGCAGGATGAACACCGGCAGCAGGGCCAGGGCCGCGGTGTTGCGGAACAGCTCCAGCAGCGGCCCGAGGATCTCGGCGACCGGCCGGTACCAGCCGATCAGCAGCCCGAGCGGCACGCCGACACCGATCGCGATGAGGAAGCCGGACAGCGAGCGGACCAGGCTGGCCCGGGTGTTGTCCCACAGCTGGCCGTCCTTCGCCAGCTCTATCAGGGCTTTGACGGCCTCGGAGAACGGCACCAGGAAGGTGCGGTCCACCAGGCCCACGCGCGGCGCGACCTCCCACAGCACCAGGAACGCGGCGATGGCGACGGTGCGCTTGCCCAGGGCCGCGAGCCCGGAGGCCGCCTTGGTCAGCGGCGCCGGCACCGTCCGCTTGAGCAGCTGGACGGTCGGCGTGAACGGTATCTCAGCCAACGGAAACGACCTCCCTGACGGCGGTGACCTCGTCGCGCAGCAGACTCCAGACCCGGTGGCGGTGGGCGGCGAACTCCGGGCTGGAGCGCACGTCGTCCTCGGCTCCCCGGTCCCCCAGGCGGACATCGACGATCTCCTTGATCCGCCCGGGCCGCGAGGTCATCACCGCGACCCGCTGCCCGAGATAGACCGCCTCGTCGATGCCGTGGGTGATGAACACGATCGTGGTGCCGGTCTTGTGCCAGATCCGCAGCAGCTCCTCCTGGAGCCCGTCGCGGGTCTGGGCGTCCAGGGCCGCGAACGGCTCGTCCATCAGCAGCACGGCCGGGTCGGCGACCAACGCCCGGGCGATCGCGACGCGCTGGCGCATGCCGCCGGACAGCTCGTGCGGGTAGCGGTCCTCGAACCCTGACAAGCCGACCAGGTCCAGGTACTCCCGGGCGCGCTCGGCCCGGTTCCTGCGGTTGAGCCGGTCCGGGCGCGGCTGCGCCTCCAGGGCGAACTCGACGTTGCGCAGCGCGGTGCGCCACGGCAGCAGCGCGTACTGCTGGAAGACGATGCCGCGGTCCAGGGCGGGCCCGGCCACCGGCGCGCCGTCCAGCAGGATCCGGCCGGTGCCGGGCTTGGTCAGGCCGCTGATGAGGTCCAGCAGCGTCGACTTCCCGCAGCCGCTGGGGCCCACCACGACCAGGAACTCCCCCGGCGCCACGTGCAGCGTGACGTCGTCCAGCGCGGTGAACGTCTCGCCGCCGCGCACCTCGAAGGTCTTGCTGACGGCCTCGATGCGGATCTTCTCCGCGGTACCGGTCGCGGCCATCTCAGCTCCCCGCCTTCGCGAAGGAGTTGTACTTGTTGGTGTAGACGTCGGCCGCCTTGACCTTGCCCTTGGGGATCTGGCCCTGCTGTTCCAGCCAGGTGATCCAGGTGGCGAACTCCTTCTCGGCGATGACGCCGCCGGTGCCGGCGATCCCGAAGGATTTGAAGTACTTCAGGGTCGAGGCGTCCTCG
The DNA here is from genome assembly GCF_041260665.1 of Catenulispora sp. GP43. NCBI lineage: Bacteria > Bacillati > Actinomycetota > Actinomycetes > Catenulisporales > Catenulisporaceae > Catenulispora > Catenulispora sp. GP43. The sequence continues at coordinate 49,289 of NZ_JBGCCT010000008.1, read as the reverse complement.
TTCCGCCCACGCTTCTTGATGATCGCGGTGAAGCGGTCGACGACCTCCGGCAGCGGCGTGGTGCGCGCCCACTCGATCGCCTTGCCGACTCCGGAGGTGAACGCGTGGACGGTGTCAGGGTTCTTCGCCAGGAAGTCGTTGCGGAACACATAGGTTCCGGCGCTGAACGTGCCGAGCAGGTCGTAGTCGGTGAACAGGGCCTTGATTCCGCCGTCGGCGAGGGCCTTGTCGCGCAGGATGCCGCCGAGTGTGGCGACGTCGATCTGGTGCGCGCGCAGCGACTGTTCGGTGTTGACCGGCGGCACCACCAGCGGCTCGACCTTCTTGACGTCGCCGGCGGAGACGCCGTTGCGACCGAGGTAGATGTCCAGGACCGCCTCGAGGTGCGCGCCGAGAGTGTTCATCCCGACCTTCTTGCCGAACAGACCCTGCGCGGAGGTGATCGAGCTGTCGTTCAGGGTGTAGAAGCCGTTGTAGGAGTACTGGTCGACGCCGTAGTAGCTGATGACGGCGGTGATCGGGGCGCCTGCGGAATGGAGCTTGGCGACCGCGCCGTTGAACGCCCCGCCGAAGTCGGTCTGGCCGGTGGCCGCCGACTGGATGTCCTGGGGCCCGCTGATCGTGTTGCCGACCCAGTCCAGCGTGACAGGACCCAGATATCCCAGATCGGCGGCCAGTTCGGGCGGCGTGATGGAGCCGGCCGAGCCCTGGTAGCGCAATCGGGTGGTCTTCTTGGCCGACCCGCCGGAGGACGAGCCGCATCCGGCGGCCAGCGCGGCGGTCCCGATCAGGCCGAGGAACCCGCGTCTGGTGGGGGCGGACGGGACCGTGGTCAGGACGCTCATCGCCCGACCGCCGCCAGCTCGCGGACCCCGTAGAGGCCGAGGGCGTCGGAGAAGCGCTCCAAGGTGTCGGTCAGGCGCCGGTCGGCCTCCGGGGCCAGGTGTGCGTCCCCTGATTCGCCGCGGACGATGTCGGAGTCCAGCAGGAACCTGCCCGGCACGACGTGGTCGGCGCCCAGCGCGGTGAGCACCGGACGCAGCGCGTAGTCGATGGCCAGCAGGTGCCCGACGGTGCCGCCGGTGGCCACCGGCAGGACGACCTTGCCGGCCAGCGCGTTCTCCGGCAGCAGGTCCAGGAACGCCTTCAGGACGCCGGTGTAGGAGGCCTTGTGGATGGGCGTGGCGATGATGACGCCGTCGGCCTGGGCGACGGCGGCTATCGCCTCGCGCACGGCCAGGGTGGCGCGCGTGCCGGCGAGCAGGTCGGCCGGCGGCAGGTCGCGGACGGCCAGGTGCGTGGTCTTGTGGCCGTGCGAGGCCAGCCACGCCGAAGCGTGGTCCAGGGCCGCGGCCGTCCGGGAAGTCGGCGACGGGCTGCCGGAGACAGCCAGGATCGAGGGCATGGTGAAGCTCCTAGAAAAGGACGAGAAAAAGCGGGAACACTAAAGCCGTTCAGCAAAGCGCTCACACAAGAGAAGGGCACGCCGAAGCGGCGGCGCGAGCCGTACAGAAATAGCCGGGGCGCGGGCTACGGGACGTCAGGACAGATGGCGCTCGCGGTCCGTCGCAGATCGACGTGACGGCGAGCCACAAGAAGTCGGCCCTGGTTCATAGCATGAGAATGACAGCGGAACTGCACCTCCGTCAATGGATGTTCCGGCGGTCTCGCATCCCGGAAGTCCGCCGCCTGTCATTCGAGAACGCTTGAGACGGCACAAAAAAGCGTCGGACCCCGATGTATTCATCGGGGTCCGACGCGAGTGTCGGACAGGAATTGACTTTATGTAAGACCCCTGCTTCGCAGCACGCGCCGCTCCAACGGCACGAACAGCAGCTGGTTGACCGCGACGCCGACCGTGAGGATGAGCACGATCGCCGCGAACGCCCCGGCCATGTCGTTGGAGTCCTGGGCGTTCTTCAGCAGGAAACCGAGCGAGTGGCCCAGATCCGCGGACTCCACGATGATCTCGGCGGCCAGCAGCGAACGCCACGAGAACGCCCAGCCCTGCCGCAGCCCGGCCAGGTACCCGGGCAGCGCCGCGGGCAGCAGCACATAGCGCACCGAGGCCAGACCGCGTGCGCCGAGGTTGCGGCCCACCCGCAGGTACAGCGGAGGCACCTGATCGAGCCCCGACACCACCCCGACCGCGATCGAGGGCACGGCGCCGGCGAGCACGACGGCGTACAGCATCGCGGGCTTCGGGCCGAAGAACATCAGGGCCGGGGGCACCCAGGCCACCGACGGCAGCGACTGCAGCCCGGACAGGATCGGCCCCAGGCCCGCCCGCACCGGCCGCAGCCGGCCGACCAGCAGGCCCAGCGGCGTGCCGATGGCGACCGAGGCGCCGAAGCCGATCGCGCCGTGCTCGACGCTGTGCCCGACGGAGGGCAGCGCGTCGCCGCTGGAGAAGGTGCTCTTGAGCGAGGAGAAGGTTTCCGAGGGGCCCGGCAGCTTCCAGTCCGGCCAGATCTTGGCCGCGTAAAGGATCTGCCAGACGGCGACGATGAGGACGATGGCCAGGATCGGCGGGTAGGCGGCACGCAGGATCGCTGCGAGCCGGCCGGATTCGTGGACGGTGGTGGTTTCCAGGGCATCGAGGCCGGCCTCGACTTCTTGGAGCGCGTCGGGGGCTTCGGGATCGGCGGCAGACGGCTCGGGCTCAAGCTCGGCAGCAGCCAGGTGGCTGAGACCGGGCTCGGGAGCTTCGGCGGCTTCCGACTCGGCGGCAGGCTCGGCGGCAGGCTCGGCGGCAGGCTCGGCGGCAGGCTCGGCGGCAGGCTCGGCGGCAGGCTCGGCGGCAGCCAGGCTATCCGGTTCGGCCTCGACCTCGACCTCGGCGGCCTCAGCCACCGCGCCGGCCTTCGGGTCCTCCTGGCTCACTTCGCGCCCAGCCCCGCGTCGGAGACCGCCGCCTGGCCGTTCTTCGCCAGTTCGGCGTTCAGGATCGACAGGTCGAAGATGCCGTGCAGGTCGGTCGCCTTCAGCAGCTTCACCGCGACCGCGTGGTCCAGCGAGGTCTGCAGGGTGGAGGCCTCGGGGTCGTTGGTGACCTTCTGCTCGCTGAAGGAGCGCTGGATCTCGGCGTCCGTCAGGGCCTTGCCGGTGAGGCGCTTGAGCTCGCTGTTGACCAGCTTCTGCGCGTCGGCGGGGTCCGAGGTGATCCAGGAGTTGGCGGCGATCTGGCCGTCGATCAGGGCCTTGACGGTGTCCGGGTGCTTGGTCAGGAAGCTGGTGGCCACCACCAGGGTGGTGGTCGAGAACTGGCCGTTCGGCCACAGGCTGCGCTCGTCCACCAGCACCTTGGCACCGGCCTCGCTGACCAGCCGGGAGGCCCAGGGCTCGGGGAGCCAGGCGCCGTCGATGTGGCCGGCCTTGAACTGGTCCAGGGTGGTCGCGTTGTCCTGCGGGTTCACCGAGACGTCGCCGGTGCCGTCCAGGTTGGCCGTCAGGCCCTGCTGCTTGAGCCAGTACCGCAGCGCCACGTCCTGGGTGTTGCCCTTCTGCGGGGTGGCCAGGGTCTTGCCCTTGAGGTCCGCCGCGGAGGTGATCGACGGCTTGACGACCAGTTCGGCGCCGCCCTCGGTGGCCCCGGCCACGATCTTCAGCGCCTCGCCGTGGGACTGCACGAAGGCGGACAGCGCCGCGGACGGGCCGACGTAGGCGGCGTCCAGCTGGCCGCCGAGCACCGCGGTCATCTCGGCGGGGCCGGCGTTGTAGATCTGCGTGGTGAGCTTGGTGGCGCCCAGCGCCTTGGCGAAGTCGCCGTGCGCGACCCCGACGACGGCCGTGGCGTGCGTGACGTTCGCGAAGTAGCCCAGGCGCAGTTCCGAGGCGGCCGAACCGCCGGAGACGGCGGCGGCGCTCTTCGTCCCGGAATCCGAGCTCTTCGACGACCCGCACGCGGCGGCCGAGGCGACGATCCCGAGGGCGGCGCCGAACGCCGCGACCGTACGAACCAGAGTCTTGATGTCTATCACAGGAAGGCTCCCGAAAGGATCGCCGGGCACACCGGCGGGCGGCTTGGCGCAGCCGCTGGAATCAAGGAAAAGGAAAAGGCAGGCCGATCAACCGCACGGAAAGTGCGAACCGGACCCAGACAGGCACGGGCGGGTCAGGACGCCGCCGGACAGCACGCACTGGACAGCCGTCCGAAGTCGACGTATCGCCGACCGACCAGGGCCACTCCATCGCGGGACATGGCTAGAGAGTGGCACGGTCTCGGATTCCCGTCTATTTCCTGTCCGATATATGGACACCTCGAAGGCTTCGGAAATCCACTATTTCTGGGGCCATTAATATCGGTGTCCGAACCTTTTCCGGACCGATATTTCCAGTACCCTTCGGACCTTGATCGCAGCCGAGGTGTCGCAGGGCTCGACGACGGGAGTCTCAAGCCTCCTGGTCAGCCGAGCGAGGGCACCCCGGACCGCCGACGGGCACCCGGAACGACCAGCGGGGTGCCCGTCTCCGGATCCTCGATCACCCGGCACGGCAGGCCGAACACCGACTCCACCAGCTCGGCCGTGACGATCCGCGCCGGCGGTCCGCCGGCCGCCACCCGGCCGTCGCAGAGCACGACGAGATGCGTGGCGTAGCGCGCGGCCTGGTTCAGATCGTGCAGCACCGCCACCAGCGTGCGCCCCTCCTCCTCGTGCAGGCGTGCGCACAGGTCCAGGATCTCGATCTGGTGCGCGATGTCCAGGTACGTCGTGGGCTCGTCGAGCAGCAGCAGCGGCGTCTGCTGCGCCAGCACCATCGCCGTCCACACACGCTGGCGCTGGCCGCCGGACAGCTCGTCCACCGCCCGCTCGGCCAGGTCCGACACCCCGGTGGCGGCCATCGAGGCGGCCACCACCTGCTCGTCCTCGCGCGACCACTGGCGCAGCAAACCCTGGTGCGGGTGGCGGCCGCGGGAGACCAGGTCGGCGACGGTGATGCCGTCCGGGGCGATCGAGGACTGCGGCAGCAGGCCGACGATGCGCGCCACCTGCTTGGTGGGCAGCGAGGCGATGTCCGCGCCGTCCAGGACCACGGTGCCGGCCTTCGGCTTCAGCAGGCGGGACAGAGCCCTGAGAAGGGTGGACTTGCCGCACGCGTTGGGGCCGATGATGACCGTGAAGGACCGGTCCGGGATCGCCACGGACAGGTCCTCGGCGACGGTGCGGCCGTCGTAGGCCAGGGTCAGGCCGGTGCCGGCCAGGCGGAAGGCGACCTTCTCGGTCGGGCCGCTCACCATCGTCATGTCGCTCGTCTCCTTGGGATTCCTCGTCACAGTCAGATCCGCCCCGCCTTGCGCCCGGCCGCCAGCAGCCAGATCAGATAGCCGCCGCCGAGGACGCCGGTGACCACCCCGACCGGCAGCTGCCGCCCGGGAACCGCATGCTGGGCAACGAGATCGGCGCCCGTGAGGAGCACGGCGCCGACCAGCATCGACGGCACCAGGTTCGGCCCCGGCGCGCGGGTCAGCCGCCGGGCCACCTGCGGTGCGGTGAGGGCGACGAACGACACCGGTCCGGCCGCCGCCGCGGCGAAGGAGGTGAGCAGCACCGCGGCGGCCAGCGCCGTGAGCCGGATCCGCTCGGCCGGCACACCGAGCGCGCGCGCCACGTCATCGCCCATCTCCATCACCTGCAGGGCCCTGCCACACCCGGCGACGATCAGCGGTGCGAGCACCGCCATCGCCACCGCCAACGGCACCACGTCGCCCCAGCCCCGGCCGTCCAGGCTCCCGGTCAGCCACAGCATCGCCCGCGCGGCGTCCATCAGTTGAGCCTTGGTCATCAGATAACCGTTGACGCCGCTCAGGATCGCCGAGACCCCGATGCCCGCGAGGATCAGCCGGTAGCCGTGCACCCCGCGGCGCCAGGCCAGGGCGTACACGCCGACCCCGGTCGCCACGCCGCCGACCACCGCCCCGCACGCCAGCGCCAGACTGCTGCCCCCGGCGACCACCACGACCAGCGCGCCGGTCGCCGCGCCCGCGGTGAAGCCGAGCATGTCCGGGCTGCCGAGCGGATTGCGGACCAGCGACTGGAAAGCGGCGCCGGCCAGCGCCAGCGCGGCTCCGACCAGCAGCGCGGTCACCACGCGCGGCAGGCGCAGCTGCACGACGATGAAGTGGTCGGCCATCGAGCCGCCCCCGGCGAGGGTCTGCAGGACCTCCCCCGGCGGGATCCGATAGTCGCCGCTGCCCAGGGTGATGACCGTGGCCGCGAACGCGAGCAGGACACAGGCGATCGAGGCGGCCAGGGCCCGGGGCCGGTAGCGGACGGAGACGGCCGCCGTTCGCAGAACCCTCATGCCCGCACCGCCTTCGCGCGCCGCAGGAAGTACAGGAAGACGGGCCCGCCGACCACGCTGGTCACCACCCCGACCTGGATCTCGCCGGGCCGGGCCACGACGCGCCCGAGCACGTCGGCGCCCAGCAGCACCACCGGTGCCAGCACGGCGCAGTACGGCAGCAGCCAGCGCAGATCCGGGCCGGTGATGGAGCGCACGACGTGCGGCACCATCAGCCCGACGAAGACGATCGGCCCGCAGGCCGCGGTGGCCGCCCCGCACAGCAGCGTCACCGCCGCGATCGCCGCCGCACGCACCGCGGTCGGCCGCGAACCCAGGGCGCGCGCCGAGTCCTCGCCGAGCGCCAGCGCGTTGAGCGGCCTGGCCAGCGCCAGGGCCAGCACCAGGCCGACGGCGACGAACGGCAGGACCCTGACGACGGTGGAGGACGTGGCGTCGGCCAGCGAGCCGACGGTCCAGAACCGCATGGCCTCCAGGGACGCCGAGTCCAGCAGCATCGCGGCGCTGACGAAGGAGAACAAGGTGGCGTTCAGCGCGGCGCCGGCCAGGGCCAGCCGGACCGGCGTGGCCGAGCGGCCGCCGCCGACCAGGTAGCCGGCGGTGGTGGCGATCGCCGCGCCGGCCAGGGCGAACCAGATGTAGCCGTTGAAGCTCCCGATCCCGAGCAGCCAGATGGCGGTGACGACGGCGGCCGAGGCGCCGGCGTTGATGCCGAGCAGCCCCGGGTCGGCCAGCGGGTTGCGGGTCAGGGCCTGCATCACCGCGCCGGCCAGGCCCAGGGCCAGCCCGACGGTCAGGCCGAGCAGGGTCCGGGGCAGCCGCATCTGGTGCACGACCGTGTAGTACGGCGAGCCGGAGTCGGCCAGGCCGTGCCACACCTGGCCGGGTGAGAGCGCCTCGGCTCCGAAGCAGATGCTCAGGACGAGGATCGCCAGCAGCAGCACGGCCGCGGCCACCAGACCCGCGCCTCGGGCCAGGGTACGGCGGGCCGGGCCCGGCGGGCGTCCGGTTATCGGGACAGCGGCGGCCTCAGGGGCCTGCGGTGGTGTGGTGGCGGACAAGACCGGGCTCCGGTTCGACGGCGCGGAGGGGGGCGACCCCCCTTGGGTGAGTAATGAGGTTAGGCTAACCTAACTTCGCCGGCCTCGCTTCACCGACGCCGGGTTCGCGCACCCTTCCTTTCCCCTGCACGAAAGCGACATTCATGCCTTATTCACCCTCTGCTTCCCTTTTGTCTCGCCGGGGCATGCTGACCGCCGTCGGGGGCGGCGCCGTCGTTACCGCGCTCGCCGCCTGCGACAACGGCAAAAGCAGTAGCAACAGCGGCAGTCCCAGTTCCTGGTCCTTCACCGACGACCGGAAGCAGATGGTGAAAGCCCCCTCGGCGCCCACGAGGGTCGTCGCGTACACCGGCACCGCCGCGGCGCTCGTCGACTTCGGCCTCGACCACCAGATCGTCGGCGTCTTCGGGGAGACCACGCAGGCCGGCGACCTCAACGTGGGCAAGGTGACGGTGCTGGGCAACGCCTGGGGCGAGTTCAACGTGGAGAAGTACGCCGCCCTCAACCCCCAGCTGCTCGTCACGCACATGTACGACCCCGGAGCCCTGTGGTACGTGCCGAACGAGAGCAAGGGCCAGATCGCCAAGCTCGCCCCGAGCGTGGCCGTCAACGTGGCCAAGGTCTCGCTGCCCACGCCGATCCAGCGCTACGCCGAGCTGGCGCGATCGCTCGGGGCGGATCTGAGAGCCAAGAAGGTGACCGACGCCAAGACCCGGTTCCAGACCGCGGCCGAGACGCTGCGCACGGCGGCGAAGGCGGCAAAGGCGGCCGGCGGCCTGAAGGTGCTGGCCGCCTCCGGCAGCCCCGACACCTTCTACGCGTCCAATCCGGGCATCGCCGCCGACCTGATGTACTTCGCCGAGCTCGGCGTGGACCTGATCGTCCCGGACAAACTCGACTCCGGTGCCTACTTCGAGAGCCTGAGCTGGGAGAACGCCGACAAGTACAAGGCCGACCTGATCCTGCTCGACAGTCGCTCCACCGCACTGCAGCCCGCCGCGCTGGCCGCCAAGCCGTCGTGGAACGTGCTGCCCGCGGTGAAGGCCGGCCAGGTCACGCCCTGGGACGCCGTGCCGCGCTTCTCCTACGCCGGCGCCGCTCCCCTGCTGGAGAGCCTCGCCAAGGCGATTCAGAACGCGAAGAAGGTGAGCTGACGCCCATGACCGCTTCGTCGACGTCCACCGCTTACGAATCAGCCTCCGGACTCGTCCACGGCAAGTTCCGCTTCTTCCCGGTCCGCGTGGTCGCGACCCGCCGCCTCGGTCCCTCCATGGTCCGGATCACGTTCGCCGGCGACGCGTTGCGCGAGTTCGCCGGCGGCGGCCGGGACCAGAGCTTCTCACTCTTCCTGCCACAGCCGGGGCAGCACGCACCGATCGTCCCCTTCGACGCCGGCGACGGCTGGTTCGCGCAGTGGCGGGCGATGCCCGAGGACGAGCGGGCCGTCATGCGGTCCTATACCGTCCGGTCCCAGAACCGCCGGTACCACGAGGTCGACGTCGACTTCGTCCTGCACGGCACCGGTTCCTCGTCCTCGGGACCGGCCGGACCGGCCTCGCGCTGGGCCGCCGAGGCCGTGCCGGGCGATCGTGCGGTGCTGCTGGGACCCGCGTCCGAGGACAACCGCAGCATCGGCTTCCAGCCGCCGGAGGGGACGGACTGGGTCCTGCTCGCCGCCGACGAGACCGCGCTGCCGGCCGCCGCCGCGATCCTGGAATGGCTGCCGGAGGGACTGCGCGCCCGGGCCTGGATCGAGGTCCCGGACCTCAAGGACACCCAGGAGCTGCTCAGCCCCGCCGAGGCCGACATCACCTGGCTGATCCGCGACCCGCTGCGCCGGCCCGGATCCCTGCTGGCCGAGGAGATCGGCGGCGCCGTGTTCCCCGACGGCGCACCCTACGCGTGGATCGCCGGCGAGTCCGGGATGGTCAGAACCCTGCGACGCCACCTGGTCGGCGAGCGCGGCATCGACCGAGGGCGTGTGGAGTTCTCCGGGTACTGGCGCTTGGGCGCGACCGAGGAGGATCTGCGGACCGAGAAGATCACCGAGGCTGTCGCCCAGGATGCGGGGGAAGCCCGGTGAGCCCTCAGACCTCGGCCGTCGCGACCGCGCGCGCCATCTTCTCCCCCGCCGTCGAGGAAGCCGCCGGGCACCTGTTCAACGACCGGACGCTGGACCGCTACCGGCACAGCATGGCCGAGGGCGTCGAGCGCGTCGCGAACCGGATCGCCCGGACTGACCGCCCCTTCAGCGGCGTCACCCCCGACGACCTCGCCCCCGGCGTCTCCGGCGTCGATCTCGACCGGCCGCTGGCGGATCCGGCGGCGGCGCTGGACGAGCTCGAAGAGCTCTACCTGCGCGACGCCGTCTACTTCCATCATCCGCGCTACCTCGCGCATCTCAACTGCCCGGTCGTGATCCCGGCGCTGCTCGGCGAGGCCGTCCTGACCGCGGTCAACTCCTCCCTGGACACCTGGGACCAGAGCGCCGGCGGCACGCTGATCGAGCGCCGGCTGATCGACTGGACCGCCGGGCGGATCGGGTTCGGCCCGGCCGCCGACGGGGTGTTCACCAGCGGCGGCAGCCAGTCGAACTTCCAGGCGCTGCTGCTGGCCCGGGAGGAGATCCTGGCGAAGGCGGCCGCCGCCGAACCGGCACCGGGACGCCCAGTGCGGCCGTTCGACGGCAGGCGGGACGTCATGGACCGGCTGCGCATCTTCGTCTCCGAGGCCGGCCACTTCAGTGTCCGCAAGTCGGCGAAGATGCTCGGCCTGAGCCCGGACGCCGTGGTGAGCGTCCAGACCGACACCCGCAAACGGATGCGTCCGCAGGCGTTGGAGTGGGAGCTGGAACAGTGCCGCTGGGCCGGTTTCATCCCGATGGCGGTCGTGGCCACCGCGGGCACCACCGACTTCGGCTCCATCGATCCGCTGCCCGCGATCGCGGCTCTGTGCGCTGAATCAGGGGCCTGGTTCCATGTCGATGCCGCCTACGGCTGCGGCCTGCTCGTCTCCCGCTCCCGGCGCGGCCTGCTCGGCGGGATCGAGCGCGCCGACTCGGTCACCGTGGACTTCCACAAGTCCTTCTTCCAGCCGGTCAGCTCCAGCGCGTTGGTAGTACGCGACCGCGCAGTGCTGGCGCACGCGACCTACCACGCCGACTACCTCAACCCGGCGCGCATGGTCGAGCAGCGCATCCCCAACCAGGTCGACAAGAGCATCCAGACCACACGCCGCTTCGACGCGCTCAAGCTCTGGATGACGCTGCGGATCATGGGCCCGGACGCCGTCGGCGAGCTGTTCGACGAGGTCGTCGACCGGGCCGCGCAGGCCTGGGTGCTGCTCACCGTCGACCCGCGCTTCGAGGTGGTGACCCGGTCCCAACTCAGCACCCTGGTGTTCCGCTACCTGCCGCCGGAGGGCCCGGCCCGGGACCTGGCCGACGGCGCGAACCTGTACGCCCGCGAAGCACTGGCCGCCTCCGGCGCCGCGGTGGTGGCCGGGACGAAGGTCGGCGGCCGGCACTACCTGAAGTTCACGCTGCTGAACCCCGAGACCACCGTCGACGACATCGCGCACGTCCTGGACCTGATCGCGGACCACGCCGCCGAGTACGTCGAACGACGGAGCGCCCGGTGAGCATGCACGACTTCATCGCCATCGGCCTGGGACCCTACAACCTGGGCCTGGCCTGTCTGACCGAGCCGCTCGACGGGCTCGACGGGCTCGACGGGCTCGACGGGCTCTTTCTCGAGGCCCGCCCCGAGGCCGGCTACGCCTGGCACCCCGGGATGCTGCTGGCCTCGGCCACGTTGCAGACGCCGTTCATGGCCGATCTGGTCACGCTGGCCGATCCGACGTCGCCGTACTCGTTCCTCAACTTCCTGAAGGAGACCGGCCGGCTCTACCCGTTCTACATCCGGGAGAACTTCTATCCGGTCCGCGCCGAGTACGACGAGTACTGCCGCTGGGCCGCGGCGCGGCTGCACAACGTCCGCTTCGGCCGGTCGGTGACGCGGGTCGAGTACGACGAGACAGAAAGCTGTTACGTCGTCCGCTCGGTCGGCACCGAGGACGGCGTGGCCGCCGAGGACCGCGCGCGGCGTCTGGTGCTGGGCACCGGGACTCCGCCGCACATCCCGGAACCCTGCCGCGGGCTTGGCGGCGACCTGGTCCACAGCGCCGACTACCTGGCCAATCGAGAGCTGCTGCGCAGCAAGGAGAGCATCACCGTGGTAGGCAGCGGCCAGAGCGCGGCCGAGATCTACCTGGACCTGCTCGCCGACGCCGGAGCCGACACCTACCACCTGAGCTGGGTGACCCGGTCCCCGCGGTTCTTCCCGCTGGAGTACACCAAGCTCACACTGGAGATGACCTCGCCGGACTACGTCGACTACTTCCACGCCCTGCCCGAGGCGACCCGGTACCGGCTGGAGGCCGAGCAGAAGGGCCTGTTCAAGGGCATCGACGCGGTGCTGATCAACGAGATCTTCGACACGCTCTACCTCAAGAGCGTGCGCGGTCCGGTGGCGACCCGGCTGGTGACCAACACCGAGCTGCGCGGCGCGTCCTACGACAAGGCAGGCGGCACCTACACCCTGGATCTGCACCACGAGGAGCAGGAGCGCGGATTCTCGCTCGCGACGCAGGGGTTGGTGTTGGCCACCGGGTATCGGTATCAGGTCCCTGAGTTTCTGGAGCCGGTCCGGGACCGCATCCGCTTCGACGGCGGTGGGCGCTTCGACGTCGCGCGCAACTACACGATCGACGTGGCAGGCCGCGAGATCTTCCTGCAGAACGCCGGCACCCACACGCACAGCATCACCTCGCCGGACTTGGGCATGGGCGCCTACCGGAACTCTTGGATCATCAACGAGATGCTGGGCCGGGACCACTACCCGGCGGAGAAGTCCATCGCCTTCCAGGAGTTCGGCGCGCCGGACGGACTGCTCACATGATCACCTTCCGTCCGATCGATGTGGACTCCGACGCCGAGATCGAGATGCTGCACCGCTGGGTCACCCATCCCAAGGCGGCGTTCTGGCTGATGCAGGACTTCGACGTCGAACAGGTGCGCGACGAATACCGCCGGATAGCCGGGCATCCGCATCACGAAGCGTTCCTCGGGCTGGTGGACCGAGATCCGGCGTTCCTGGCCGAGCGCTACGACCCCGGCCGCGTCGAGCTGGTCGGGCTGTACGAACACGAAGACGGCGACGTCGGGATGCACTTCCTGTGCGCGCCGACCGACACCCCGGTCCACGGCTTCACCCGGGCGGTCCTCACCGCCGTGCTGGCCTGGATCTTCTCCGACCCCGACGTGCCGCGCGTGGTCGTGGAGCCGGATGTGCGCAACGCCGCGGTCCAGGCGCTGAACGCGGCGGTCGGGTTCCGCGTCGTCGGGCCGATCGCCAAGCCCGAGAAGCAGGCGCTGTTGAGCGTCTGCACCTGGCATGACTTCCAGACCGCCACCGCTGCAGCCGTCATTCCGCGCATAGGAGCCTTCGAATGAACCCCCGTGACGCCGTCCGTCATCTGACCCCGGAGAACTGGGAGCGCGCCAACCGGCTTCTTGTGCGCAAAGCGATCGCAGAGTTCTCCCACGAGCGGTTGCTCACACCGCAGCCGCTGACCGGGTCCGACCATGAGTTCGCAGTACACAGCGACGACGACACCGTGGCGTACTGCTTCTCGACCAAGGTGCTGGCGCTGAACCACTGGCAGGTGGACGCCGAGAGCATCGTTCGCATTCGAGGCGGCGAGGAGGCGCCGTTGGATGCGGCCGACTTCTGCATCGAAATGCGTGGCGCGCTCGGCCTGAGTGACTCGGTACTGCCGGTCTACCTGGAGGAGATCGCTTCCACACTGGCGAGTACCGCCTACAAGCTGAGCAAGCCGCCGGTGTCCGCGGCGGAGTTGGCGCGCGCCGAGTTCCAGCGGATCGAGACGGAGATGACCGAGGGACACCCCACGTTCGTCGCGGGCAACGGCCGGCTCGGCTTCGGCGTCGACGACTTCCGCCGGTACGCGCCGGAGGCCGCGCATCCGGTGCACCTGGTCTGGGTGGCCGCGCATCGCGACCACGCGGCGTTCACGGCCTGCGCGGGCACCGAGTACGAGAGCTTCATCCGGGCCGAGCTCGGGGAGGAGTTGCTGGGGTTGTTCGGCAAGGTGATGACCGGGTTGGGGCTGGATCTGGATGACTATCTGCTGATCCCGGTGCATCCCTGGCAGTGGTGGAACAAGCTGTCGATGACGTTCGCCGGGGACATCGCCCGGCAGTACCTGGTCTGCTTGGGACCCGGCGATGACGAGCACTTGGCGCAGCAGTCGATTCGGACGTTCTTCAACGTCACCGATCCGTCGAAGCACTATGTGAAGACGGCGCTGTCGGTGCTGAACATGGGCTTCATGCGCGGGCTGTCGGCGGCGTACATGGAGGCCACGCCGGCCATCAACGACTGGTTGGCCGCGCTGATCGCCGACGACGCCGTACTGAAGCAGACCGGGCTGTCGCTGATCCGGGAGCGGGCGGCCGTGGGCTACCGGCACCGGCAGTTCGAGGCGGCGACGACGTCCTCGTCGCCGTACCGGAAGATGCTGGCCGCGTTGTGGCGCGAGAGCCCGGTGCCGGCGCTGGAGCCGGGGCGGCGGTTGGCGACGATGGCCAGTCTGCTGCACGTCGACCGGGACGGCGGCTCGCTGGCGGCGGCGCTGATCGCGGAGTCGGGGCTGGCGCCGGAGGTGTGGCTGCGGCGGTATCTGGAGGCATACCTGACGCCGTTGCTACATGCGTTCTACGCGTACGGGCTGGCGTTCATGCCGCACGGCGAGAACGTCATCCTGGTCCTGGACGGCGGCGCGGTCGAGCGGGTCGTGTTCAAGGACATCGCCGAGGAGATCGTGGTGATGGATCCCGCGGTGGCGCTGCCGCCGAGCGTCGAGCGGATCCGGGCGGAGGTGCCGGAGGATGTCAGGCTGCTGTCGATCTTCACTGATGTGTTCGACTGCTTCCTGCGGTATCTCAACGCGATCCTGGCCGAGCGGGAGGTCTTGGCCGAAGATCTGTTCTGGCGGACGGTCGCCGAGTGCGTTCACGCTTATCAGGATTCTTATGGCCATGCTTCACCTGAGCCGGCGGACCGGTTCCAGCGTTTCGACATGTTCGCACCGCAGTTCGATCTGTCGTGCTTGAACCGGCTTCAGCTGCGCGACAACCAGCAGATGCTGGACCTCACCGATCCCTCGGGGGCACTGCAGTTCGCGGGGACGCTGGAGAACCCGATCGCCCACTTCGGCCGGTTGGCGGGCTGAGGGCCGGGTACGAACAGCTGGTGTCCGAGCTGCGCGTGGCCAATGACCACCTCGGCGATCCGCCGCACCTTCGAGCCCTGTTCGAGAACGAGGGATACCTGTTCTTCCGCGACGTCCTGGACCAGGACGCGGTGCTGGCCGCCGGCCGCCAGGTGGTCCGAACACTGGTCGAACGGGGACTCGTTCAGCGCATGCCGCTGTCGGGCGAGGACGACGCCAGACTCCAGGACGCACTGAACGAGCAGCAGCTCTGGGAGCGTCTGGTCGCCACCCCATCGGTGGCGGCCTTCTTCACGCAGGTCGCCGGCGCACCGGTCCGCTTCATCCCGCTGGCCCGCTACCGCGTCATGGCGCCGGGCAGCGCGACCCTGATCCACCAGGACGCGCTGCTCAATCCGGGATTCGACATGACCACGGCCTGGATCCCGCTGATGGCCGTCGACGCCGAACTCGGCGGCCTGGCGGTGGCGGCCGGCAGCCACCGCCAGGGCTGCGTACCGCTGGAGGAACTACCGCCGTTGGAGGACCTGTGGCGCGGCGCCGTGTACGAACCGGGCGACGTCGTGCTCATGCACGAGGCCCTGGTCCACACCGGCCTGCCGAACCGCTCGCCGGACGGCCTGCGGCTGTCGATCGACGTACGGTTCCAGCACCCGGCGGCGCCGGCCGCGGTCGTCGGCTACATCGCCGCAGTCGACGCGGCCTCGGTCCGCATCGAAGGCGAGGACGGGGAGAGCGTGACCCTCGACGTGGACGACTCGACGCTGCTCCGAAACGGTTCCGGGCGGCGGATCCCGCTGGCGGAGCTGACAGACTCGGAACTCGCGCCGGGGCGGCGGGTCATCGCTTCGCAGCGGGGCGGCGTGGCGGTGATGGTCAAGGCGCTGTAGATACCCAGGGGAACCCACTGGGATCCGCGGCAATACGTGCTTGCAGGTCCGCATCCCGGTGACCGCGGATCCGGTCCAGGAAGGGGAAGTCTTCGGGACCCACCGCCAGCTTGGCCAACGGCTCCACCGGGACCGGACTCGCCGCCTGCGCGACGTGGGCCTGCGCATCCCCGACCGCGAGCGGCGGCTGGGCTTCGAAGGTGGCCGCCGGCAGCAGATAGACCATCCCCGTACGCCACGGATTCTGTTCGAGCGCCGTGTCGCTGATCGAGAAGTAGTAGTACGGCTCGCTCAGTTCGCCGATCTGCGAGCCGAGCCGGACGCAGGAGTTGCATAGCATCATCGGATGGTGCTCGCGGTCCAGAACCGCGTAGTACATCGGCCACAAGCCGTCGGCAGCGGCGAAGACGGCGCGGCGGCTGCTGAACTCGAGCGTGTCGTCCGGCTGGCGCGGCTCGAACCGGGCGATGCCGGGGTCGCCCGAGCGTGCAGCACCAGGTCCGCGCGCTCCGCCGCATGGCACAGGAACTGCCACTTCGGCAGGTCGAGCCGATAGTCGACGGGGTGGCCCGGGCCCTGTTCGAGCGCCCGGGCCAACAACTGGTCGACCGCCGCCAGGGTCGCGCCGTCACGGCGCAGCTCAGGTCTGCGGAGCCAATAGGCCGGCATGTCCACCGCGGCACCCTACCGCGCACGCATCAGCCAGCGACGCCTAACTCCTCCCCCGGCGCCGCGACCCACGGCTCCAAGTCCCACGACGGGAACGAATACGCGTTCCACATCGCACGCTCAGCCTCCTGCGGCCCGTCCTGCACGCGCTCCGGCACGTCCCAGATCTTCGTGGCGCGGGTGGCCGGGGTGTAGCTCGGCCAGCCGGGCCGGCCGTCGCGGGCGAAGCCGGACCAGGCGTCCATCATGTCCCGGGACAGGGTGGTGAGCTGGGGGCGCTCGGCGGCCAGGGTGGCGGCGCCGCGCGGGTAGCCGGCGAGGTCCAGGTTGCCCAGGACGAAGGGGATCTCCTCGGTGTGCATCGCGCCGAGGTTCTGGGCTTCCGGCAGGCCGCTGACATAGGGGACGTGCCAGTCGAACTGGTAGACGTAGGTGGGCCGCCAGCAAGATTGGGCCTGGGCCATGCGCAGGGTGGGGACGCGGAAGATCTGGTCGGTGAGCATGGCGTTCACCACGCGGCCGGGTGGCAGGCCGGGGCGGTCGGCGGCGTACTGGTCGAACATCGCCTGCTTCTGGGGGGCCAGGACCGTCGGGAAGCTTCGGTACGCCGACAGGGGCAAGTCCAGCACCTGGGGTGCGAACAGGGCCCAGTAGTCGGTCTCGTTCTCGGTAGTGCCGACCATCAGGTCGACGTTCCGGGCGCTGCCCGCCGCGATGCGGTCCGCCACCGGGCCCGGGATCAGGGTGCCGTCGATCGCGGGGCCGAAGAACAGGGCGTCGGCGAGGCCTGACACTCCCTGCTGGGCCTTGTTCTGCAACTCCATCAGCTGCTGGGTGCTCATCGCGTCCAGTTGGGCCACGCTGGTGATGTTCCCGACGCTCAACAGATGCGCCGCGGCATCGTCGGCGTACTGCCGAGTGTGGACCAGGTAGCCGGGACCGCTCTCCACGATGGCACGCCGGAACAAGCGTTCGGGGTGGTCTCCGGCCAGCAGCGCGGAGATCGAGACCGCGCCGGCGGACTGGCCGAACACGGTGACCTCACGCGGATCGCCGCCGAAAGCGCGGATCTGGCGCTGGACGAAGGTCAGGGCCGCGATCTCATCGCGCAAGCCGTTGTTGCCCGAGCCCGCGTACCGCCGGTCCAGGCCGCCGAGCTCGGTCCAGCCGAGCATCCCGAGCCGGTAGTCGACGCTGACCACGACCGCGTCGCCGCGCGCCGCCAGCGCCGAACCGTCGAACACCGGCTCGCTCGCCGCGCCGAACTCGTCCGCACCGCCGTGCAGGAACACCAGCACCGGCTTGTTCGCGCCGCCGGAGCGCGGCTGCCAGATCTGGGTGTAGAGGCAGTCCTCGCTGCCGCCGCCCCCGCCGCTGAGGTCCTGCGGGCAGCCAGGCTTGGCGGCGGTCGCCTGGAGGGTGCCGTGCCAGCGCGCGGGCGGCGCCGGCGGCAGGAAGCGGCGCGCGCCGGTGGGCGGTGCGGCGTACGGGACACCGAGGTAGGCGCAGGTGGTGCCCTGTGCCAGGCCCTGCACGCGGCCGAGCGTGGTGCCGGCGTCGCAATCACGGCTACTCAGTACGCCGCGCGCAGCAGCAGTAGTAGCAGTAGCAGTAGCAACATCACCCACAGCCGCCGCCGGGCCGGCCGCACAGAGCACGCCGCCCAGCAGCAGGCTCAGCGCGGCCGCCATCGGCCACGCCCTGCCCCTGATGGTCTTGTGGAACACGAAGCAATCCCCTTCATCCCGTCGCCGGGGCCCGAGTGATCCCAGCCGTCCCAGCTTGGCGATCGGGAACCCGTGCGGGCATCGGCGCGCGGGTGGAAAACGGGATCTCCACCCGAGGGGCCCAGGGACGCAGGTGGGCGGCGCGCCTCCACCCCGGGGGTGGAGCCGACCGCCGCTCGGTGACTACCGGTACAGAACAGACCGGGGGAACATGGCCGTGACCGCCGCCTGGCGGGAGCGGCCGGAACGGCCGAAGCGGGCGGGCAGCTCGTAGACGCTGAGTTCGACACCAGCCTTGCGGGCCACGTCGGAAATCGCCGCCTCGCTGAAGCCGCGGACGTGCACGGCTCCCAGCCGGCGCGAGCGGCTGTCGAGGAACAGAAGCAGGTCGATCGGCCGCGACGCCGACTTCAGGAGAGCGAGGCCGACGACGACAGGGGCGTTGGCCAAGGGCGCGGAGGTGACACTCTTGGGGCTGCCCATCGCGGGCGGAAGGAAGTCGGACTCGACGCCGCCGGACGAGACAGGCCAGGTGTACCCCCGCCCACCGAAGATGCTCAGAGCATTGCCGTCCCAGAGGATCTGCAAACAAGCACGCTCATACATAACGTCCGCTTTCACCGCGAAAGGGCGGGGACTGGCATCCGCGGAAGCGAGGTGACTGGTCCGGCGCGGAAGCGCCGAGCCGCGCCGAAAGTACTTCAGCGAGAGCTCGGCCGCCTTCCGGTCGAGCGCGGCCTGTCGGACGCCCACCGGTTTGCCGCCGCGTTGCCATGGACGCGTCGCTCGACCCCGTGCGGGAGCCTTTCCCAAACCGGTTGTCGAGAGCATCGATTGCGCACGCTTCGCGTTCGGCATGGCGGCAGCGTACGAGCCGAAACCGTTGAGGAACAGCGGTCAGGCGGCCGCGACGCCGCTCCGCGAGACAGTCTCCCGAGGCTATCGACGACTGCTGATATGAACGGGATATGATGCGCTATGCATCTTGGCTCGCACCCGACCAGCGGGCACGCCCCGGAAACAGAGCCCGCATTCATCCCCTACGACCCCGTCGAGCTCGACGAGGGCCACCAGCTCGATCCCGCGGCCGTCGAGAAGCGCATCCTGGACGGCGCGCCGCAGTTCCACGACTGTCTCGTCGCCTCCGCGCGGCTGCGCGGCCGCGTGCAGACCGACGTCCTGCTGGCGCTGCGGCCCGGCGTCGATCCCGACGACGACCACGAGGCGGCCGTGCTGGCCGCGCTCACCGGGGCCGAGGCCGCGACGCTGCGCCGGGTCCTGGTGCTCGGGGCCGATCGGGACCAGCCGGCCGATGAGCTCGACCATCGCCGGACCCTGATCTGGCAGCACCAGGTCGCCGAGATCGCCGGTGCCCGGCTGCCCGGGGTCGGGCCGGCCGTGGATCCGGTGCCGGTGCCGACGGAGCACGTTCCGGTGGAGTTCGCCGGCGACGGAGAGGGCGTCGCCGGGCTGAGTTGGGGGCAGCACGAGATCTGGCAGTCCATGACCCGGCAGGGGAACTGGCTGCCGCTGGGCGGCTGGCGGCCGGTGGATCCCGGCACGCCGGTCGAGGCCATCGCCGAGGAGCTCGCGTATCTGCACCACCGCTTCCCCTCGATGCGGACCCGGCTGCGCTTCGACCCGCAGGGCCGGCTGACCCAGGAGCTGTTCGGCTCCGGATCGACGCACCTGGACGTCTTCGACCTGGACGCCGACGCCGACCCCGAGGCCGTCGACGAGCTCGCCGCCGCCGTCTCGGCCCACTACCAGCACCAGCCCTACGACCTGCGCAACGAATGGCCGGTGCGGATGGGCGTGGTGCGCCAGGGCGGCGAGGCGACGCGGATGATCGTCGCCATGCACCACCTGGCGCTGGACGGCGGCGGGGCCGAGATCATGCTCCGCGATGTCGCGACCCGGGCCACCGCGGCGCCCTCCGGGCTCCAGCAGCTGGACCAGAGCGCCTGGCAGCGCTCGCCCGCCGGCCGCCGGCACAGCGACAGGACCCTGCGACACTTCGCCGACATCCTGCGGGTCATGCCGACCCCGACGTTCCCGGCCTCGGCCGACCCGCGCCGGCCGCGCTACTGGAGCGCCGAGTACTACTCCCCCGCGCTGCGGCCGGCGCTGGCGGCGCTGCGCGAGCGCACCGGCGCCGACCCGACCCGGATCCTGTTCGCGGTGTACGCGATCGCGCTGGCGCACGTCACCGGCGTGCACCCGGTGCTGTTCCGGCCGGTCATCGGCAACCGCTTCCGGCACCAGCTGGCCGACGTCGTCTGCCACGCGGCCCAGGCCGGCCTGGTCCTGCTCGACGTCGCCGACGCCACCGTCGAGGAGGTGATCGACCGCGCCGGCCCGGCGGCGATGAACGCCCTCAAGCACAGCTACTTCGACCCGGAGCAGCTCAACGAGATGACCGAGGCCATCGGCCGGGAACGCGGCGCCGAGCTGGACATCGCCTCGTTCCTGAACGACCGCCGCGTCGCCCCGGCGACCGACACCGACACCCCGGCCCCCGCACCGACCGCCGAGGACTTCGCGGCGGCGCGCGCCGCGAGCCGCTTCATCTGGACCCAGCGCCGCAACGATCCGGTGGAGCGGCTGTTCCTGCACGTCGACGACGGTCCGGACGCCGTCACCCTGCTGGTGGAGGCCGACACCCGCGGCATGTCGCCGGCTCAGATCGAGCACCTGGTGCGGGAGGTCGAGGAGGTCGCGGTGACGGCGGCGACGCAGCCGGGGCTGAGCACCGGCATATCAGCCCGCTGACAGCATCGCGAACTCCCGGGACCTGCCTCACCCCCGCTGGGAAGGCAGGTCCCGGAGCGCCATGCGCTGCTTGCCGGCGGACAGCACGGCCAGCACGAGGAAACCGACGCTCATCGCGGCCGCGACCGCGGCGAACGAGCCGATGCTGAAGAAGGGGTCGGTCATCTCCTCCACCAGCTCCGGGGCGAGACAGCCCAGGACGCCGGTCGCCGCGGCGACCGGCCACACCGGCGAGCTCCAAGCCTGGACGCAGACCGCCAGCGCCGAGGCGAGCAGGATCGCGTACGTGACTTCGCTGCCGGTCACCGGGGCGGCTCGGTGCACGATCGGCGGCAGCACGTCGGCGAGGCTCGCGACGCCGAAGGCGGCCGTGGGGATCAGGGCCGCGAGCCAACGCCGGGGGTCGCGGACCGGGGCGGCGCCGCGCCGGAAGGACAGCACGACCGCGCCGGCGGTCACCACATAGGGAATCGCGCCATACAGGCGTGCGTACGGCGACATCCCCATAGCGGACGAATCCCTGGTGAGTATGGCGCCGGCCGCCAACGCCGCGACCAGCGCGATGCCCGTGCGCCGCCACCCCGCGATCAGCGCCACAAAGGCGACCGGCCAGCCGGCCTGGGCCAAGGCGCTGCATTCCCGCGCCGTGCCCATCCTGAACACCGGCGGCACACTGCCCGATTCGTACAGGATGAACCGGGCCATGAGGGCCGCCTCGACGATCCCCTGCACCGCCATCAGCAGAACACTGAGCAAGGCCACGATGCGGACGACCTCGGCACGGCCGGCGGCCGACGCCGGCCGGTGCTCCGCCCCGAACCGGACGCGGATCCCCAACCCGGCCAGGCTGAACACCTCGCCGATCGTCGGCCACTGCTGCCGCGGCCCGCTCTTGTCCATGAGCACGGCGAGCAGTTCCTCCCCGCGCTCGGCGCGGTATGCCTTCGGCAGAACCGTCAGAAGCCTGTCATACCGCCGTTGCAGAACCTCGCTCGTGCGATCCCCCGCCGGGTCACTCGATGAACTCATGGACGATATATATCGCCTGCCGAGCTATAGCCGCAAGCGCCCCGGCCCGGCATCGGAGCCGGAGCCGGAGCCGGGGCGCAGGAGCCTGCGATCAGGAACTGTAGGTGGTCGTGCAGATCGTGCCGTTCAGGCTGATCGCCGCCGGGGACGGATACGCCCCGGTGTTGTTCCCGACGAACCCGATGCTGGCTGAGTTGCCGCCGTCCGCCGCCAGGTTCGCGTTCCAGCTCAGGCTGGTGGCTTCGACGTTCTGGCCGGTACCGGACCAGTTCGCGTTCCAGCCGGAGGACAGGGACTCACCGGCGCTGGGGAAGGTGAAGGTGAGCGACCAGCCGTCGATCGGGGCCGGTCCGGTGTCGGTGACCGTGAGCGAGGCGACGTAGCCGTTCCCCCAGCCCGTCGTCACCTGGTAGTCCACCGCGCAGGTACCGGCCGCCGGCGTTCCGGTGGTGAACGTGAGCGGGTCCGAGGGCGGGGACAGATCGCCGTTCTGGTCGGTGGCCAGCACGTTGAGGGTGTAGCCGGTGCCCGGAACCAGATTGGCGATCGTCGCCGAGGTGGAGGTCGACTCGGCGAGCAGTTCGCTGGTCGTGCCGAACTGCCGGTAGACCTCGTAGCGGGTGGCCGTGCCGCCGGTGGACGGGGTCCAGCTGACCGTCGCCTGCGTCCCGGTGACCTGCGAGACCGCCGACGAGCCCGGCGCTGTCAGGATGCTGACGGGGTTGCCGGACGGGGTCAGCACGACGGTCTCGATCGAGTACGGCGGCAGCGTCTGGACGGCGCTGGTCCCGGCCGTCGCGGCCGTGATCGCGGTGCCCTCGTCGCCGTAGGTGTAGACGGTCGGCGTCGCGGTGCTCGGCGTGTACCCGGCGTAGTGCAGGTTCACGGTGTAGCTGTTGGCCGGATCCTTGTTCACCAGCATCACGGCCAGGTTCCCGTCGGCCTGCTTGACCGCGTGCGCGGCGACGAGCTGCAGATCGGTGCCGGCCCGGACCATCTGGTCGCCGGGGCGCCCGAGCTTGCTCAGCATGCTGATGGCGAAGTAGCTCGGGAACGGCGTGTTCATCGCCGGCTCGCAGACCGAGCCCACGCAGGCGCCGCTGGACAGCACGCCCCAGTCGTCGTAGTCCGTGGCCCCGTCGGGCGCGGTGCTGATCTGGGTCGGTCCGTTGTGGGTGTCCCACCAGTCGACGGTGAACACGCCTTGTTCCAGCGCCGTGAGGTAGGTGTCGGCCCCGAACAGCGCATCCGGCTGCGTGTCCTCGTCGACACCGGCGTTCACCTCAGTGAGCGCTATACCGAGGCGGGAGGCGCCGGCCCCGCCGTACTCGCTGATCTCGCTCCGCAGCTGCGCCAGCTCCCCCGGCAGCTGCACCGGTTCGCCGAGCGCGGTGGCGGCGCCGCCGCCGTTCGGATACCAGTGCACGATGACGAAGTCGACCGCCGAGCCGGCGATCGAGAGCACCTGGCGGTTCCAGTCGGCCGAATCCCCGGCGGCCACCACGCCGTCGGGCCAGTTGCCGGGCAGGGTGAGCACGGCGCCCACCTTGATCGTGGGGTCGACCGCCTTCATCGCCTTGCTGTACTGGATGACGTTCTGGGCGTAGGTGGCCGGGCTCTTGCTGCTGTGGTCGTCGGCCTCCCAGCCGTTGCCGTAGTAGCCGTTGCCGTAGTTCTCGTTGCCGACCTCCCAGTACTTGTCGCCATAGCCCTTGGTGACGTTGGCGTACTGGACCCAGTCGGCGGCCTCCTGGGGCGTGCCGGTGCCGTAGTTGGCGATCAGGATGGGCTGGGCGCCGATCTTCTTCACCGTGCCCATGAAGGAGTCGAAGTCGGTGCCGGGGGCCACGTAGCCACCGGGAGCGGTGTTGGTCTGCCAGTCGTAGATGTCGCCGTAGGAGCCGCCGGGGTAGCGCAGCATCCCGATCCCGGCCTGCCCGAGCAGGCCCTGGACCGCCGGGGTGTTCATCTGGCTGTCCCAGACCGCGCTGTTGAGGCCGTAGCCGGTGGCCGGGATGGTGCCCAGGCCTTCCATGGTGTTGACGGTGACATCGACCTGCGCGGCGGCAGTGGCGGCCGTGGCGGTGGACGCCGCGGCACTGCCGCCCGGGACGGCGGCCACGACGCCGGTGACGGCGAGCAGCCCGGCCGCGGCGAGCGTGCCGAATCTGCTCCCGCTCGAGAATCCGCCCCCGCTCACAAATCTCCCCACTCTCAAACCAGTGACTCCCTTCGATGGAACTGCTGAAACGGTTATCAGGGGATTGCAAACCTCAACAGCCGATCCGGCTCGTGCTCAGCACCACGTCGTCGAACCACAAGGTGTCGTCGCCGGCGCTGTAGTCCTCCCAGCCGAGCTTCAGATCGGTGAGCTGCGGACGCCATGAGGCCCCGCTGCCGGACAGCCACTGGTCGTCGACGTCCGGCGTGGACACGCCGTCCTCGGTCAGGCCCGCGACGGGGCTTCCGTCGTACCAGGTGTGGATCTGACCGCTGGTGCCGTCCACGGAGAACTCCAGGCACTCCCACGTACCGGTCGGGAACACGACGCTCTGTGCCACGCCGGCCGGGCTCTGGTCCGGCAGCGTGGCGTCGTCGGACTGGCGGTTCCACATCAGGGCGCCGTTCTGCGCGCCCAGGCGCAGGTCGGTGTTGCCATGCGCGGAGTCGTTCATGGCCAGGAATGTGGTGTGGTTGGTAGGCAGCGGCGCGGTGTGCTTCATCCAGAAGCGGACGTACCAGGTCGGCGCGGCGGCCGGCATGTCGGTGGAGTCGGCGGCGAAGACGTGGTCGCAGTACGTCCCGTGACCGTCGATCTCCAGGGACTTCAGGCCGGAGTGCGCCTGCGCGGTGGTGATCGCGGCGGTGCCGGTCCAGGAGCAACTCGGGGTGACGACGGACCATCGGCCGGAGGGCACATTAGAGGTCTGATTCTCGAAGCCGTCGCAGAACACCGCGCTCGCCGGACAGGGGCCGCTGCTCGGCTGGCTGGATGGCGAGGTCGGCGGCGACGTGGACGGCAAGGTCGGCGAGGTCGGCGGTGAGCTGGAAGGCGAGCTCGGCGTTCCGATGCCGCTGCACGGCACACCATTGAACGCGAAGTCAGCAGGCGCTCCGTTCGCCCCGGAATACGTGGCCTGGAAGCCGAATCCGACCGTGGCCCCAGCCGCGACCGATCCGTTGTAGGGCTCGCTGGCCGCGCTGACCTGCTGTCCGCTCTGGCTGACCTGCGCGTTCCAGGCGGAAGTCACCTGCTGGTTCCCGCTCCAGGACCAGGTCGCGGTCCACGCACTCAGCGCCGGGCCGTTGTTGGTCACCGTCACGTCGGCGGTAAAGCCGGCGCTCCACTGGTTCACCTGGTAGGCGACCGTGCAGCCGGTACCGGCGCCCTCGGCCGGTTTCGATCCGAAGACGAACATCGCCGACAAGGCCAGAACCGCCGCTGCCACCAAGGCCAGAGTGCGGATGCTGCGCACATACATCAGGGCACCTCCACCGTGAACGCGGCCGTGTGTTCGATTCCCGAGGTCTGGAACTGGACGAACAACCGCCACGTGCCGGCCTCGGGGAAGAGGATCTGCGCCGTCAGGGCTCCGGCCCCGCTGGCGCCGCCGGCGGAGCGTCCCGTGGACAGCGCCCGGGCGAAGGCCGCGTCCCCGGCGTGGAACGCGGTCAGGTGCGCGTAGCCGTCGAGCAGCCGGTCGAACTGCTGGACCGGCTTGCCGTCCTTGGTGACGGCGACTCCGAGGTCCGTCTCGGATCCCCGGTGTGGCGCGCCGGTCAGCTTCAGCGCATAACCGTCAGCGGTAGCCGAGTCGGTTGCTGCGGGCAGATCGGCAACGGTCGCTGTACCGGGCACCGTCAGCGGCTGCGACAGCGAGTAGGACAAAGGGGTTCCGACGCTGGAATCGGGCGCCGCGAACGTGATGTAGGTGCGGTACGAGCCGGCCGTCAGCGCCGGCAGTTCGACCGTCCAGGTCCCGTCGGCGCGCATCGAGGCGGTCAGCTGGTGGAAGTCGCCGAGGTCGGTCCGGACGAGGTAGAACACCAGCAGTTGACCTTCGTACGGCTGGAACCGGGTGACGGTCTGACCGCCGGGGCCAGTGATGTGGAACGTGTACGGCGCCGGCGAACCCGCTGCCGGCGGCGAGGCGCCGACGACGTAGGAATAGTCGCCGACGCCGCCGTGGAGCCCATTGTCGGCGGCCACCGCCGGGGCGATCTTCGGGCCGCTGGGCGCTCCCATGGCCGGCATGTCCATGCCGTTCATGTCCATGCCGGACATGCTCTTGGCCCCCGACGAGTGGCTGCAGGCCGCCAGCCCACAGGCGAGCACGGCAGCCGTAGCGGCAATGGCCGCACGACGGAGCAGACGAGTGACCGGCATGGACATGACAGGACCCTTCATCGCAGACGGCAGGGACGGTCTGGTCCTACAGTCCGGCCCTACGGACTGGTGCAGGACAGGCTCTCCGGCTGGGTCGGAGCAGCCGTCTGGTTCGCGACGAAACCGAAGTTCGTGCTCGCTCCGGCGGCCAGTTGCGAGTTCCAGTCCGCCGACTTCATCGACGCCAGCGACCCGGACTGCGACACCGTCCCGTTCCAGGCGCTGACCACGGTCTCGCCGTCGGCCAGCACCCAGCCGACCGTCCACTTGTTCATCGGGGTGGTGCCGGGGTTGGTCACGGTGATCTGTCCCTGGAACCCGCCGCTCCAGGAGTTGGTCACCGAGTACGTGGCCTGACACGGCACCGAGGGCGGCGGCGGTGCGGTCGCGCCGATGCCGGTCACCTGGCCGGTGCCGCCGTCGAACACGACGTCCGAACAGCCGTAGAAGGTCTCGGGGCTGTCGGAGCGGGCCCAGACCGAGTAGATGATGTGGCGGCCGGTCTTGTTCGCCGGCAGCGTGGCGTTCCAGGAGTAGTAGCTCTGAAGCGTCGCCACGGTGCCGGTGTTCGGCGGGTTCGTGATCGTGGAGAACGGCGCCGGCTCCAGGTCGGCCCAGGTCAAGGGCTTGGTCTGGTCCCAGCCGTCCTTGGTGATGTACAGGCTGAAGGTGCCCGGGTGCGCGGCCCACCGGTTGTAGTCGATCGTGATGTCCGCGCCGGCGGTCAGGTGTGTGACCGGCCAGTCGGCGCTGACTTGATCGAACCCTGAGAAGTCGTAGTAGTCGCTGTTACCGCTGCACAGCTTCCCGTCGGGGATGAAGCCGACCGTGCCGCCGCTGGTGGCACCGCTGCGGTTGCCGACCGCGAACCAGTTGTAGAGCGGGGTGGTGCCACTGGTGGCCACCGCCGCCTGGCAGGCCGGGTTCTGCGGGACGATCTGGCCGGTGGAGGTCAGGCCGTCCTCGTAGCAAAAGAACGTCCGGCTGCCGGGGATCATCATCGCCCCGTGCGCCGAGGCCGTCGGCGCGAGGGTGACGGTGGTCCCGATCAGGCCGGCCAGCGCGAGCAGCACGCCGGCCAGCTTCCTGGGGATCTTTCTGCTCACATCGCTCGCCTTTCCATTCGCCTCTCCACAGATACAGATGTGGCGGACTGTGTCGGGCGGAGCGTAGCTCTGTCGCCGCGGACCGTTACGGGACGGGAAAACCGCTGCTCGGCGGGCAGTTCGTCGAACCTCGTCGAACGGGCATGTCAGAGGCCGTACTGGCGCGCGGCGGTTCGCGGCGGCCCGGACCGGGCGCCGCGAAAGTTTCGCGATACGGCCGCGGTGACCTGCGAGGACTTCGCAGAGCTTTGACGCTGTTCGGACCCGCGGCCGACCATGCCACTGCCGGGCCCGCCCGAGAACCCGGCCCGCCCGCGTCCACGGACCCGACCGAGGGAGCCGCCACCGTGCGCCACATCAGACCGGCATCACCGCCGCAGCCCAGCCGCCCTCGCCCTGAGCGCTCTCGCCTTCACCGCCCACGCCCTCACCGACGCCGCCACCGCGCGATCCTGCGCACCGCCCTGGCCGCGGCCGCCGCCCTCATCGTCGCCCTGGCCGCCGCGCTGCTCGGCACCCCGGCCCAGGCGCTCGGCGTCGGCGGCACGCCCTCGCCGGTGAGCGGCAACGCGACCCACTTCGACGGGCTCGGGGCGCCCTACGGAGGATGCGGCATGCCGCAGGCGAACCTGGACTCGCAGGACTTCATCGCCCTGAACGTCTTCAACACCCCGGGGAACTACGGCCAGTTCCCCCGGCCGGTGCCGCCGGCGCAGGCGGGCATCCTGGGCATGTTCGACAACGGCCTGAACTGCGGCCGCTGGGTGAAGGTCACCATCGGCGACTTCTGCACCGGCACCAACGACGGCGCGCAGAACGAGCCGTTCTGCCGGAACGGCTCGTGGGTCGCCGACAAGTACAACGGCGCGACGCTGAACATGCTGGTCGCCGACAGCTGCGGCGACTCCAACGCCTGGTGCCGCGACGATCCGTACCACCTCGACCTGCACACCGACTCGATCGACCGCTTCCAGCTGAACGGCGCAGCGGTCGGCGACCTGCTGGACCACTGGAACAACCGGCAGGTGAGCTGGCAGTTCATCAACGCGCCGGGCTACAGCGGCGACATCAACATCGGCTTCCTGCAGGGCGCGCAGGTGTACTGGCCAGCGATCTCGGTGTCGCACCTGGCCAACGGGATCCACGGCGTGCAGTACCTGTCGGCGAACGGGACCTGGGTCTCGGCGGCCATGGACAGCGACATGGGGCAGGCCTACATCATCGGGCCGACGGTCGCGGCCGGGTCCAGCTACCAGATCCGTGTGACCGACGCGTCGGACAACCTCGTCAACGGCGGGCAGGTGTACAGCTTCTCGCTGCCGTCCTCGTGCGGGAGCAACTGCGGCGCCGCCTATACGCCGGTTACGTACACGACAGCGCCGGGGTCGGGTTCCAGTTCGCCGAGCTCCAGCCCGAGCTCGACGCCGAGTTCGAGCGACTCCTCGCCGCCGAGTTCACCCAGCTCACCCAGCTCACCCAGTTCGCCCTCCAGCTCGGCCGCAGGCGCCGGCTGCTCGGTCACCTCCTCGGTGACCAGCTCCTGGTCAGGCGGCTACCAGCTCGCGTTCACCGTCACCAACACCGGTGCCGTCGCCACCTCCGCCTGGGCTGTGCGCTTCTCCTTCGCCGGTGCGCAGACGATCGCCAGCTCCTGGAACGTGACGGCCAGCCAATCCGGCCAGGCGGTGACCGCGGACTCCGTTTCGTACAACGGATCCCTGGCGCCGGGAGCAGCGACGTCGTGGGGAATGGTGATCAACGGAGCGAACCAGCCACTCAGCGGCATTTCCTGCGTTTCCTCCTGACCCAACCCGGGTACCGCGTTCGACGTGAAGACCATGATGCGATTCGACGTGGTGATCGAGATACCGGCCGGTTCCCGGAACAAATACGTGATGGACCACCGTCTGGGCCGCATCCGGCTGGATCGGCAGCTGTTCACCTCGACCAGCTACCCGGCCGACTACGGCTACATCCCCGGCACGCTGGCCCTGGACGGGGACCCGCGGGACGCCGTGGTACTCCTGGACGATCCAGCGTTTCCCGGCGTGGAGGTGTCGGTCCGGCCGGTGGCCCTCTACCGCTCCCACGACGAGGGCGGCGAGGACAACAAGATCCTGTGCGTCCCGGCCGGCGACCCCCGCTACGAAGACATCCAGAACCTGTCCGACGTGCCCCAGGAGCGGCTGGACGAGATCGGGCACTTCTTCGACATCTACAAGGACACCGAGCCCGGGCGGCAGGCGCAGCCCGGCACGTGGGCCGACCGCGCCGCCGCCGAGGCGGTCATCACCGCCGACCGCAAGCGGCTGGCTGATTCAGAGGCCTGATAAGTCCGATAGCTCAGAGGCCTGACAGGACGGGCCCCGTCAGCGGACCCGGACGTCGCGCCGCCAACGGGCCGGCGGCGTGCCGTACCGGTTCCGGAACGCCCGGCTGAACGCCGCCTCCGAGGCGTAGCCGACGTTCTCGGCGACCTGCGCGACCGGCAGGAACGTGTCGCGCAGCAGGCTGGTGGCCGCGTCCAGGCGCACGTGCGCGAGGTAGGTGGCCGGCGGCTTGCCGACCCGTCCCACGAAGCGCGCGGCGAACGACGAGCGCGACAGGGCGCAGGCCCGGGCCAGCTCGTCGACCGTCCAGTCGTGGCCGGGATCGCGGTGGATGGCGCTCAGGGCCAGGCCGATCTGCGGGTCGAAGGCGCCGGCCAGCCAGTTCGGCTCGGCGTCCGCACCAGCGGCCCAGGTGCGCATGATCTGGATGAAGATCAGATCCAGGATGCGGGAGACCATCACCGCGGAACCCTGCGACGGCGACTGCATCTCCAGCACGATCATCCGGCGGGCGACTTCGAGCCCTTCCAGCGCCTCCAGATCCGGACCGCCGGAGCCGCGCAGGATGATCACCGCCGGCAGGCTCCCGAGCAGGTGGCTGGCCTGCGGGTCACCGATGGTGAACGTGCCGCACAGCCATCGCGCGCCCGGACCGGTACCGCTGCCGGTACCGCTGCCGGTACCGCTGCCGGTACCGCTGCCGGTACCGCTGCCGGTACCGCTGCCGGTACCGCTGCCGGTACCGCTGATGGAGTGCGAATCGCCGCGCGGCAACAGCACGAAGTCGCCGCCCCGCAGATGCTCGACGTGCGGATGACCCTCGATCTGAAGGGTGACTTCGCCCTCCTCGACGATGTGCAGGCTGCCCCGGTCGGCGAACCCGATGGAGAACTCCGGCGGCGGGGCGTAGGCGACGATCCGCTCACCGCTGAGCCGGACGCTTCGCAGGAGTTCCGACAGCAGGTCGTGGGTCTCGCCGACACCCGCGACGGCCGCTGGACGATCTGCAAGGTTTTCCGGCGGAGCGGTCATAGTCCCTGCCCATTCCTCTGAATACGCTCGTCGAACAGTGAGTGGGGCCACCTTACGGAACCACGAACCTCATTCGAGCAACTCAACGGGAGACCACCATGTCCGGGTACAGCAACCCCACCAAGATCACCTTCGTGTACTCCAACCCGACCGACCCCGAGGCCTTCGAGGCCGCCTACGCCGACCAGCTCGCCCTGGCCCGCAAGCTCCCCGGCCTGGTCCGCCTGGAGGCCTCCAAGGTCTGGCCGAAGGAGGACGGCAGCCCCACCCCGGCCCACCGCATCCTGGACCTGTACTTCGCCGACTACGCGGCGGCCAGCGCCGCCGCCGCCGAGGCCGGCCCGCTGGTCGGCGCCACCAAGCAGCACGCCACCGGCGGTGTGATCATCGCGTTCGCCGAGGTGCTGGAGAGCGAGTAAGGGCACGGATGATCCGCTGATCGCCGCCGGGGCCGGTTTCCCGAACCGGCCCCGGCGGCCTCGGACTGTTGTGGGCCGTGCTGTTTATGGCCATGCTGTAGTGGGCCGTCTACCGGAGCAGCGCGGCAAGGAAGGTCGCGCGCTGATCCACGAGCCAGGCCTGCAACCGGTCCCAGGTAGCCCATCCGCCGTGTTTGTCGAAGGCCTTGGCGAATGACGTGTCACCGGCTTCGAGCCGGGCTGCGATTTCCGCGCGTTCGACCACCGTCACCTCGTCAATGACACTCAGCAACACAGATCGATCGTCGGCCGACAGCCCGTAGCCGTCGGCGAGGATCCGCAGGCGGCGCACGGGATCGAGCCCGACGTAGGACGGGAACTGCGCGGCAGTCTCGGGATCGAGCATCGGGACCCAGTAGCGTGCGGCCATCGCGACGTCCCAGAGCGGACGGCCCGGTGCGGCCATGTCGAAATCGATCAGGGCGTAGGCCTCGCCGTCGCGGAAGACGACGTTCTCCACGCAGGCATCGCTGTGGCACAGCATCGTGCCACCGCGCGGATCGGCCAGGTCCGTAGTCCACGGGACGCCCGGCTCCAGCGGAATCGCCGACGACGCGTCATGGAATCGCCGCAGGAGCGCGCCGACCGATGTCAGTGCCGCCTCGGTCATGGACCAGGCGGGATACGGCTGAAGGGCGACATCGCCGGGCACGTAGGTGAGCTGCTCGCGTCCGTCGGCCAGGCCGACAGGCGTGGGGGCGCCGGTGAAACCGTGTTCCGGCAAGGCCTCCAGGAAACGATGAATGGCCGCCGCGTGCGCCTGCGCCGGCCGATCCACGAACTCGCCGCGTCGGAAGACCGCGCCCGCGTTCGTGATTCCGCCGCTCAGTTCTCCGTCCACGGCCACCAGCCTAGCCATGTCAGCCGTGTCAACCGTGTCAGCGGTGCTGTCAGGACCGGGTCAGGCCCGTGTCAGCGCGCCCGCCGAAAGTGAAGACACGACAGCGGGCCGACGGGGCCCGCGGCGCAGACAGGGAGAACACCATGAACACCTTCGCCACCGCCAGCCCGGTCCTCGTGGTCCTGGACATCCCGGCGGGCCGGGTCCGGCTGGTCGCCGGCGAGCGCGCCGAGTCCACGGTCGAGGTGCTGCCGGCCGAGGCCTCGAAGAAGCGGGACGTGAAGGCCGCCGAGCAGACCTCGGTCGAGTTCGCCGACGGCGTGCTGCGCGTCGTCACCGCCGAGGCCGGCCGTCTGCTCGGCTCGGGCTCGGTGGACGTGACGATCCAGGTCCCCGCCGGCTCCCGGCTCCAGGGCAAGGCCGCCGCGGCCGAGCTCTACGGCACCGGCCGGCTCGGTGAGGTCGTCTTCGACGGCGGGTACCGCACGGTGGACCTCGCCGAGGTCGCCGGCCTCCGGCTCACGGTGCACACCGGCGAGGTCACCGTCGGGCGGCTCACCGGTCCGGCGCGGATCAGCAACGGCACCGGCGACATCACCGTCGCCGAGGCGGTCGCCGGCGCGGTCGAGCTGCGCACCGAGGCGGGCAGCATCACCGTGCGCGCCGCCCACGGCGTCGCGGCCACCTTGGACGCCGGCACCAGCCGCGGCCGGATCACCAACGCGCTGGCGAACAGCGAGGGTGCCGACGCCGCGCTGACCATCAAGGCCACCACGTCCACCGGCGACATCACGGCCACCAGCCTGTGACGCGCCGGTGAGGGCGGCCGACGGCGGCCGGGTCGGGGCAGAAGCTGCCCAGCCCGGCCGCCGAGCCTTATAGCGGTGCGATCTCTGTCTTGCGCAAGTGCTCGTACACGAGCGACGTCCTCACGTCCGCGAGTTCCTTGCGCCGCGTCAGCTTGTCCAGCACCAGAGCCTGGAGCTGATCGGTGTCCTTGACGGCGACATGGATCAGGAAGTCGTCGCCGCCGGACACCACGAACACCGACAGCACCTCGGGCAGCTGCTCCACGAACGCCCGGAACCCGTCGATGACGGCCCGGTTCGGCGGCCTGACCCGCACCGCGATGAGCGCTTGCAGCGTCCGGCCGATGGCCGCCAGGTCCACCTGCGCGTGGTACCCGACGATCAGGCCGCGCCGGCGCAGGGAGCGCATCCGCTCCAGACAGGTCGACGGGGCGATGTTCAGCATCGTGGCCAGCTCGCGGTTCGTACGCCGTCCATCGTTCTGCAAAAGCGCCAGCAGCGCCGAATCAATGGCGTCTAAATCGGTCACCCTGGCAACCTAGCAGAACTTAATTCGGATCTTGAGCGATTGATCCGCACCACGAGCTACGCTCGGCCCCCGAGTCCGGTGATGGTTCGATCCCGAGGAGTTCCCCATGCCGATGTCCGAAGCCGCCCTGCCCCGTTTCGAGAAGTGCGCGATCGTCGTCGACGGGGCGCTGCCCACGGGGCTGGCGATGAACGCCGCGGCCGTCCTGGCGCTCTCGATCGGCGACGCGTACGGCGAATCCGCGCTGGGACCGGAGGTCAAGGACCGCGACGGCCAGCTGCACCACCCGATCACCGAGGTACCGCTGCCGGTCCTCAAGGCCGACCCGCAGGTGCTGCGCGGCATCGTCGCCAAGGCGCTCGCGGAGCCGGACGTGTTCCTGGTGGACTTCACCGCCTCGGCCCAGGCGGCCCGGGACTACGGCTCGTACATGCAGGCCATGCAGGACACGGGCGCCGAGGAGCACGTGTACGTCGGCGTCGCGGTGGTCGGCGCGAAGAAGGCGGTGCAGAAGCTGAGCGGCAGCCTGCCGCTCTACCGCTGAGCCGGCGGCGGCCGACCCTCCGATCGGCATCTAGTTTCCAAATGGAAACTAGATGCTAGAGTGAAACGTATGACGGACGACGACCTGACCCCCGCAGCCGCCTTCGACACCGCGACCGCGCTGCGCGCCGCCGCCGACCGGCCCGCCTTCCCGGCCTGGTTCCCGCCGGCCATCGGCATCGGCTACGCCGCCTCGCTGTCGCTGATGGGCGTCAGCTTCCTGCTGCACGGGACGCTCGCGCGGATCTGCGGGCTGACCGGGGCGGCGCTGGTGCTGGTGACGTTCGCGACGATGCTGCCGGTGGTCGCCGGATGGCGGCGGGCCGGGGTGGTGCCGAGGTTCGACGACTGCGTCGACGATCCGGCGCGGCGGCGTCAGCGTCTGCGCACGTTCGGCATCGCCGCGGCGGGAACGGCGGCGGCGATGGTGCTCGTGGTCGGCGCGCACTGGGGCTGGATCGAGATCGCGGCCGGCCTGGTACTCGGTGCCACGACGTGGCGGCGGCTCGCGCGGCAGGCCGCGCGGTGATCACCGGGCCGGGACCTGACGGACAGGCCGAGCCGGACGAGGCCTTCGGGACGCTGCCCAAGCTGAAGCTGGCCGCGTTCCTGGCCGGGTGCGCCGAGGCGGAGTTCGGGACGGTCGCGGAGACCTGCGCCATCGCCGCGCCGACACTGTCTAAGGCGGCGACGGCGTTGGAGGAGGCGGGATACGTCCGCATCCGCAAGGGCCACGTCGGCCGGCGGCCGCGCACCTGGCTGTCGTTGACGGCCGACGGACGCGCCGCCTTCGACCGGCACCTGGCGGCGCTGGCCCGCCTCACCGAGGCGGGGCGGGCACAGGCCGCACAGGTGGAAGAGGAATAGGCCGGCTCAGCTCAGCCCGAGCGTCGCCAGCGCCGTCGTCCAGTCGGTCGCGATCGCGTTCTGCGCGTCGCTCAGACCGGCACTGCCGTCGCACACAGCCTTCTTCAGCTTGTTCTCGACCTGGTCCTTCGTGTACGAGGTGTTCCCCGAACCGTCGCTGCTGTAGTGCGGCTCGGGCCACAGGTTCTGCGCGTCGCGCGGGGCGCCTCCGAGCTCCAGCGGTATGAAGTGGTCTTCCTCGTAGTCGCTGGTGCTGGTGTCGCTATAGCCGTACTCGGCGATCTGCTTCACCTTCAGCGCGTTGGTGTACGACGTCGGCGGACGGACGGTCGCGGTCCAGCCGGACACGCATATCGTCGAGTCGATGGTGTCCTGCGTGACGTCCGGGTTCAGCGCGCCCGGGGTGCAGACCGGGTCCGGCAGCGGCAGGTAGGCGGTGGAGCAGGTGATGTCGGCGTGCGCGGCCGGCGCGTCGGGGCCGAAGAAGATCGCGGTTCCGGCGACGGCCGCGGAAGCGGCGGCGAGCACGGCGAAGCGGCGCGATATCGCGTGGGGCATGGGGATGGAGCCTTCCGGTCGGTGGCGAAGGGGGGCTTCGCCGGGGAAGCTACCCACGAGTACCGAAGACCGCAAGGCCCTGATATCAAGATTCAGTTATAGGTACGGAGCGGGTAACCCGCCGTTTGCCTGCCGCGGTCTCGGCTTCAGAACAGCGCCTCGCCGGGCTCGTCCACGCGCTTGCCCACCTTTCCGCCGCCCACCTCGACGATCGGCGCCGGATAGTCGCGCTCCTTCAAAGCGCTCTCGCCGAGCCGCCAGGGTTCGTGCACGTGCCCCGGATCGGCGACGTCGGCGAGTTCGGGCACATAGCGCCGCACGTACTCCCCCGCCGGGTCGTACCGCGCCGCCTGCCGCAGTGGGTTCAGCACCCGGTTGGGGCGGGTGTCCATGCCGGTTCCGGCGACCCACTGCCAGTTCAGGACGTTGTTGGCGACGTCCGCGTCGAGCAGGTGGTGCGCGAAGTGCACCGCGCCGGGACGCCAGTCGATGCCCAGGGTCTTGGTCAGGAAGCTCGCGGTGATCAGGCGCGCGCGGTTGTGCATCCAGCCCTCGGCGGCGAGTTGGCGCATGCCGGCGTCGACGATCGGGATGCCGGTGCGGCCCTCGGACCAGGCGGCCAGGGCCTCGGGGTCGTCGCGCCACGGGCCGCGCGGACGCAGGTCGGTGTGCGGGGCGTCGGGGCGGGCCGCGAGGACCTGGTGGTGGAAATCGCGCCAGCACAGCTGGCGCAGGAAGGCCTCGGCGCCGGAGCCGGGGTGGTCGCGACCGGCCCGGGCGGCGAGTTCGGTGGCTGACAGGCAGCCGAAGTGCAGGTACGGCGACAGCTTCGAGGTGGCGTCGGCGGCGAGGTCGTCGTGGATGCCCTCGTACTCCTCCACCGTCTTGTCCAGCCACTGCTCGGCCCGTTTGCGGCCCTGGGTCTCGCCGCCGCGCAGTCCCCCGGCCCGCTCGGCGTCCGCGGGGATCGGCAGCTCCTGGCCGGCGATGTCCGGCACGCTCAGGTGCGGCGCGGTCGCCGGCGGACGCAGCGGGATCTCGGCCCAGCGCCGCCAGTAGGGGGTGAAGACCGAGAAGTGGTCGCGGTCGCCGGGCCGCAGATCGCCGGGCGGCTGGATGGTGTGGACCTGGTCGTGCAGATGGAGTTCGGCGCCCTGGGCCCGCAGCGCCGAGGCGAGGGCGTCCTGGCGCTCGTGCGCGTAGGCCGTGACGTCGCAGGCCATGTGGACCTCGGCGGCGTCCGCCTCGTGCGCGATCCGGCAGACCTCTGCGACGACATCGCCGGAGCGGAGCACCAGGCGCCCGCCGAGCCGGCGGAGCCCGGCGTCCAGATCGGCCAGCGACTCCTCCAGGAACCTTCGCCGCGTCGGGCTGATCCGCGGCAGGATGCCGCCGTCGAGCACGAACAACGGCACCACCCGCCCGTCGGAGGACGCCGCCGCGGCGGCGAGGACCGGGTTGTCATGGACTCGCAGATCACGGGTGAACACCGCGACCGCGGCCCGCGAAGGTGACGACGACGAAGGCATTGGCTTACTCACCGCTCCATTCCACCAGCTCAGCACACCCGAATCCCGGCCGACACCCGGGATTCGGCGCCGAACACGCCGCGGATTGGCCGCGATCGGCGAAACCACCCCGCGAACCCCAATCCGGATCCCGTCCGGCACCGAATACCTCCTGTCGAGACATCGTCGAGGGAGGTATCGGTGACCGGTTCGGCACCAGGGCGGGACGCCCGCCGCGAGCAGGTCGCGGTGATCGGATCCGGCGTCGCCGGACTCACGGCGTCCTACCTGCTCCAGCGCCGCTACGACGTGCTGCTGTTCGAAGCCGACAGTCGCCTCGGCGGCCACGCGCACACCCACGAGGTGGCCGAGTCCGGCCGCATATTGTCGGTGGACAGCGGCTTCATCGTCCACAACCGCCGCACCTATCCGCACCTCATCCGGCTGTTCGACGAGCTCGGCGTGGCCACCCAGCCGACCGAGATGTCGATGAGCGTGCGCTGCGAGGGCTGCGGCCTGGAGTACGCCGGCGCCAAGGGCCCGCGCGGCCTGCTGGCCACCCCGGGCCGGGCGCTGCGGCCGGGGTTCGTGCGGATGCTGCTGGAGGTGCGCAGGTTCCACCGCGAGGCGCGGCAGCTGCTGGCGGACACGCCTCGGCCGGCGGCGTCGGGCATCACTCTGCGGGAGTTCCTGGCCGCCGGCGGCTATTCGCGCTTCTTCGCCGACCACTTCATCCTGCCGCTGGTCTCGGCGGTGTGGTCCTCGGGCCGCGAGACCGCCGAACGCTACCCGGCCGCCTACCTGTTCCAGTTCCTCAACCACCACGGGATGCTGGCCGTCACCGGTTCACCGAGCTGGCGGACGGTCACCGGCGGTTCGAAAACCTACGTGGACCGGACGGTGAAGAACCTGCACGCGGTCCACCTGAGCACCCCGGTGCGGTCGCTGAGCCGTACCGGGGACGGCGTGCGGATCCGCGACGACGCCGACGAGGTGCACACCGTCGCCAAGGTCGTCGTCGCGACCCACTCCGACCAGGCGTTGCGGCTGCTCGCCGATCCGAGCCCGACGGAGCGGGCGGTGCTCGGGGCGATCCCGTACTCGGTCAACGAGACGGTGCTGCACACCGACACCGGGATGCTGCCCTCGACGCGGGCGGCGTACAGCTCGTGGAACTACCTGCTGCCGTCCTGCTCCGGCGGCGGCGCGGCGGCCCCGGACGGAACGCCGCACGGAACGCCGCACGGAGCGCCGGACCGGGCCGTTGTCACCTACGCGATGAACCAGCTGCACCACCTCGACGCGCCGATCGAGTACCTGGTCACGATGAACGCCACCGACCGGATCGACCCGGCCAGGGTGATCGACCGCATGCGCTACGAGCACCCGGTGTACACCCCGGAGTCGGTCGCGGCGCAGGCACGGCTGGCGGAGCTGACCACCGCGCGCACCGCGTACGCCGGCGCCTATCACGGCTGGGGCTTCCACGAGGACGGCTGCGCCTCGGGGGTGGCGGCGGCGGCGGCTTTCGGGGTGACGTGGTGAGGTCGGCCGCGTTGTACGAGTGCCGCATCCGCCATACGCGGCGCGGCGCGGTCGCCAACGACTTCACGTACTCCTCCTACCTGTGGCTGGTCGATCTCGACGACCTGCCGCACCTGCCCGGCCCGCTGCGTCCGTTCGCCGGGTTCGTCCCCGCCGACCACTTCTCGGGCCACGACCTGAGCATCCGCGCGGGATTGGAGGACTTCCTCGCCGATCGCGGCGTGTTCCTCCGCGACGGCAGGGTGCTGATGCTCACGGCGGCCCGGGTGTTCGGGTACGTATTCAATCCGCTGACCGTCTACTGGTGCCGCGACGCCGAGGAGCGGCTGGTGTGCGTCGTCGCCGAAGTGCACAACACCTACGGCGGACGCCACGCCTACCTGCTGTTCCCCGACGACAAGGGCCGCGCGGACGTCGCCAAGGACTTCTACGTCTCGCCGTTCCTGCCGATCGACGGCGGCGTCTACCGGATGCGCGTCCCCGAACCCGGCGAGCGGCTGAGCCTGGCGATCCGGCTGGACCTGCCCGAGGCGCCGCCGTTCGTGGCCAGCGTGCACGGCGAGCGCCGGGCCGCGACCGGCCGCGAACTGCTGCGCCTGGCCGCCCGGCACCCGATGGCGCCGCTCGCGGTCGCCGCGCGGATCCGGCGGCAGGGAATCGCGTTGTTCCTGCGCGGTCTGCCGGTGGTACCCCGAACGCGAACCGCAAGATCTGGAGGACGATGAGGATGCGGGCCGAATCCGTGGGGGCCTTCGCCGCCGTCTCGGCGATCGACGCGGCGGTGCTGCTGATCGCGTTCAGCGGCGTGTTCGTCGTCGGCATGGCCCGGGGACGCCACCGCTACGTCGACGCCGTCTGGGGATCGGCGTTCGCGCTGGTCGCCGTCGTCACAGCGGCGCTGACGACCGATCACGGCGACGGCTGGCGCCGCTGGCTGCTGGCGGTCTGCACGGTGGTGTGGGGGCTGCGGCTCTCGGTCCACATCGCGCGGCGCGGACGCGGCGCCCCGGAGGACCCCCGCTACGCCGCGATGCTGGCCAAGGCCGGCGGCAACCCGGCCTGGACCGCCTTCACCCGGGTCTACCTGCTGCAGGCGGTCCTGGTCTGGTTCATCTCCCTGCCGGTGCAGGTCGGTCTTGTGGCGACCGGCGCGTCAGGTGCGGGTCTGACGGCAGCCGTGATCGGGGTGGCGCTGTGGCTGCTCGGACTCGGCTTCGAAACCGTCGGCGACTGGCAGCTGGCCCGCTTCAAAGCCGACCCCGCGAACCGCGGCCGCCTCATGACCGAAGGCTTGTGGCGCTACACGAGGCACCCGAACTACTTCGGCGACGCCTGCGTGTGGTGGGGCCTGTTCCTCATCGGCGTGGGCGCCTGGCCCACGCTGCTGACGATCCTGTCGCCGGTGCTGATGACGTGGCTGCTGACGTCCGGAAGCGGCAAGCCGTTGGTGGAGGCGCATCTGAAGGCGACGCGTCCCGGGTACGCCGAGTACGCGGCGCGTACCAGTGGTTTCATTCCCAGGCCGCCGCAGACCTAGGGCGTGGAGGTACGTTCGTGCCGTCCGACAACTCACGAGGGGCCACGGATGGGCAGCGAACAGTCGGAGCCGACCGCCGAAGAGAAGATCACAAAGCTCTTCGAAGAGATGACGACCATGGACGAGCCGGAGATCGCCACCGCCGCGGGTGAAGCGCTCGGGCAGCTCTTCGAAACGGTGAAGCAGCGCGCGGAGGCGGACGTCGCCACCGCCCGCGCCGCACAGCAGCACGCTGAGATCGAGCAGGCCCGCGCCGAGGAACGCGCCGCCGCTGCCGTCCAGACCAAAGAGGACGAGGCCCACCGACACGCCGAGGAAGTCCGCCGTCTGGAAAAGGCCTACGCCGACAGGTCCGAAGCCCTTGCCTCCGCCTCCACCGCGCACCAGGCCCGCGCCGAGCGCGCCGAAGCCGAGGCCGACCGGCTGCGCGAAGAACTGGCGACTGCCCGCGCGGCGCAGCGATAGCCCGCTAGCGGAGAATGGTGACCGACCACACCGACTTCGGATACATCGACACGGACAGCATTCCGTTCTTGCGCGGCAAAGTCCTGTCCTCCCGGAATTCGCCGCTGTAGTAGGTGAGGGCTTTCGGGGTGCAGTGGTCGTAGTTGGTGCAGATGCCCCTGCAGGTACAGTCCGGCACGAACTCCAGGGAGCCGCCCTCGGCCCCCTGGATCGCGACCTTCCTGGCGCCCAGCGTGTGCCGGAACCAGGCCTCGCCCTGTCCGGTCGTCACGCGCTCCATCGGCGGCAGCTCGTCGGGCTGGACCACCCGCGCGCGCCAGGATCCGCTGCCGGTGATGCGCAGATGGGTGACCTCGGGGCGTGCCATCTTCCTGAAGACCAACCCCCGGCCGGCCGACCCCGAACGGTGTTCCTCCAGTTTGCGGTCGGTGCGCTCGACCTGGACGACGTTCAGCTCCAGGTGGCGCTCACCGAGCGAGACGACCTCGAGCAGCACGGGCTTGCCGGGCACCGGCCGGTCCACCAGGAATTCGGCGTCGCCGTCGCCTTCCCAGCGGAACCGGTCGCCGGTGTGGACGTCGGTCGCGGCGTTGACGTGGCCGGAGAGCTCGTCGGCGGTCAGCAGCGGCATGGGGATCGGCCGGCGTTCGAGCATCGCGGTGAGGCGGATCAGGGCTTTGCGTCCGGTGCCGATAGCCGCGTAGATCTCCTTGTCGCGGCTCGGGCCGGACTGCGCGACCCAGCTCGCCGCCCGGGCCACGGCGTCGGCCGCCGCGTAGTGTTCGGCACGCATGGCCGGCGTCACGCCGTCGGCCTCGGGTGAGAACGGCACGTCGTCCAGTTGGCGCCGGTACTCGGCCAGGGCGATGGTCGCCTCGTCGCGGATCGGCACGAGCTCGAAGCCCACGTCGGCGGTGGTCGCCTTCACCAGCCGGGCTTCGAGCGTGGCGACCTTCTCCGTCAGGGCTTTGACGTTCTCCGTGAGTTCCTCGATCCGGGCCTCGTAGGTTTCCAGGCGCTCGACGAGTGTGTCGACCGCCGTACCGAGTTTCGACATGACTGACGCCCCTGTGAGCCGATGGCCGTTTGCTACCGAACGGCTTGCCCGGGCAGCCGGGCCTGTGCCTGCTCCAGCAGTTCGGCGGCATGGCCGGCCACGGCGTTGCGTGCCGCGTCCAGGGCCCGGATGGCGGCGCCCAGCGGATCGGGGTTGGTGGCCTGGTGCAGGGTCGTCCAGAGCCATCGGTGCTTGTTGTGGTCGTGGAGTTGGGAGCGGCGGGCCAGTTCCTCGGCTTCGGGTGAGAAGGACCGGGCGGCCAGCGTCGCGGTGAGGACCGAGTGCTCGGACAGCTCGGAATGCTCGGAGTGCTCGGAGTGCTCGACGGCGAAGGCCGCGACCCACCATGCGAACTCGCGCAGTTCGTCATCGGGCAGCGTGGCCAGGCGGTCGGTGTCCGCACCGAGCGGGCCCTGGCCGGGCCAGCTGCGTGAGCCGTCCGGCAGGCGCCGCTCCGCGTACAACTCGGGCAGCAGCGGCAGGATCGGGTAGCCGATGTCGACGGCCTGGATGCGGTCCAGATCCTCGGCCGAGAGCCAGACGCCGGTGAACCGGCTGGCGGCCAGCAACCCGACGGCGTTACGGTGCCGACCCTCCACATCGAGGTCTGCCAAGAGTTCCAGGGCTTCCGGGGCGTCGATCTCGTCCAGGTACAGATCGGTGTTGGTCAGCACGTTTCCGTTGCGGGCCAAGGAGAACCGGCGCACGGCGTTGATGTTCCAGAACATGCTCGCGGCCAGCGTGTCCGGGGACGACGCAGCGCGCAGCACCGGCCTGTTACTGCCTTCCCAGCCGTTGAACTCGACGGCGACCGCGCCGCCGGGTACGTCCAGCACACAGGCCCACGGATCGGTGTTGCTGTAGTGCCGGCGCTCGAACTCGCGAATCGGGGCCGGCGCGGACTCGTCGGCACCGAAAGCGCGCAAGACCTCGGAACCGGACTTGCCCGCGACGAAGGTGACCGTGGCGGCCTGGGACAGGTGGCTGCGCTCGATCCAGTGGTAGACCTCATCGGGGGTACGGACAACCGGCGGCGCGGCTTCGCCCCGCAGTGAATACCCGAGCCGGTCGGAATGCTTGTGGACCACGGGATCAGCGGCCTCCGCGCGCCAGACCACGACTTGGTAGGACTCATGATGGTTCTCGCCGTCCCGGCCGGATGCGCAGACCCGAGCCCGATACTCGCCGGGCCACGGGGGCGTGATCTGTACTGCCTGAGATATCTGGGTGGTCTCGCCGCTGCCGGACAGCGCCGCGCCGCCGGCCGGGGCGCGCCAGCCGACCTCGACGATCTCGTCCCACCTGGAGGCATCCGGCTCCGGTGGCTCCTTGACCACATGCAATCCGACGGAGACGGAACCGGATTCCTGTGCGGTACGAACGGCGATCCCGTTGGGGAGCACCGCGACCAGACCGTTCTCCGAGAAGTCCGCAGTGGATTCGAGCGGCCCTTCGGCCAGGGTGAAGACGTGATCGGCGACGACGGCCCGGCCGTTGCCGTAGCGCGGCATCAGGTATTCGGCCCGGCGCTTGGCCAGCGCGGCTTCGGCGTAGGAGGCGGGCATGGACGCGTCACGCAGGATCGGCGCCACGACCCCGAGCGCCGTACCGATGATCGCGGGGGCGGTGACGGCGGGCCACAGCGGCCGCAGCACGATCGTGGCGACCACGACGGTCAGTGCCAGGTGCCGCGCACCGTGGGCCGCGGCGATGCCGGCCTCGTCCGAACCGGTGCCGGTCAACTGGGGAGCCACCAAGGGGTGCTCGGCGACGGCGGCGACGACGGAGGCCACCATGTCGGTGGCACCGGGCACGAGGCCGTCCAGTTTGGACAGCTCCGAGACCATCTCGCCCTGGCTCCCGACCGCCACGGTGAGGGCCCTGCGGCCGGAAGGGCCGCCGTCCGGCAGAACCTGAACCAGCTGCGGCACGGGGAGATCCAGTGCCGCCACCGTCAGCTCCAGGGCGCCGAGCAACCGCTCGGCGAGCAACGGCTGGAGGCCGGCCATCCCGGCCCTGGCCGCCGAGCCTTGCTGGACGCCCGACGGCATCAGAACCCGGGCCGACCGCGGCCCGAGCGGACCGCGGTCGGGCTGCGGCCGGCCGAGCCGGCCCAGCTCGGCCGCCGGCGAGGGCGGAACCAGTTGCGCCACCCGGTTCAGTTCCGCCGCCGCCACCTGCGCGATCGCGTCGATCACGGTCTCCGGAAGCCCGGTCGTCGGCCCGTACATCGCTCCACCACCCCTGCCGATCCACTTGATCGGCATCAGAATGTCAGAGGGCTCCGACACCTTCGCAGCCGCCACGTCGTCGAGCCCTGATTCAGCGAGTCCTGATTCAGCTGGTCGGCGGCATCAGCACCGAGTCGACGATGTACACGGTGGCGTTCGCGGTCTGCACGTTGCCGCAGACCACGTTCGCGTTGTCGACCTTGAACGACTGGCCGGATCCGGTGACGGTGACCGTGCCGCCCTCCAGCGTGGTATGCGTGCCGGCCAGCTGGCTCGGCGAGAGCCGCCCGGACACGACGTGGTACGTCAGGATCTTGGTCAGCTGGGC
This sequence comes from Catenulispora sp. GP43, assembly GCF_041260665.1. NCBI lineage: Bacteria > Bacillati > Actinomycetota > Actinomycetes > Catenulisporales > Catenulisporaceae > Catenulispora > Catenulispora sp. GP43. The sequence continues at coordinate 5,372 of NZ_JBGCCT010000008.1, read as the reverse complement.
CTTGTCGGCCAGGACCGACTTGAGGGTGTCGGCCGGGATCTTGGCGAACGCGTCGTTGGTCGGCGCGAAGACCGTGATGCCCGGCGCGGAGTTGAGGGTGTCCCCCACGCCCGCGGCCCCGACCGCCGTCACCAGCGTGGACAGCACCGGGTTGTGCGAGGCGGCGGTGGCGACCGGGTCGGTGGCCATGCCGGTGAAGCTGCCCGGGCCGGTGCTGGGCACCGCCGAGCAGGCCGTGCCGAACGGCGCGTCGGCCGAGCCCGTCGAGCCGGTGCTCATGTCCGAGGAGCTGGACGAGGCGGCGACCGGCATCGAGCTCGACGACGACGCGGCCGGAGCGGCGGCGGGCTTGCTCGTACTGCTGCTGCACGCGCTCGCGCTCACCGCGATCGCCGCCGAGCACAGCAGGGCGGCGGCGGTCTTGCTGCGGGTGGAGAACATGGATTAGCTCCTTGATTCGGGTGTCCGGGTGCTGCTGACGATCGGTATTCGGAGCCGCTGCGGATCCGGATTGGTCAGTGTTTTTCATGACTTCCAACGCTGTGTGAGACAGCGATTGCAAAGCCCTTATGTGGTGGTGAAGACCACCGAATGCCAGCCGGTGGCGCCATCGGGGAAGGTGTCGGCACGCTGCGCGGTCTGCACGGCGCCGGTGGCGTCGGTCGCGCGGACTTCCAGCTGGTGCAAGCCCGGCGGCAGATCCAGATAGCACGTCCACTGCCGCCAGGTGTCCGGGGTGTCGGCCTGGGCCAGGCGCGCGAGCGTCCACGGACCGCCGTCGGAGCGGACCTCGACGGCGTCGATGCCCCGGTGCGTGGCCCAGGCCACCCCGGCGACGGTGACGGTGCCGGCCGGGACGTGCGCGAACGGTTTGGGCACGTCGATGCGCGAGGCGGTCTTCACCGGCGCGGTCTTCGAGTAGCCGCGCTGGACCCAGTAGCTGTCGTAGCTCGCGAAGGTGGTCAGCTCCAGGTCCACCAGCCACTTGGTCGCCGAGACGTAGCCGAAGAAGCCGGGGACCAGCATGCGGCAGGGGAAACCGTGCGCGATCGGCAGCGGCTCGCCGTTCATCGCCACCGCGAGCAGGCCGGTGCGGCCGTCGAGCACTGACTCGACCGGGGTGCCGATGGTCATGCCGTCGATCGAGCGGCCGACCAGTTGGTCCGCACCGCGCTGGACGCCGGCTTCGCGCAACAGGTCTGCCAGCGGGGCGCCGATCCAGCGCGCCGTTCCCACATAGGGGCCGCCGACCTCGTTGGAGACGCAGGACAGCGTCTGGTCGTGCTCGATCAGCGGCCGGGACAGCAAGTCGGCGAAGGACAGCTCCAGCGGGCGGTCGACCAGCCCGCGGATGCGCAGCGTCCAGGCCTCCGGGTCCACCTGCGGCAGCACCAGCGCGGTGTCGACACGGTAGAACTCTGAGTTCGGGGTGATGAACTCGGACAGACCGACGACGTTCGGATGCGCGCCGGCCGGGATCGCGGGCGCCCGCACCGCCGGCGTCGGGATCCGAACCCGGGAGCGCTTGACCGCGACGTCGTAGCGCCGGTCCACCGCGACCCGGCCGACCAGCTCGGTCGCCGCGGCCGTGCCGGCGGTGCCGACGGCCAGGGCGAGGAACCCTCGACGGCCTTGGGCCCAGACCGGCAGGCGCGAGGGCGGCGGAGCTTCCGATGCTGGTGCTCTCGCAGCCCGATAGCTGTGCACCAGCAGGAACATCGCCACCGCGGCCGCAGCGGCCCCGAGCAACGACGGCCACAGGTCGCCGCTCTGCGACGTGGGACGAGACAAGGCGGCCCACGCGCCCACCACGCCGAACATCGCGACGAGCGCGACCCCGAAACCGAGGCGGCGCACGGCGATGAGGCCAGCGGCGACCGCGATCAGGCCGAGCGTGAAGTAGATCCCGGTGAGCAGGACGAGCTTGTCATCCGTCCCGAAGTTCCGGATCGCGAATTCCTTCAGCGGCGTCGGCGTCAGGTCGATCGCCGCCGAGCCGACCGCGATCGCCGGGGCCGTCTGCGGCCCGGACCACACCGCGGCCAGCTCTCCCACGCCGACCGCGAGACCGGCCGTGATCAGGCCGATCACCGCGCCGGGTCCGGCGAGAACCGCGGCCCGTCGCAGCGCCCTTGCCGCTGCCCCCACCGCCGTGCCGACCGCTATGCCGACCGTCCTGCCCAAGCGCCTCATGCCAGCCGTTCGGAACGGCGCGCGCCGCGGATTGGAATGGCGCGCCGGGCGTCACCCGATCGAGGGTCGGCAGCACCGGTCCGTCCCGGAACCGGCGACACGTCCGGACCAATCCGGCACGGCCTGGGCACCGAATAGCTGTCGTGAGGCGAGAATTGGGACAGGCAGCGCGCCGGCGCGCCCCCGACGACTTCGACGAGTGGAGACCACAGCCCATGCTCGGACGTGCCGGCTCCAGGACCGCTTCGGAGGAGCAGGCGACGTTGGAGGCGCAGCTGCACCGCGTCGCCCTCGGCGACCGCGACGCCTTCGACGCGGTGTACGAGCAGCTGGCCGGCCCGGTCCTGGGCGTGGCGCGCCGGGTGCTGCGCGACCCCGCGCAGGCCGAGGAGGTGGCGCAGGAGGTGCTGGTCGAGATCTGGCGCACCGCCAGCCGCTTCGACGCGCACCGGGGGTCGGCGCGCGCCTGGGCGCTGACGATGGCGCACGCGCGCGCCGTGGACCGCGTCCGGTCCGCCGACGCCTCGGCCCGGCGCGAGGCGCGCGCCGCGGAGCTGATGGTCGTGCCGCCGTTCGACGAGGTGGTGGAGGCGGTGGAGGCACGGCTGGACCGGGAGCGGGTGCGGCGGTGTCTGGAGGGCCTCACGGAATTACAGCGTGAGTCGGTGACGCTGGCGTATTACGGCGGGTACACCTATTCGCAGGTGGCGCATCTGTTGAGCAGCCCGCTGGGAACCGTGAAGACTCGCTTGCGCGACGGCCTGGCCCGGCTCCGCGACTGCCTGGGGGTGGGATGATGAACGCGATGGATCCGGAGGTCCACTCCCTGACCGGCGCGTATGTGTGCCACGCGCTGGAGCCGGCCGAGCTCGAGGCGTTCGAGCGCCACCTGGCCCGGTGCCCCACCTGCGTCCAGGAGGTCGCCGAGCTCCAGGAGACGGCGGCGCTGCTGGCCTCGGCCGCGGCCCAGACTCCCCCGCCGCGCCTGAAGGCGGCGGTCGACGCGCGAATCGCGGTGACCCGGCAGATCCCGCCGGTCGTCAGCCACGAACCGGCCCGGCAGGCCGACCGCCGGCCGCGGCGCCGCTGGTTCACCGCCCTGGGCTGGGGCCTGGCCGCCGGACTGGCCGCGGTGGTCGCGGTACTGGGCGTCCGGCTGAACGACCAGCAGAACCAGATCGACCAGGCCCGCCAGCGCAGCACGGCGATCTCCACCCTGCTGGCCGCCCCCGACGTGCACGCCGAGAGCGTGAACGTCAGCACCGGCGGCAACGGCCGGGTCCTGGTGTCCCGCTCCCGCGACGAGGCGGCGATCACGGTCAGCGGACTGAGCCGGCTGGCCCCGGGCAAGGTGTATCAGCTGTGGATGATGGGTCCGTCGGGGGCGCGCTCGGGCGGCGTGGTGCCGGTGACGGCCGAGGCGTTCGACTCGGTGCTGGCCCACGGGCTCGGCGACGCGCGGACGATCGGGCTGACGGTGGAGCCGGCCGGGGGTTCGGCGCAGCCGACCACGGAGCCGGTGATGCTGCTGCCGATGCCGGCGTGACGGGGGCGGGAGGTTCGGGGGCTTTGGGAGCTTTGGAAGCTCCGGGCCGCTGAGGGCTTCGGGCGGCCGGGAGCTCCGGGCTGCTGAGAGCTACGAGCAGCTGGGAGCTCCGGGCTGCTGAGAGCTACGAGCAGCTGGGAGCTCCGGCCGCCGAGGGCTTCGAGCAGCCGGCATCCTCGGGTGGCTGGGACCGTCCGGCTGCTGAGCGGCCGGCCAGGCGTGGCCCTAAGCGAGCTGCGGATCAGGCAGATCAGCCGCCGCCAGCAGTCTCCGGTGCCGCCTCCGACTCTGGCGCCGACTCCGACTCCGACTCCGACTACTCCGACTCCGAGCCTTCGCCGGGAGCCGCGTGCGCGGCGTCGTACTCCTGCTGGGCGGCGATGAACCGGGGCATGTTCAGCTCGGCCCAGTCGCCGATCACCGCGATCGGCTCGGCCAGGGAGTGGCCCAGCTCGGTGAGGGTGTACTCCACGCGCGGCGGGACCTCGGCGAAGATCCGGCGGGTGACCAGGCCGTCGCGTTCCATGCGGCGCAGTGACTGGGTCAGGACCTTCGGCGCCACGCGGCCGAGGTGCGTGCGCAGCTCGGTGAAGCGCATCGGGCCGTCGGAGAGCAGCAGGACGACCAGGACCGTCCACTTGTCGCCGATCCGGTCCAGCAGGAGCCGGGTCGGGCAGTCGGCGTCGAACAGGTCCCCGCGCTCGCCGGTGCGGCGGGCGGCCCGGAAGCGGTCGACCAGCCGTGGTGGGGCGATAGTAACCATGAGGTACTTATAGCACGTTGAAGTAATCAGTTACCAATGGTTACTGTCCTCGTACCGAGCAAAAGACCAGCAACGAGGGAGACACGACCATGAAGATCGCCGTCTACGGGGCCACCGGCATGATCGGCAGCCGGGTGGTGGCCGAGGCCCTGACCCGCGGCCACGCCGTCACCGGCATCACCCGCTCGGCCGCCGCGCTGCCCGAGGGCGTGCACCCGGTCCAGGGCGACGCCGGCGACGCCGAGCTGGCCAAGCGCGTCGCCGCCGAGGCCGACGTCGTGGTCTCGGCCATCGGCCCCAGCCGCACCGGCGGCGACCGCCGCGAGTTCCTGGCCCAGGTCCGCACCCTGGCCGAGACGCTCGGCGGCGCGCGCCTGCTCGTCGTCGGCGGCGCCGGCTCGCTGCTGGTGGGCGACCACCGCCTGGTCGACGACCCGGAGTTCCCCGACCTGTACAAGGCCGAGGCGCTCATCGGCGCGGAGTCCCTGGACTACATCCGCGGCCTCGGCGAGAGCGCGGACTGGACCTACTTCAGCCCGGCCCCGCTGATCCAGCCGGGCACCCGCACCGGCGAGTACAAGACCGCGACCGACTCCCCCGCCGGCGACGCGATCTCCGCCGAGGACTACGCGGTCGCGATGCTGGACGAGATCGAGAAGCCCGCGTTCCGGCGGCAGCGGTTCACCGCGGCCAACTAAAGCGGCTGGCTCCTTCCGACTACTGGTGAAAGCCGCGCGGCCAGGGCGTCGGGGGGGGCGCCCCCCGGGGGGGGGGGGGCGGGGGGGGCCCCCCCCCCCCCCCCCGCGGGCCCCCCCCCCGCCCCCCCCCCCGGCGGGGGCCCCCCCCCGCCCCCCGCGCCCCCCCCCCCCC